>CAZRKW010000024.1:0-27716 GCA_964600355.1 uncultured Acidobacteriaceae bacterium
CCGCCCTTGCCCTTGCACGAGTTCTGGCCCTTACAAGCATGCTTTTCTTTAGCCGCCTTGGTGGTATCGCCAGAGGCCTGAGCGCCGGGCGAAGCCAAGCCGTTGGTGATGAGGTTGGAAGCCTGAATGCTGGCGCTTCCGGCGAGCAAGCCGGCCAGAGCAGCACCCGTGAGTAGAAACTTATTCGACTTTGTCATTTTCCCCACTATCCTCCTGAATGAGATTGAACTGCACTTACCCTTGAGAACTTCCGAAAGAAGACCGTTAAGCCTTAGATAATCCCTTGCCTCGGACCAGACTCGGGTTCCAGGGCCCCCACGGCTTCTATAACAATACGCAACGTTACGCCCATTGGATTTATCGCGCCAGTAAAAATTTTATGACCCCGGGGGTACGCCGAGGCGGGTCAGGATGATGCGCATCGGGAAGCGGTTCTGCTATTCTTTCCGCGCACAAATCTCGCAACGGATCCGATTGGGGGCGAACGTGTCTGAAGAACTTCAGGAATTGCAGGAACACGCCGAACATGGGGCGCATGAACCAAGCCTCGCTCCCATAACTTTGACTATGGCCATTTTTGCCGTGCTTGTAGCGGCTGTCTCGTTGCTTGGTCACCGCGCGCACACGGAAGAGTTGTTGCTGCAGACTAAAGCTACCGACCAATGGGCCTACTATCAGGCGAAGGACATTCGCCGCCGCAGCTACGAGGTGTTCCTGGATGAGATATCTTTGGCTGGTCCTCAGAACGCCGACCTCGCCGCGAAGATAAAAGAAAAGTACAGCAAGGAAGTGGCTCGCTACGCAGCCGAGCAGGGCGAGATCGAAGGGGAAGCCAAGGCCGCGGAAGACGAAGTGGCGATCGAGCGGCGCCGCGCTGACCGGTTCGACCTGGGCGAGGTCATGCTGGAGGCCGGGCTGGTAATCTGCTCCATTACTTTAATGACGCGCAAGAGAATATTCTGGCAATCGGGAGGGGTTCTAGGCCTGGTGGGGCTGGGAATTGCTGCGGCCGGGTTTCTTATCCACTGACGCCCCTTCCGGCGGCCCGCCGTGACTGGCTTTTCTTCTGTTCGTACATGGCGCTATCGGCCTCGGCCATCAGATCCTGCAGGGGAGCGGGCGTTCGCGGGTCGAACCTGGCGAGCCCTACGCTCAGCGAAAGCGAATAGCGGGATTCTTCGGCGCTGGCTCTGCGGAGATTTTCCTTCAGCCTCTCCAGCATCGCTTCCTCATGCCGCACGGAAGCTTCGAACGCCAGGACGCAGAATTCGTCGCCGCCGAAGCGGGCGAGTATGTCGGAGTTGCGAAATGTTTGCTTCAATGCCTCCGCCGTGCGAACGATTGCGCGATCGCCTTCTGGATGCCCAAAGGAGTCGTTGATCGTTTTGAGACCGTTGAGGTCGCAGGAAAAAAGCAGGAATTGCTGCCCACTCCTCTGGGATTGCTTCAACTGCTGGCCCGCAAGAGCCAGAAACCCGCGCCGATTCTGCAGGCCCGTCAATTCATCGGTGAGCGCGAGGGAGCAAAGTTCCTTGTCCAGCAAAGATTGCCGTATGACGCCCCGAACGGCTCGCAGCAGCGATTCGCTAAGATTCTCGATGTCGGGAGATGCGTGCGATTGCAGGGCGTTGGATATTTCGTTCAGCTCGTTCAGCAGGCGATCCAGTTCGTTATGCTTTGCGAGCAGAACAGCCGGCAGGTTTTCGCGCAGCAAATCAGACAACGAGTCGTCGGCCAAGTCGCCGGCCGGGAGTGGTTCGCCGGCCCCCGCTGACGAGGGCTTTTCCGGCTCGCTGACGAATTGGATACCCCGCTGATGAGATGAGCGGTCCATAGCCCGATAGTACTTGCCCTCTATCAGGTTAGACAGCGGGTATCCCCTGTAACGATGTAGAGCAATTCCCTTAGTGTGCCGAAAGTCTAACTGACGAAGAAACGTGCCGGCTAAGTTGTCTATGTGGTTGGTTCTACGGGCGATAAACTCTAGCGCTTGCCTATAGCGGTGCTGTGTGCCTCGACGTAATCGCGAATATAGGAGTCAAACGCCTTTTCGAGCTTCGTCATTATCGGCACTTTTGCCGATCCCACCGCGCGCCCAGCAATTTCGGTGGCCGGAATTACGTGTCGGTTGGTCGAGGAAATAAACACTTCGTCTGCGGTGTAGAAGTCCTCGGGGAATAACGTCCGCTCCTCCACGGGGATTCCCACTTTCGGCCCGATCTCGAGCAGGATGCTCCGCGTGATTCCGGCCAGGCAGCCGGACGAAAGGGGCGGAGTGACGACGCGCCCATCGCGCGCACAGAAAATGTTCGCGGCAGTGCACTCGGACACCTCGCCGCGTTCGTTCAACAGCACTACCTCGTCGAAGCCGGCCTGCTGAGCCTCGTGCAGATTCCACAGATTATTGAGCCAGGAAGTCACCTTCACGCCCGCAAGCGGCGAAGCGGCGTGGCGCCCGTGTTCGCGCAAGCCCAGCCGCGCGCGGTCCCGGTGGGCGGGGAGGCCGGAGGAGTACATCACGAGGTCCGCTTGAGGAAAGCCTTCGTCGCTGCGCCAGAGTCCGAACGCATTGTAGATCGCATAAATTCGCGCGCAGCCCTCTCGTACGCTGTTTGCTGCCAGCACCTGACCCAATTGGGTGCGCACGGTTTCTTCGTCGAAGGGGAACGGGCAATGCGTCCTTTCGGCATCTCGCGCGAGGCGTTGCCAGTGGCGCTCAAACGCAAACGGAACGCCCTCGATGACGCGGATCGTCGTGAAAAGACCCCATCCGCTGAGCAGGCCGGCCTGTCCGGGAGACAGCCGCACTTCCTCAACAGGCAGCAAGCGGCCGTTATGAAAAACCATGCGATGAATCATCCTTCCTCCATGCGACCCTTCATTTTAGCGCACAACGCGGGCGGACCGGCAGAGCGGCGGTGGCAGAGCGGCGGTGGCAGAAGGCTCAGGCCTCTAGGCGGCAGATGTGGATGTGAGCAGGCTTTCCGCGTACAAAGCGCCTTCCGCCGTTTCCTCGTGTTTGAAGTAGACGAAAACATCGCCTTGTTTCGCGAGAGTTCCCACCGACTGAGTGAGTTCCTTTCGCTCCTTGGGCGAATAATCCTCTTTCCGCAGGCGCAGGTAGGAAAAGCCGGCGGTCTGCACCTTGGGCGTTTCGATCTTTTCGCTTTCGGCCTGGCACAGGGCAGCATCGGATTTACGAAGCAAATCGTACACCTCGTCGTTGAACCACGACGTATGCCGAAACTCGAACGCGACTCTGAAGCCGTGCGGAAGCCCGTCCAGAAAATCCTTGAGTACCGCCGGATCGCATTTCAGGAACGGCGGCAGCTGAAACAGCACCGGACCCAGCTTTTCCGCCTCCCGCAGCGGTTCCAGGGCGCCCAGGAAGTCGGTCGTGAAAGAGGATGTATCGCGGAGCCGCTTGATATGGGTGATGGTTTGGTGGGCCTTCACCGCAAACTGGAAGCCGGGCGGAGTCGCCTCAATCCAGCCGGTGAGTAATTTCAGCGTGGGAAAGCGGCGAAACGTGTAGTTCAACTCGACGGAGTTCAGCCGGCTCGCGTAATAGCCTAGAAACTTGGCCGATGCCAACTTCGCGGGATAGAACTCCAGCTTCCAGCTAGGATAGGCCCAACCGGATGTGCCTGCATATACCTTGCCCACTGGCCCTCGCAGAAACCACGCCTGCGTATTCTAACCCGCTTGGCGCATGGACGGAGCGTCTGCGGCCAGCCGCAAGTGAGCCGAAACCTGGACGGGTTGCACCATCGCAAGTCACCCGATAGGCAGCGCTCCCTATCTTTACTACAATGAGGTCCCGGTATTGTGGAGGATGAGCGTGCGCAAGTTTGTGAAGGTTGCAATTGTAAGCTTTGGTCTCGTAGTGCTCCTGCAACTGCTTTCGCCTTCCCTCCCGGCCGCGCCGGCTGCCGACGAGCCATCCGCTCCCCCCAGCCTGGTTGGCCGGGTGCGCGACACCGGATTCCTCCAGGTCAGCGCCGATGCCTTCGACGGCCTTTCGCAGGAACAAAAGATGGACGCGTACTGGCTCTCTATGGCGGCGATCGCGATCAACCCCATCGCGTACGATCAAAATTCGGTTTATGGCCTGCCGGAGAAGCACCTGCTCGAGGCCATACTGACGCACTCGAATGGCGTCGATCCCGCCGTGCTCAAGAAAATTACGGAATACACGATGCTTTTCTGGGGGAATCAGGGGAACCACAACGAGTTTACCTCGCGGAAATTCCTACCCGATTTCACTCCCGCCGAATTGAGCGCCGCCGCCGAGCAGGCCCGCAAGAACGGGGCATCTCAACTGGGCTCGGCAGCCGCGCTGGGAAAAGAACTCGCCGAACTTCAGAAGCCCATTTTCGATCCTGACTTTCAGCCGATGCTGACAGCGAAAAATCCTCCGAATGGCGAAGACCCGCTCGAAGCCAGCTCCGTCAATTTCTATTCCGGCGTGACTCTCAAGGACCTGGCCGGCTTCACCGAGCACTACGCGCTCAACTCCAGGGTAACTCTGGGAGACGATGGCAAACCGGTGGAAGAGGTCTATCGCGCCGGCACACCGGACGGAAAGGTTCTTCCCGGGCGATACGCCCGCGAACTCGGATTGGCCATTCGCGATCTCCAGCAGGCGCTGCCGTACGCGCCCGATTCCCAAAAGAAGGTGATCGAAGCGTTGATCCGCTACTACCAGACCGGCGAGCGCTCCGATTGGATCGCCTGCGGAATTGCCTGGGTGCGCGACAAGAGCAATCCCGATTTTTCGAACGGCTTCGTCGAGGTTTACAAAGATCCGCGCGGGCAGAAAGGCGCCATCCAGGGGTTTGTGACCATCATCGACGAGAAGATGAACCAGATGATGAAGGGATTCGCCGCGAACGCCGGCTATTTCGAACAGAAGGCTCCCTGGGAGGATAAATACAAGAATCCCGACCCGAAGCCTCCGGTCGTCAATGCCGACGAAACTCTGATCGAATCGGGAACCTTTGCCGTAAACACCATCGGCGACAATCTTCCCAACGAATCGGAAATTCACGAAAAGTATGGTTCCAAAAGCTTCATTTTTACCGGCTCAATCCGCGCGTTGAACGGCGCCACCGGGGACAAGGTGGCCCAGGAATTTTCGAGTACGCCTGCCGAATTCGACCGGGCGGAGAAGTATGGCGATCTCGCAGAAGATTTGTTCACGGCCATGCATGAGGTGATCGGCCACGGCTCGGGCAAGCTCGGCCCCAAGGTCACGAAAGAGCCCGCCTCCTACATCAAGGAATATTATTCGACGCTGGAAGAGTCCCGCGCGGACCTGATGGCGCTGTGGAATTTCTGGGACCCTAAGCTGATTGAGATGGGCGTGATGCCCAACGATGACGTGGCGCGAGCGGCTTACGACAGCGAAGCGCGCGCCGCGCTGGTCCAGTTGCACGAGGTGCCGACAGGCGACACGATCGAAGAAGACCACCGTCGCGGCACGCAGCTCATCGTCAACTATATTCACGACAAGACGGGCGCCATCCAGCCCCTCGATCGCGACGGAAAGACCTACCTGGTGGTGACCGATTATCAGAAGATGCGGCAGGGCGTCGGGATGCTGCTGGCTGAGCTCATGCGCATCAAAGCCGAAGGCGACTACGACGCGGCGAAGGCCCTGGTCAACCAATATAGCGTCCACTTCAATACGGCCTGGCGCGACCAGGTCGTCGCTCGCTACAAAACCCTCGACATTCCGAACTATTGGGTGGGCATCAACCCCGAACTGGAACTGCGCAGGGGCACCGGAAGCCAGGGCGGCAACGTGCAGATAAGCTACCCGCGCGACATCGTAAAGCAGCAACTGCGCTACACAAAAATCGCGGGCGAGTGAGTTGAAGACTCGCCGGCGGTTGGACAATGCAACAACACCGTTGCTGAAAGAGGCTGTAGCAAGACCGCATTCCCTGCGGGAATTGTGTTAGGTTGCCATTCATAGACGATGCCTGAGCTTCCCGAAGTTGAAACCGTTGTGCGCGGATTGCAAAAGGTCCTGCCAGGCAGGCGCATCGTCGAAGTTCGTTTAGGCAAGACGGATTTTATAGAAGACCCCGCCGCCCTCGAAAGGGAGTTGCCGGGTAGCCGCATAGCTGCGGTGCGGCGCTATGGGAAATTTCTGGTGTTCGATCTGGAATCCCCGCAGGCCGGAACTCACAAACCCGCGCTTTTGATTCATCTTTTGATTCATCTGGGGATGACGGGACAGCTCATTACATGCGCCCCCGATGCGAGTATTGCTCCGCACACTCACGTGTTTTTCGTGCTTGATGACGGCCGCGAACTTCGCTACAAGGATCCCCGGCGATTTGGCAACATGCAGATGGTGGTGCAAGGCAATGGAAGCCCACTTGGCAGCCTGGGGCCAGATCCGCTGGAAGCCACCGAGACCGAATTCGTACAGCAGTTGCGCGGACACCGGGCGCGAATCAAGGCGCTGCTCCTGGATCAGAGCGTGCTGCGGGGCATGGGCAACATCTACGCGGACGAAAGCTTGTGGCGAGCGCGCATCAACCCGATGCGGCTGGCGTCAAGCCTCAAGGAAGCGGAGCTACGGCAGCTCTACCGCGCCGTTCAAACCATCCTCAAGGAAGCTATCCGGCTGCGCGGGTCCTCGATATCCGATTACGTAGATTGTTCCGGCGAGCGCGGAGAATTTCAGTTGAAGCATCGCGTGTACCAGCGCGAAGGAAAGAAGTGCGCTCGCTGCAAGGCGCTCATCCGCCGGGTGATCGTCGCGGGACGCAGCAGCCATTTTTGCCCGAACTGCCAGCCAGTCCCGCGAGCCCGCAGACGCAAGAAGTAAGCACGCGTTACCGCCAGCTACCGCCAACTGAAGATCAGCAATGCGCCCGCGAAAGCGAACACCACTGCGTAAGCAAACCCTGCGGCCGGGCTCACTGCGGACCACAGCGCCCCGACTGCAATGCTCGATATCAGATCGCCGATGCCGTTGGCTGTGGCCAGCACGCCAAATCCTGAGCCGCGCACCTGGGACGGCAACAGTTCCGCGCCGAGCGCTTTTTCGAGCGATTGCTGAAATCCTCCGTGAATGCCTGCCAGCCCGAAAAGAGCCGCCAGAATAGGAATGGTCGGCGGCTCGAAGATAAATCCGGCATACGCGATGACGCCCACCAGATATCCCGCCGCAAGCAGTCCACGCTTGCCGATGCGGTCTCCGAGCGCACCCGCCGGATAAGAAGCCATTGCGTTGACGACGTTGTAGAAAGTGTAAAGCGCGACGGAAATTGTCGCCGCCCGGCCAAATCCAAAGCGCGGCGCTAGAATCTGGTTCGCGCGCAGGATCAGCAGTGTGGGAGCAAAATCTCCGATGCCGTGTGCGAACACGCCCGCAAGGTAGTGCCAATAGGCTTTCGGCAATTGAGCGAAGCTCGACGCAAAACCGGGCGCATGATGCCCCTCCGTACTTTTCCCAGTTGGGACAAGCCACGCGAAGGCCACAGCCGCGAGCAGGCCGGGCAGGGCACTCCACCGCAACACGCCGCGTACCCCGAGAACTCCGATCAGCGCCGTGGCGCAAAGGGGCCCAAGAACGGCTCCCACGGTGTCCATCGTGCGCTCGAAACCGAAGGCGCGGCCCGCCTGCTGCGGCAGCACGGAATCCGCCAGCAGCGTATCCCGGGAGGGCCCCCGGCTTCCGCGGCCTATCCATCCAAGCCCGCGCATAACCAAAATGGCCGGCCACGAGTGCGCGAAAGCGTACCCAAAGCTGGAAAGGCCGGTGGCCAGATAGCCGACGATTCCGGTTGGCTTGCGCCACTGCGGCCGGTCTGCGATCCAACCCCCTGCTAGCTTTGCGAAGCTTGAAAAGCCGTCAGAAATCCCTTCGATGATGCCCAGCGCAATCGCTGGGGCACCGAGGCTGGCGAGAAAGGCGGGGAGAATGGATGTGGCTGCTTCGTGTCCCCAGTCTGACAAAAGACTGGCCAAGCCGATGCCCAGCACGCCGCGCGTCAGCCAGCGGTTCGACGGCGCGGGTTGCGTGGTCTCAGGTTCGCTCATGCCCGGTCGTGGGATCAGGAGTCCGTCACTGCACCGTTGCATCCGAAGAAGTGGGAACAGGGGAGGCGTGATGAACCACAAGAAGCCACTGGCCCTCGCGCCGCACGAAGACATTCGTCGCCTGCACGACGGCTTCATCGAAGTCTTCGGCAAACGCCGACGTCACGCGCGCGGTGCACGCGACCCAGCCGACATCGCCTTCAACGCGAACCCATTCGCAGCTCAGCGCCACGCGCACGCGCTTGGTATTGGCGAAAATCCGCTCCCAGCGCTCGCGTACCTCGTCCCAGCCGAGCAGCAGGTCCCATCCGGGATGCACGCACTCGACGGTGTCGTCATGCGACCACAGCGCTTCCATCTGGGCAATGTCGAGCGATTCGAACGCAGCGTAGAAGCGATGATTCGCTTCTCGAACGGCGTCTTCGGGACTCACTTGAGCGGGAGCGGGTTGCATGGACATTGGGAAGAGGGATCCAGATGCCGTCAGGCTGGAACTCCCGGCGATACAGTTCCGGGGCAGGGATTATACCCCACGGAGTGCCGCCGTTCTTAGGGCGCCTTTTCCACTGCGATCAGCGGGTCGTCGAGAGCCGCCACGGTACCGCGCTTATCGGCGCCGTGAATTTTTCCCGAGCCGTCAAGGAAGAAGGAGCGCTGGCCCGTTTTTCCATAGTCGTCGGGAGTCGCCGCGACTTCGAAAGTCGCGTCGTCGTCGCTGGCTGCGGGAACGATGCGGTAGCGGAAGCGGTAGCCGGCAGCGCTTCCGGATGCGAGATGCTCGTCCACTAGCGAAGCCAGCTCGGGCGAAACCTGATCTTTGGGAGCAGGGCCAAGTTGCGCGAGCGATTCCGGCAGCTTTCCAAACGCGCGGCGGTACGATTGAATCGCGCCGGCGAGGCCGCGCAGCGCGGCGACGGCGGCATCTTCACGCGCGCCAATATCCTGCGCATTCCACTGCCTGGCGAGCTGCGGAATATCGAGCAATACCAAACCCAGAGAGATCAGCCGCCAGCCGCCATTTTCCCGGACCAGGCCGAAGTCCGTTTCCTGGCTGTCGACGACCGTCACCGGAACAAACGCCAGATTCTCGCGGGATCGAACATCGCCGAAGCGAAACTCGACCGTATGCTCCGGGGCCTCGCAACGCAGCACGGTGTGGCCATGGTTATCCGAAGAGACCAGTGTTTTGCCGGCGCCCTCGGCTAGCGAAAACCGCTTCAGGAGCGCCGTGCGCTCGTCCTCCGGCAGCGCGCGGTAAGCGGCGGCGCTGTCCGAAGTCAGGTAATTGGCGAACTGCGCCTCGTTTTGACGGCAGGCAGCGCCCAACGCGGCCGAGAGAGCGCTTGAAGGATCGGCCTCATGGGAGTCCTGCGCGCAAAGCCTCACCGGGTTCAATAGCGTGAACGCCCACAGCAGGATTGCGCCCGGGACTGCAGTCCGCAAAATAGATCGCGTCGTCATGAACGTTCGGATTTCGCCTGTGCCAGGATGGTTGCCAGGTTCTGCGTGAATTTCGACCGGGGCATCACGTCGTGGCAGCCGGCTGCCCGGGCCTTTTGCGCGAGTTCCACCTGCACGTGCGAGAGAAATCCCAGCAGCGGGATTTGTCCGGCGCTGGCCTGCACGCGCTCCACCGCTTCGAGGGGATTGTTGCGGGCATTCAGATCGACGACCACGAGCCTGGGCGGATGCTCGGCAATCTCCGCGAGCATCGCATCGGGAGTGGTACACGTGCGCAATTCCACGCCGAGGTGCTTTGCCGTCTCGACCAGCTTCGCCTGAAAAAACAAATCGTCGACGAGTGCCACTACGTGCGCCATTTCGTGCCTTCCTCGCTCTCCCGGTTTATCACGCAGGCTTGCGGTGGCACAAGCACAGCTGGATGAGCAGACTCGATTCGGTTGGAGAGCTTTGCTTTGCGGGGAAACTCCATCCGAATGCTGAAGTGGCGCACATCGGAGAATTACTGCGGTGCGTCTCGCTTCTAGTGCTCGGCCTCTTCGTGCGCGCCCACGCTTTCATCGGGCACATCCCCGCGACGCCCCTTCACGCGATCGTAGACGCTGTAGTGGCAGGTTGAGCCGAGGGCCTCGTTGTAGTAAGTCGGCACGCCCAGGGCAGTGCGCAATTCCTCATTGAAGCGGCGCAGTTCGGATAGCTGCGTGACGCGGATCGGGAATTTTCTGCCTTCATGGGTCAGCAGGAACTTCTGGTATCCGGCGTCCCAAAGTCTTGTGAACTGCCCCAGAACCATGATGCTGGGAATGATCGTCATCTGGTAAGGGCCGGAAGGCGCCCTGCGCAGTTCGGCGCCGCAACCGTGCTTCTCGATCCGAACAACGCCGCCCGAGCTTCGGACCATAAAGCCCTTCGCCGACAATGATTCCACCTGTGCCTGCTGAAACAGCTTATTCACGTACCACATAGCCTTCGAGGATATGAATTCCACCTGGTTCTGTAAAGGCCAAATCTGCTTCCAATCGAAGATTCGAGCATCCAAACATCTGCCGGTCTCGTAGGAAGAGGTCTGCGAATCTGCTAAACTGATTGGAATTAGGTGAATACGAATCGGTCGTCATAGCATCGAACGATCTCCGAAGCAGGGCGTTTCTGCTCGGGGCGTTTCTGCTCGGAACTTTGCGAAGGCAAGCTGCGTCAGAGGAACGGCGAAGAGGATCATGACCGCAGTTAACAAACCCGAGGTCGCAGCGGCAGGGGCGGCGGCGCATGTGCGGCTCGGCCAGCGACTTGTCGAGCGTATCGGCAATACGCCGCTGCTTCGGATGGAGCGCTTGACCGCCGCATACCCGAACGTGGAGATCTACGCCAAGGCAGAATGGTTCAACCCGGGCGGCTCGGTAAAGGACCGCGCAGCGTACTCCATGATCCGCGAAGGCGAACGCCATGGACACTTGCGGTCCGGAAAGGTGATTCTCGACGCAACGAGCGGCAATACCGGAATCGCCTACGCCATGATCGGCGCGGCCCTCGGTTACCGGGTGAAGCTCTGCCTTCCCAACAGCGCCTCGCCCGAGCGGAAGCACATCCTGCATGCGTATGGCGTCGAAATCGTCTACACGCCGGGCGATGAGGGCACCGACGGCGCGATCCGTCGCGTGCGCGAAATCTACAAAGCCGACCCCGATAAGTATTTCTATCCCGATCAGTACGGGAATCCCGCGAATCCCGCGGCGCACTATACCGGCACGGCGCCCGAAATCTGGCTGCAGACGGAAGGGCGCGTCACCCATTTTCTGGCTGGACTTGGCACGAGCGGCACTTTTGTGGGTACGTCGCGGCGGCTGAAAGAACTGAATCCGAAGATCCGCTGCATCAGCATGCAGCCGGATTCGGGATTTCATGGGCTCGAAGGCTTAAAGCACATGGCTACCAACATTGTGCCGGCCATCTACGATGCCAGCATCGCGGATGAAGATGTGGCCGTACAGACTGAAGATGGCCAGCTGATGACCAGGCGCCTGGCCCGAGAGGAAGGCATCCTCGCCGGAGTGAGCGCGGGAGCCGCTCTTTGGGCGTGCCTCGACCTTGCGCGCCGTATCCCGCGCGACCAGCACGCCGTGATCGTCACCATATTCCCGGATTCGGGCGATAAATATCTGAGCGATAAATTCTGGAGCGAAGAGTGAGCGGCTCTGTGTTGAAAATCGGAAGCGAACTGCTGCAGCGAATCCACGCGCACGGTGTGGAAACCTATCCGCACGAATGCTGTGGAGCGATTCTCGGCCGCGACGACGAATCCTCGCGCGAGGTGCTCGATCTGCTTCCCCTTGCCAATCGCCGCAACGATTCGCCGCGCAACCGCTTTGAGGTGACGCCAGACGACGTGCGCTTGGCCGAAAAGACGGCCGGCGAAAAGAAAATCGAGCTGATCGGATGGTATCATTCGCATCCCGACGCCCCGGCGCGCCCCAGCGAGTTCGACCGCGAGCACGCGTGGCCCTGGTACAGCTACATCATCGTAAGCGTGCTGAAGGGGACGCCGGCCGACACCACGTCATGGCGCTTGCATGACGATCGCGCTGCCTACGATCCCGAGGCGATTGAAACGGTCGCGCATTCGGCGCGCTGTTAGCGGCGTTTCTAACGGCCGTGACACCCTGCAGGCTCTTGAGGAAAATGTTGCAGTTCCACAAGTTTCACAAGGAGAGAATCGAATGCCAGTGAAAGTCATGATCCCAACGCCGCTGCGGGCCTATGCGGGCAAGCAGGAAAGCGTCCAGTTGCAGGCGGGGACCGTGGGAGAAGCGCTATCGGCGCTGACCAGCCAGTTCGCGGACCTGAAAAAGCATCTGTTCACCGATGACGGACGGCTCCGCAGTTTCGTCAACGTCTACGTCAACGACGAAGACATCCGCTATTTGCAAAAGGACCGGACGCCCGTGCGCGAGGGCGATGTTGTGAGCATCGTGCCGTCGATTGCGGGCGGCGCGCGCGATCGCGTTTAATCGATTTAACCAAGCGATTTTGGGGGAGAAATTTTTATGGCGACGAAAACGGAAGTTCCCGTGGCAACGCCGGAGGCCAAGCCTGCCGTGTCCCTATCAAAAGAAGAAATTTTGCGTTACAGCCGCCACCTCATCATGCCGGAGGTCGGCATGGAAGGCCAGCTCAAGCTCAAACAGGCGAAGGTGCTGTGCATTGGCACCGGCGGCCTCGGTGCGCCGCTCGGTCTCTATCTTGCCGCTGCTGGTGTCGGACGCATCGGATTGGTGGATTTCGATACGGTCGACTTTACGAACCTGCAGCGCCAGGTGCTTTTCGGCACGAGCGACGTCGGCCGTCCCAAGATTGAGGCTGCCGCCGAGCATCTGCGGAACCTGAATCCCACGATTCAGATCGATACCTTCGAGACTCGCCTCACCAGCGAAAACGCCCTCGATCTGTTCAAGGATTACGACATCATTGTCGATGGAACCGACAATTTCCCCACGCGCTATCTTGTGAACGATGCCTGCGTGCTGCTCGGCAAGCCCAACGTGTACGGCTCGATCTTCCGTTTCGAAGGCCAGATCACAATCTTTGGCGCTCCTGGTGGCCCTTGCTACCGCTGCCTCTATCCCGAGCCGCCCCCGCCTGGGCTCGTGCCATCCTGCGCGGAGGGCGGAGTTCTCGGCGTGCTGCCGGGAATCGTGGGCACGATTCAGGCTGCGGAAACTTTGAAGCTGATCATCGGCAAGGGCGATCCTCTCATCGGCCGCCTGCTGCTGTTCGATGCGCTCGGGATGAAGTTTCGCGAACTCAAGCTGCGCAAGAATCCGGAATGTCCTGTTTGCGGCGACCATCCAACCGTTACCAAGCTAATAGACTACGCGGAGTTCTGCGGCCTTCGTGGCGAGGAAGCTCCTGCCCCTCCAACGACGGTTCCAGAGATCACTCCCCGCGAGCTGAAAGCCCGGCTTGACCGCGGCGACGATATTTATGTCCTCGACGTGCGCGAGCCGCACGAATATCAGATCTGCAACATCGGCGGCCACCTGATCCCTCTGGGAGATCTTGCGAGTCGCGTGAACGAGCTCGACAGCTCCCGCGAGATCGTCGCGCACTGCCGCACCGGCAAGCGGTCTGCGCAAGCCTCGGAGTTCCTGCTCAAGGCGGGCTTCCGCAAGATATCGAACCTGAAGGGCGGGATTCTGGCCTGGTCGGATGAAGTAGATCCGTCCGTGCCGAAGTACTAAGACTTTCTATTTCACGGAGGATTGGATGGCAGCTACCAAGATCACGGTCCGAAACGACGGGTCGATCCGCGTCGAAGGCGATTTCGAGATTCTGGACCAGGATGGCAAAGCCTTCGGCCTCGGCGGCCGAACCTCGATTGGCCTTTGCCGCTGCGGGCATTCCCAAACGAAGCCCTTTTGCGACGGGGCTCACAAGAAAGCTAATTTTCAGAGCGTCATTGAAGCGCGCGACCTGCCTGCTCCAGCGCCGAAGCCCTGAACCCAATGTTGCCTGTGCCCACACGGGTGGCTCAAGTTCTAGAATGTAACGTTTTCACCCCCGAATTAGATTCCCCTAATACAGCTTCACCTCAGCCGCCATCCTCTCGTTGCAACTAAAGCGAGTACGCTCAGTTTCCTATTCGCCAATAGCTGCTGTTCTCATTTGGTACGCCATTTGCTACTTCACGGATGGGCACGTGTTTCGTTTTGAGGGGTCGGTATGGGGCGTCCGGCGAAAATTTGGGAGCTGATCCACCGTTTTCGGCTCGTCCTTCTTGGGATGATCGCGATGGCGGGCTACCTCGCCTTTTTGTCGGTCCTTCGCAACTCCACCTACGTCGCTGACCCGCTCCTGGATACATTCCTGGACATGGCAGGCAGCCTGATCGCCTTCACCTTTGCGGCCAATGCCATGATTCGTTTCCGCGGCACGCACGACCGCATTTCGCTGACCCTCGCTTTCGGCTTCGTACTCGCAGGATTGATCGAAGCTGCGAAAAGCGTAACGTTTTATCACGGCATGCTGGTCACGGGCCCTGCGGTCATCCACCACATCTCTCTCCCCTGGCTGGCTGGGAGAACTCTACTTGGAGTTCTGCTGCTTGCGGCCCTGCTCGTGGAGAGGCGGATACCTCTCGCGCGCGACCCCGGAAAAGAAATAGCCGGAGCCACGCTCGTGGTTGCCGCCGTGGCGTACCTTACGAGCATTTTCTACTTCATGATGCCGGAAGCGCCAAGGATTCATCCCGGGTCGCTGATTCCACGCCCATGGGACCTCCTGCCGGCCGCGATTTACGTGGTTGCCACAGTGGGTTACGGATGGCGCCTGCGTCGCGTAAGCGCTTCGCTGGACCGGGCGCTTTTCATCGCCGCTGGATTGAATGTCATCTGCCATATCACGATTGCCGAATCGCAGCGCGGCCTCGATGCACCCTACATGCTGGCGCACGTGTTGATGGTTCTGAGCTACGTGGTGGTGCTCGGCGGCACGCTGCTCGATAACGCCCAGCTCTTCGCGCAGGTCAGCCGGCTGGCGGCTTCGGATTCTCTCACGGGACTTGCGAACCACCGGCGCCTGCTGGAAGTTCTGGAGATCGAGATCGAGCGCTCGCGCCGCACCCACCGCACCTTTGCGCTACTGCTCTTCGACCTCGACGAACTCAAGAAGATCAACGACAGGTACGGCCATCTGACCGGGAGTCAGGCCATCAAGCGGCTGGGCAACGCATTGCGGAGCAATAGCCGCACGATCGACACGCCGGCGCGGTACGGTGGCGACGAGTTTGCCGTCATCCTGCCCGAAATTGACGCGGACGCAGCTCAGGGGGTGGCCGCGCGAATGTGCGCGCGCCTCGCGAATGACGGACAGGTGCCGCACGTGACCGTAAGCGTGGGCGTATCCGTGTATCCCAACGATGGAACCACAATCGAGAAGTTGTTCACCGCCGCCGACCGGGCCCTATACCGGATGAAACGGGGCGACAAGAAGACGTTTGCCCTCGGCAATGTTGCCGCCATGCTCTGATTTCAGCCGAAAATCATTCGCTGCTTTTTCGCCCGGCGCGTCGCTCTATTGGCCGCTATTGAATAAATCCCACGTTGGGCTCCGGTGCGGGCCCTGAGCCTTCCGGCAGCTTGCCGAATTGCGCTTCGTAGCGCGAGAGGTTTTCCTGCAGCGCGCGCATCAGCCGCTTCGCGTGGGTGGGGCTCACGATGAGGCTCGCCACCAGCTTGCCCTGCGGCACCGTCGGGAAAAGATAGACAAAATTGAGCGTAAATTCTTCGGCGTTGTGGTGCACGACCACCAGATTGGAATACTGCCCAAGCAGTTCCTTCTCGTCGGCTTTGATCTGCACTTGCTGCTGGTCTTTGGTTGGTTCGGCCATCCGATCCTCTCCTGAGATTCGCTTGCCAACTATAGCAGACGCGCGGCTTTCGCGATCGGTTTTAGAAAACTCCTGCAGTTAGATCGTTGACGGAAACCCGCTATTAAGCGTAGTTTATATAGGAAGTTTAATCAGGTTAACTATGTCCGAGACCTCCCTATCTTCGGCGGCCGCAAAAGCAGACGCTCCGGACATTTCGGCGTCCCCCCGGAAAGGTCTGCGCGACGGCTGGTGGTATCTGGGCCCGGCGTTCGTTGCCTCGGTCGCGTACATGGACCCCGGCAATTTCGCGACCAACATTGAGGGCGGGGCGCGCTTCGGTTACGAACTTCTCTGGGTGCTCCTGTGGTCGAATGCCATGGCCATCCTGGTGCAGTACCTCGCCGCGAAGCTGGGCATCGCCACGGGCAAGACGCTGCCCGAGAATTGCCGGGCTGAATTTTCTCATCCGGTGACGGTTCTCCTGTGGGTCGCGGCCGAAGTAGGCGCCATGGCCACCGATCTGGCTGAGTTCCTGGGCGCGGCCCTGGGCTTCTATCTGCTGTTTGGAATCCCCATGCTGCCCTCCGCGATTCTCACCGGCGTCTGCGTCATGCTCATCCTGGCCGTCGAGCAGCTCGGATTTCAGTGGCTTGAGCGGGTGATCATGTTTCTGGTGGGCGTGATTGGAGTGTCGTACGCCATCGAGATGTTTCTCAGCAAGCCGGCCTGGCGCCCGATCGTGACGCATGTGCTGTTGCCGGAGATCCACTCGTCCTCGATTTACCTGGCGGTCTCCATGCTCGGTGCAACCGTGATGCCACACGTCATCTACTTGCACTCTGCTTTGGTGCTGCCGCGGCGAGAGGAACTCGATCGCAACGAGCACCACCATCGCAAGATGGAACTCCTCGACGTGCTTCTGGCCATGAATGGCGCGTGGCTGATCAATTCCGCGATGGTCGTGATGGCCGCAGCCGTATTTTTCGGCGGGGGCATCCACGTGTATTCGATCGAGGCCGCCCACGATACGCTGGGGCCGCTCCTGGGCAAGTTTGCAGGCGTGGCTTTCGCCGTGGCTTTGCTATGCTCCGGACTTTCCTCCGCCACCGTGGGCACGATGGCGGGCCAGGTGATTCTCCAGGGGTTCATGAACTTCCGCATCAGCATTTTTTTGCGCCGTATTGTGACTATGATCCCGGCGATCCTCGTGATCGCCTGGGGACTCGATCCCTTGAAAACGCTCGTCCTCAGCCAGGCGGTGTTGAGCTTCTGCCTGCCGTTCGCGATGATTCCTCTGCTGATGCTCACCCGCAGAAAAGATCTGATGGGCACTCACGCCAACCGGCCCCTCACGAACTATCTGGCCGTGGTCGCCACGGCGGTTATTTTGGGCATGAACGTCTGGCTGCTGTACGCGATATCGGTTGGGAAATCCTGAGCGGTTGTGCGAAAATTTCGAAGGACTCTTCCGAATCAAACAACCGATGCCGTCTGCGAAAGCCCCTCAAAAATCCCGGGTTCTGTATTTTGTTGCCCTTTTCCTGATTCTCGTCCTGGGGAGTGTAGCGCTCGTCTATGGCGTGAGTAACTGGGCCGCCGCGGAGCGTGCCAAGAAGCTCCCGAATCCGGCTCCCCTCACCGAAGAGAACCTCAAGGCGGGCAAAGCGGTGTACACCAATCACTGCGTGCAATGCCACGGCGACCGCGGAGACGGCAACGGCCAAAAAGCGCAGGAGCTATCGGTGGAGCCGGGCAATTTCACTGACGCCCGAAAAATGAGCGAGCTCACCGACGGCCAGCTCTACTGGCAGATTACCAAGGGACGCAATCCCATGCCGGCTTTCGAAGACAAGCTTCCGGAATTCGATCGGTGGCAGGCGGTAGATTATATTCGCGGTTTCGTGCACCCAGCGTCCGCCGTCTCTCCGGGCCAGCCGCCTGTTTCCAGACAGCCCTGACCCGGAGTCTTTCATCGCCTGCGATTACTTCCGTTCGATTTACTTTACGTTTGCCAGTGCGCTGGAAACTTCGTTGATGTCCGGCACCGTGGGAATATCGTAGTTTTTGAACCACGCCACTTTGCCGCCGCGATCGATGATCGCAATGGCGCGCCCGGTGATTCCCTTGTCCGCGAGATACACGCCGAATTTATCTCCCACGGCGCCGCGGGGCTGGAAGTCCGCCAGCAAAGGATAGGTGATCCCCATTTTTTCGGCGAACGCCTTATGCGACCAGGCGCTGTCCACGCTCACGCCGAGCACCTGCGCATCCAGCTGCTCGAACCGCTTCATATCGTTCACAAAGCAGGCATGCTCGTTCGTGCACACCGGACTCCAGTCCAGCGGATAAAACACGATGACGACGTTCTTCTTGCCCTGGTAATCGGAGAGTTTCACTTCTTTCTGGTTCTGGTCCTTCAACGTAAAATCCGGAGCTGCCGCCCCCACAGAAATCGCCATGCTCGATCCTCCCAGTTCGCTCCCGCGACGGACTTTTTAGAATTACGTGTTCCTGCTGCGAGCAATCATCATAGTAGAAGCCGCCAGCCCAAACAACGTCTACCCGGCTCAATACGGCCGACGGCAAAGGTCCTGCGGCGGCGGAATTGACGGTGGGCGCCAAAGGAAAAGGCCTCGCTTTGCGGCGAGGCCTTTCTCGGAAAACCTTTGATTCCGCAAAGTGTGGCGTTGTTATGGTTTCGGAGCCGCAGGCCGCGGGGTGATTGATTTCGGTGCAGAAGTTCCGCCGCTGGAAGCCCCCGACTTCACCGGATTCGCTTCGTCGAACAGCCGGATAATGTCCTGCGTCACATCGATTTGGTTTGCCGCGAAGACCACCGGCGTCTGCTGCGCGGACGTATCCAGGATCACCGCGTAGCCGTTTTCTTTCGAAAACTTATCCAGGATCGCCACCATCTTGCGGCCGATGCGGTTTACCACATCCTGCTGCTCGTCGTTGAAATCGTCCTGGGCTTCCTGCTGCTTGCGCTGATAGCTGCGGTTGAGCTGATCGCCCTGCCGCGCCAGGCGCGCCTTCTCATCGTCGCTAAGCGTGGTCTGGCCGGTGCGCAGCCGCGTCTGAAGGTCGTCCATATCCTTCCGCATCGTTTCGAGTTCCGCTTGCCGCGGCGCGAACTTGGACTGCAGCTCCGCCGCAGCCTGCTTGCCTTCCGCCGTGCTGGTGATCGCCACCTGCACGTTGATAACTCCCACTTTTCCTGGTGCCGCGCTCGCGGCGCCTTGTGCCCACGCGGCAGGCATCGCCAGTAATATCGCCAAGGCAGGCACTGCCAATCGGATCTTCATTCTCTCTCCTTATTTCGGAAATCGGTTAAACCGAAATCGTGGATTATAGCTGCTTCGGAAGAAACGGGTCAATCAGATTCCGCCCCGTCCAGCGAACTCTCTCCAGCGCGCCCTCTCCAGCACACTCTGTCCGGTGGCGTCTCTTCGAATGCGTTGCGGGTCGTTGCACGACAGTTTCAGATGCCCCGCCGTGCGGGCAGGTTGGCCACGCAAAATCCCATTTCAGCGCTATCTTCTGATTAATGAGGCAACGGGACCAGCAGCACTCGGTTATTCGTCTGGTCCGCCACCACGGCCAGGTTCAGCTTGGGATCCATGGCCACTGAAAATTGCTGCGAGCCGCCCAGGTTCAGCACCGCCCGCACCTGCGGATTCAGGCACGCCACTCCGGAGCTGCTCGGCGGGCAAACATAATCGAGCACCGAAAGCGTATGGCTCGTGTAATTGGATGTCATGAGCGTGCTGTTCTGGTAGTCGTAATCGAGCGCGGTTGGATCGATGCCCACGCGCACCGGCGTCTGAATCAGCGCGACAGGATCCAGGAGAATCAGATTGTTGTTCAGCGTGTTCGCGATTACGAACACCTGATTCAGCGGATCGAAAATGACGCCGCTCGGATTCTGAAGCCCGGAGATGCGTTGAGGTATCTCCGTCGAAAGGTCGATCACTTCGACGCTGCTCGTCTGTGACGACGTGCCTACCGCCGCCAAGCTCACGGCAGGATTCGTCGGGTACGGCCTGGGATCGATCGCGACCGATACGGGATTCTGATCCACGTTGCTGGCAATGCTCGATGCCACGAAAGAAGGAGCGGTAGACGTCGCCGCGGGGCTTATAACGCCGATGCTGATGCTCGAGGGCGCAGCTGTGTCGTTCAGTATTCCCGCGTTCGTAACAATGGCGCCGGCCGTATCCGGATTGATCGCCACGGCGGTCGGGCCGGTGCACGATCCGCCGCCGGCGCAGATGGATGACGTCTGCGGCACATACGTTTGTGTAACGTCCACCAGGGACGCGTTGTTGCTTCCGTTGTTGGCCACCAGCGCAAGCCCGAACCGCGGCAGCACAGCCACGCCCAGCGGAGTTGTGCCCACCGAAAGGGGCGCGCCGATCGTTCCCACGGCTCCCGCCGGCGTCTGGTTGATCCCCACCGGAGTTGATGCCGTGAGAGCCACCAGAGAAACCGTACCGCTTCCTGAATTGGTCACCACCGCCAGGTCGCGATCGGTGTCAACGGCCACGCCCACCGGGGCGTTCCCCACAGTGATCGCCTGCACCACCGTTAACGCAGTCACGTTCGAAACGGATCCGGAATTCAGCACATCCACCGCATAATTGCGCGCCCCGGCCAGCATGCTTGCCGGAACGGTCGCGGTTAATTGCCGGCATGTCGACGGCGAACCCGAGCAGGTGCTGGTTACAGAGGTCGTTGCCAGCGGCACCTGGTCCAATCGCACCACCGAGGACGAGGTAAAGCCCTCTCCTGTGACCGTGAGCGTCAACGGGCTGCTCGAAGTAAACGCGATCGCCGGGCTGGCCTCAACGATCTGCAACGGATCGACTGCTGCACTCAGCGCAAGGACCGACACGGAATTGCTTCCCTGATTCACGACGAGCGCCTGGTTGGTCGCCGGATCCACTCCCACGGCGATTGGCGTGCTCCCTAATCCGCCAACCGTCTGCAGCACGACTCCGCTTTCGAGATCGACAATCGTCGCCGTCGAACTCACCGTATTCACCGCGATGCCGAGATTTTCCAGCGAATCGACCCCTGCCGCCACAAAACCGAGCTGGTTCAGCGCCACGCCGTTGGATTGAAAGCTGATCGTGTTCACCGAATTGTCGAGCAGGCTGAACGACGCCAGGTTTCCCGCATTCGGCGCACTAAGAAGCGCCTGATGGGTTTCGGAGTTGATTCCCACGCCGGACGCCGCCAGGGCAAGGCTCGCAATCACCTGTGGAGCGCGCGCCACGTCTCCCGCACCGGCGTTCTGTCCCAGATCGACAACCGTCGTTGTCTGAGCGCCGCCGCCTCCCGGAGTAACCAGCGCCCAGTCCAGCCGTTCGTCGACGGAAATCGCCGGTGTGGTTCCGGTGCCGATGGGAGCCGTCGGATCGCCGCCAATCTGCTGCAATATCACGGGCGTTCCTGTCGACACATCCACAATTGTGGCCTCGTTGAAGGATTCGTAAGCTACGACGCCGCGGTGTGTGAGCGCGTTGATGCCCACGGAAAAGGGAACTGGGGAGGGGCCCGCCGGAGAACCGGCCGTGGGTCCGATGGCGACCGACACCGTGGAGGTGACCGCGCCCGTGGTCAGATCGATCGTTGAGAGGGTCTGATCGCCGCTGTTCACAACCACTGCGATGTGATGAGCCAGCAAGTCATCGATCGCCACGCCCGTGGGCGCGTGCCCGACGGCAATTGTGGCTGTGACGACGGGCGGATTTGCTTTCAGGTTGATCAATGAAACCGTGTTACCGCCTTGATTGGTAACCACGGCTGTTCCGGTCGAGTAGTCGATCGCGATAGCCGAAGGGCTCGATCCTACTGCCACGGTCGCTTTAGGGGCCCCGGGAATGGTGGCAGCAGTTGGTGTTACGGCGAGATTGAGTGCGGACATTGAAGGCTGTCCAGCCGCGAGCCCGGAGTTCTGTACCACGATGGGATACAGGCCCGGAGTAGCCAACGCGCCCGACGGGATCGCCAAAGACAGCTTCCGGCTGCTCGCGATGCTGGGGGCGATAGAAGTGCCGTTGAAAAGCGCCGTCGTCGCTGAGGGGCTGAAGTATCCGCCTGTGAGAGTCACGGTGGCACTCGCACTCGGATTCTGCGACACGCTATCGGGCGAAGAAGCGACGATGGACGGACGCATCGGAGTCACATTGAGCGCGAGCGGCCCGGGACTATTGGAGCTTCCGTTCTGGCGCAGCACGGAAAGCTGCACTTGCCCCGCCGCCGACAGCAGATTCCCCGGAATCGTCGCTCGCAAGAGCGTGCCGCTGATATACGTGGTGGTCACGGCTGACGCGGCTTGTCCGGGCGCCGCCACAAAAACCTGATCCGTTGTGAAGAAATTCGAACCCGTCAAGTACACATCCTGCTGTGCTGAACCTTGTGAGGTTGTAATCGGGTCGATGCTCGTCAGTACAGCGTCGGACGCTGCCGATACCGTCAGCGTGGCCGTGCCCGACTTCGTCGAGTCCGCGGCCGACGTCGCCGTGATCGTCACGCTGCCGCCCGGAGTCGCGGTGGTGGGAGCAAAATATTCGCCGGCGGTGCAGGGCTGCGGCGCCGAAGGATTCGGACAGATGAATCCGGTCGAAGAGTTTCCTCCGGCAATTCCGTTCACCTGCCAGCTGACGCCCGTATTCGTGGTGCCAGTAACCGTAGCCGTGAATTGCTGCGTTGCGCCGGCGCCAATCGTCGCCGTCGAGGGAACCACCTGCACTCGCACGCCGGAATCGATCTGCACGTTCGCGATGCCGAAGTAGGTGTTTGTGCTTTGACCCGTTTCGTTCAGATACGGGCTGATTGTGCTGATCGCCATCACCACAAAGTTGTTCGGGTTAGGCGGCGCCGGTGGAGAGGTGTAGAGCCCCGTTTGCGAGATGGTGCCATATCCAGTGAGTCCGCTTCCCGTGGTGGTTGGCACTGTTCCCAGATTGGAGGCCGTGGACGGTACGGCTGTGCAGTTTGTCGGCTGAATCGACGGCTGAGCCGCAGGCAGGCAGATTCGCCAGAAGACGGTGGAGGCTGAAGCCCCGGTAACGGTTGCGGCAAACTGCAGCGTGCCGTTCGTGATCACGGTGGCGGTTGCGCCGGTTGTGGCGCCTGGAGCGCTCACGGTAACTCCTATCGTGGTGGAGTTCCCCCCGCACGCCGCAGCCATTCCGGCGAGGAGTAGCACCGCGCGTAATCTCCAGACTCTCATCTTGCTCCCTCCGGCCATTTCCTCTCGCTTCCCGGGCCCATCCTGGTCCGCCGATCTCTTGTCTTTGCAGCCGCCCGCGTCAAAACGTCCTGCTTACCGTAAAGCGGAACGTGCTCTTCGGTTCCAGCAAACTCGGCGGGATCGTCTGCGACGATTGCAGTTCTTCCAGGAAGGTCTGCAGCGCCGGCACCACCTGCGTGTTGTAGACGCCCAGTTGCTTCAAGGAGTTTTCGACGGTGGGGTCGAAATACCACGCGCCTAGCGGCGGAGTCAGCGTGTGCGTCAAGCGCAGGTAATTGTACGCGTAATAGAAGCGAAAAGGCGCGTTGACGATCGGCAGAAACACCACGATCTCGGCTCCGGCCGAGGTGTGCGGCCGGAAATTGGTGCCCCCCAGAATCGGCAGGTTATTGGAAATCTTCACACCCGGAAAATCCGGATTCGGATATTGCTGCTGCAGCGAAGCCGCCGCTCCGGGATCCAATCCCAGCTGTGACGCCCGCAACACGCCGTTGATGGCGAAGTCGTTGAACAGGTCAAACGTCACGCGCGAAACAATCGGGATACGGTATTCCAGATTCAGCACAGCTTGCAAGTCCCCGCCGGGCCGGGTGGGGATGTATTCCAGCACGTTTACAGGCAGCGTCTGCTGCGTGGGCACGCCTTGCTGGTTCAGCAGCTTCGGATTCAAGAACGAAATGTTGGTGGTTGTGGAGAAGGGAATCACCACAAAGGGCGAAATCGTGTAGAAATCGTACCCGCGGACGTCTTGCTCGCCGCCCAGGTAGAAGCGATTGTACGGCGGAACGTTCTCTCCTCCGAACCCCGTGATCATCGCGCCCTGGAATTTCATCGCGATGATGTTTCGGCGATGGTAGTGGGGACGGTAATAAGACATAGAGAATGTGTTGCCGACGGTGTTGACGTTTCCTTGCAGCGGTCCGCCTTCCAGGCTGAACCCGTAGTAAATGCTCTTGCCATGCGTTGGATTCACCGGGCTGTCGACGGTGTTATAGCTGATTGTCGGAGTGATCTTGCTCGAGCGGATTCCGTTGAGGGCCGAAGGTCCAGCGAGCGTCGTAAATTTCGTCTGTTCGAACAGCAGCGTGGCGGATTGGCTGAACGGTTTGATGTTCGTCGTGCTCCAGCCGTAGGTCAATCCCAGCCGGGTGAACGAAAGCTTCCGCAGCGGATAGCTTGCGAAAATCGTGAACCCCTTTGAATCCGTATTGTAGTTTTCCTGGAGCGAGGGATTGATCGCTACCTGCTGGTTCAGCAACAGACCTTCCTGGCGCGCCGTATTGTAATCGAACCGGTTCAGGAAGATCGTGAAACCGGTGGAAAGGGGCCGGTCGAACAGGTACGGCTCCGTGAATCCGAACTGGATGTTGCGCTGGATGTTGCCGAATTGCACCGAGAACGTGAGCGTTTCACCGAGGCCCAGGAAGTTATTCGTCTGGTACGAGAGCCCCACGAAGCTGCCGGCGATTCCGCTCACGCCGCCCGAGAAGCTGATCGACTGCTTGCCTTTCTCCTTCACCTTCAGGTTGATGTCCACAGTGCCGGCTTTCACATTTCTCTTCAGTTCCGCGTTTTCCGGCTTGATCGAGTCGAAATAGCCGAGCTGATTCAGCCGCAGAATGCTCAGCTCCCACAACCGGTTGTTGTAGACCTGCCCTTCGTCGAGGAGGATCTCGCGGCGGATGACTTTATCGCGCGTCGTCGTATTCCCCGAAAATTCGATGCGGCGCACGAAATACTGTTTTTCCTGATCGAACACCATCGTAAAGTTCACGACCTTCTTGACATCATCTGCTTCGGTCATGGGCTCGGCCACGAAATCGATGTAGCCGTACTGGCCATAGAGAGCCTTATAGTTTTCCAGAGCTTTTCGGACTTTCGTCGACGAAAACAGGTCGCCCTCTTTCAGGGGAAATACGCGCGCCAGGTACTCCGGCTTGAAAACCAGTCCCTGGTCGGGGTCGGAACTCTGGAACGAGAGTTTGCCCATGTGATACTGGTTTCCCTCGTCGATATGAATGGTGATGTCGGTCGCCTTTCCTTTTTTGTGTCCGATCACGGGTATCGGCAGCGGCAGACCGGCGCGCTTCTGGTCGACGGCCTTGAGATCGGTCACATTCACGTCGACTTTGAAGTAACCGTGGTCCTGGTAGAGTCCCCGGACCCCCACCTCCAAGTCTTCATCCAGTTTCGGGCGGTCGAACGTTTTGTTCATTACGGGGATCGACGTGATGTAGAGGGGAATCGAGTAAGGGCGGTCGTTGCGCATGGTGCGGATAATTCGCCGGTCCGAGAAGGCCTTGTTCCCCGTAATCGTAATCGTTCCCACTTTCACTGTGGGCCCCTCGTCGATGTTGAACACCAGTTTGACTGCGTTGGTGGCGGCGATGCGCTCATAGGTTGGTTTCACTGTGGCGAACTGGTGGCCGTGCGCGGCCAG
This sequence comes from uncultured Acidobacteriaceae bacterium, assembly GCA_964600355.1. Taxonomy (GTDB): domain Bacteria; phylum Acidobacteriota; class Terriglobia; order Acidiferrales; family UBA7541; genus Palsa-295. Next base: position 25,588 of record CAZRKW010000024.1, read on the forward strand.
CAGGCTTTTGAGCACGACCTCCGCGCGCGTAATCTTGGTGGGATCGAACTGGCTCTCCACCGAAAGCCCGACTTTCTTGTCCTTGAACGCGTCCAGGATGTCGGACTCGGTGACCGATTTATTGCCCTTGTACTCAATCCGGCGGATGATCGGTCGCTCCGTTACGTAAAAAACGACGATCCTCCCGTTCGGGTTGTTGGGATCGTTCTCCACCTCAAGGCGGATGTCCTCGAAAAACTGCGTGTTCCACAGGGCTTGAAAGTCGCGGCGCACCGCTTCGTCGCTGTACACATCGCCGGGCCGCGAAAAAATGCGCGCGAGCAGGGTGTCTCGCTGGATGCGGCGGTTTCCGATGATCTCGATGCGGGTGACGACCAGCTGGTTTTCCGCGGACGTCTGATCCCGCTGGGCGAAGAGGGAAGGTACGGCAGCAAAAAAAAGCAGAGACACAACCGCGAGGGTTTCGAATGCGCGCAGAAAAATTTTCTCGCTGGCGGCCGGAATCCTCAAGGCCGCAGTCCCCCGCCCAAGATTGTAAGCTCCCCCGTCCGGACGATCCGGCTCGCGCGTGTAGGATTCTTAGTGGGCCACTGGGGTTGCTTCCACGACAGGACGGAATGCCAGGCCATCGCCGGAGAGGAAAATCTCCAGCGTCGATGGCTGTTGCAAGCCGCCCTGAATGAGAGCTTCCGAAAGTGGGTCTTCGACATACTTCTGTAACGCGCGCCGGAGCGGCCGCGCGCCGTAGTTACGATCGCTGCAGGTCTTCTCGAGGATCCATTGACGCGCCTCAGGGGTCATCGCAATCTGCACCTGGCGGTGCACCAACGTCTCGTTAATCTGGCCCACCAGCAGATCGATGATCAGCAACAGATCGCTGTCTGTGAGCGAGTTGAACAAAATCACCTCGTCAAGGCGGTTCAAAAATTCCGGATTGAACACTCTCTTGACTTCGGTCATGACCATTTCATCCTGGCTCTTCTCGGCGGCCATTCCGTCCGCCGACTGGAAGCCCAGCCCGGATTGCTTCTGCAATTGCCGCGCCCCCAGGTTCGAGGTGAGGATGATAATGGTGTTTCGGAAGTCTACAGTATTACCCAGCCCATCGGTCAACTGTCCATCTTCAAAAACTTGCAGCAGGATATTGTAGACATCCGGGTGGGCCTTCTCGATTTCGTCGAGCAGGATCACCGAATAGGGAGTCCGGCGGACCCGTTCGGTCAACTGGCCGCCCTCTTCGTATCCCACATACCCTGGAGGCGCGCCGATCAGCTTCGAAACGGAATGCTTCTCCATGTATTCGGACATATCGAACCGGATCAGCGACTTCTCGCTGCCGAACAGGAATTCCGCCAGCCTTCGAGCCACTTCCGTTTTGCCGACGCCCGTGGGCCCGAGGAACAGGAAGCATCCCACCGGCCGGCCCGGGGCCTTCAATCCGGCGCGGCTGCGGCGGATCGCCCGCGCGAGCGCCGTAATCGACTTATCCTGGCTGATGATGCGGCGGTGCAGTTCTTCCTCGATGCGCAGCAGCTTCTGCTGTTCGTCTTCCTTGATCGAGGTAACTGCAATGCCCGTCCACCGCGCCACCACTTCTTCGATGTCTTCGCGGTTCACGATGCCGGTCGACGAATCGTCGAGCTTTAGCTTCTCGCGCAGCATGCGCAGATGCTCTTTTTCCTTGCGTTCCTCTTCGGAATAAAAGCGCGCCTTCTCAAATTCATGATTGGCGATGGCCGTTTCCATCCGGTGAGTGATGAACTTCACCCGCTTCTGCACTTCGGAGACTTCGTCGGGCAGCATCGCCTGGCGGAGCTTCACGCGCGCGCCTGCTTCGTCTAGGAGGTCGATGGCCTTGTCCGGGAGGAAACGGTCCGGAATGTAGCGGTTCGAGAGATACACCGCGTAGCGGATAGCGTCTTCGGTATAGCTCACCGCATGGAACTTTTCGTAGCGGTCGCGAACGCCTTGCAGCACCTGGATCGCGTCGTCTTCGTTCGGCGCAGTTACCTTGATGGCCTGGAACCTTCGTTCCAGCGAGCGGTCCTTTTCGACGGACTTGCGGTACTCGCCGGGAGTCGTCGCGCCGATGCACTGAATTTCGCCGCGGCTCAGCGCGGGCTTCAGGA
>CAZRKW010000025.1:0-13050 GCA_964600355.1 uncultured Acidobacteriaceae bacterium
CCAGCCCGCTCTGGAACATGTGATTTTTCCTGGTATCCCTCTATCGCCAATGGCTTCGGCAACTTACAAACCGGGCATCTGGTTGCTCTCCCTGCAGTGAATCAAAATTCACATTTGGGAGATACCGTCAAATGCTAGGACTTCACGGCGCACGTAGAGACCACCTCTGCAACCGCTTTTTCATCCTTCTGGCATCCGTCATCGTATCCGCTTCAGTGCCGGCACCAATACGAGCACAGGTCGAAGCTACACGATATCCGCTGCATTACATTCGCACCCACAAAGTCCTCCTGCTATCGGATTTGGTCTTCATCGGGGCGATCGCAGCTGAGAGTGTCACTAGCCATGAGTGCCTCAACGCCATGAGGGCGGTAGGGGCCGTTACAAGCCTTTGCGGTAAACAGGGGTATGGGGACCTAAAGGTGACGCCGCTTTTCATTCTCGCTAACCATGTTGCGTATCGCATCGCACCAGCCCCTGAACTCCGTTACGCTCTGCCGTACGTGTTCGGTCTTTCCAGCGTATATTTTGCGAGGTGGGCTGACAGAAATGCGAGCCAGACGTATTTATTGTGGAAATACCGTTGTTATAACTGCGTTCCGAACGAAGATGTTCGGATAGCTCCCCCAAGATTCCCGCTGATCCCTCCGCCCAGCGTTATCTCAGCGGCGATGCACAGGCCATGAAAAGCAACCCACGCGTTCCATTCGCCGTTGCCTGCGGGGAGGGAGTCTAATGCGATGCAAGTTCCGGATGCTGCTGATTCTCGGCATTGCTTTAATGTCGAGTACGCCCGCGCATGCCCAATCGTCTAATCGCGGAGAATCAGAGGAGTCTCAATCCGCATCGACTATCCTTAGGAGTTTCCGCGCCAACCTTCTTCCTGAGGAGCAGGTCACTCAACCGGTTTCGCCACTTTCCCCTGCTCCAATCATCAACAGACCTCCGCTGGAGGAGTCATGCTGCCGCACTCACCCCAGACTGTTCGTTGTGATGGGCGTTGCGGTGTACGCATTTGGCACTTTGGATATGCACCAGACCGTCAAAGATGGAGGAACATTCCAATCCGAGGAGGACCCTCTCGCTAAGCCGCTAGTCGGTCTTCCGCATCCTGCGTACTATGCAACTGGCTACGCGCTCTTAACCGGAGTCAATTGGGTATCGTGGAAAATGGAACATTCACCTCGCTGGCATAGGATATGGTGGCTTCCCCAAGCGCTGACTGCATCAGGCAATTTCGTGGGGTACGCGATGAGCCGCCGTTGGTGACGTCGTTCCTACACTAGGAGGCTGAACCGGCTCCAGCTTTGACATCAATAGCGGCGAAGTAGACATGATCGGCAGCCGCTTATACAGCACCACGCAGTACAGTCCCAAGGTATCCGCCGGAATCGTGTTCGAATTCTAAAGGTACGGCTGCCCAAAGCAACCTGCATCGACCTCAATTTATCTCCGTTATTCGACGGCCACGTGACCCGGGCGGCGACGCACGCGCTGCAGCGTGAAAGCAATCGGAATACAAGCAAAACACAAGAGAGCCAGGTAGCGGAAGTCGTCCACGTACGCCCAGAGCTGCGCTTGCTGTGACATGGTCAGCTCGATCAGCTTGCGCGCGCGGTTCATGGCTGTGACCGGGTCGGCATGCGCGTCCATCAGCCGCGTGGTGGATTGCAGCGCGCGTTGCAGGGCGGGCGATCCGGCCGATACCGAGTGAACGATTTCCGATTGGTGCACCTGCGCGCGCCGCACGAGCAGCGTGTTCACCACGGAAATTCCGATGCTGCCGCCGACATTGCGCAGCAGATTGTAGAGGCCCGCCGCATTTCCCACCTGTTCTTTTTCGAGTTTTCCCATGGCCACGGTTACGAGCGGCACAAAGACGAACCCGATGAAGAATCCGCTCAGGATGATCGCCCAGAACATCGAAAACTCGCCTATCTGGGTGTCCGCGTTGCCCAGCCAGAGGGTGCAGGCTCCGACACCGGCAAACCCCGTGGCGATCAACCAGCGATTGTCGAGCCGCTCGGTTAAGAGGCCTACCAAAGGCATCGCGAAGATGGCCCCGATCCCGCGAGGGCTCACGGCCCACCCCGCCGCGAGGGCGGTGTATCCGAGGAGCGTCTGAAAAAACAGCGGCAGGAGGGTGACGATTCCATAGATCACCACGCCGAACAGCGCAATCAACAGGCAGCCAACGGCGAAGTTGCGGTTCTTGAATATCTTCAGGTCGACCAGAGGCTTCTCCCGCGTCAGCTCCCACGCAATGAAGGCGATGAAGGCCGTGATCAGGATAACGACCGCCCAGCGAATCCAGGTGGCGCCGAACCAATCGTCCTCCTGGCCCTTGTCGAGGATGATCTGCAGCGCGCCCAGCCAGACGGTGAGCAATCCGAGCCCGATCGCGTCGAGTCGGCCTGGTTTCGCATTGCGAATGTAAGGAGGATCGTGCACAAAACGCGAGATGAGAATTACCGCGAGGATGCCTATGGGAACGTTGATGTAGAAAGCCCAGCGCCAGGTGTAGGTCTCGGTGATCCATCCGCCCAGGGTTGGACCCAGCACGGGCGCTACCACGACACCCAGTCCGAACGCGGCCATGGCGATTCCACGCTTCTCGGGTGGGAATGTCTCCAGGAGGATCGCCTGGGACATAGGTTGCAGTGCGCCACCGCCAGCCCCCTGAATCGCCCGCGCGATCAGGATCATGGCCAGGCTTGTGGCTGAGCCGCACAGGAAAGAAGAAATCGTGAAAATTATGATGCAGGTGATTAAGAATCGCTTGCGGCCGAATCGCAGCGAAAACCATCCGCTGGCCGGAAGCACCACCGCGTTCGACACCAGATAGCTGGTGAGGACCCAGGTGGCTTCATCATTGGTGGCGGAAAGGCTGCCCGCGATGTAAGGGAGGGAAACCGCGGCGATCGAGGTATCCAGAACCTCCATGAAGGTCGCGAGCATTACCGCGATCGCGATCACCCAGATCATGGCCCCGGTCGGCGCGGCGTCGACGGTTTCCGCCTGGTTCTGGTGAGTGAGAGTGCCGGCCGCGCTGCTCATCTATGAGACCTGTAGCAAGCCTATCGGACGTCGAGCCTGCCAGGCGCGATCGCCGCTCTTTATCTTCGTACCATGGTTTGCTGGGATTTGCGTCCTGGAAATATCGGGGCTCGCCATACGCTCTAAAATGTAGATTCAGTATCCTACCCGATAGACTCACGTAATTTTCAGTGCTAGGGTGACTTTCGGGGTCGCCATCGCCCGCTATCGCTTGCTGTCGAGAAGCAGGAGCCCATCGAATGGATAACACACCGCGGCCGAATCCAAAAAGCAAAAAGAAAAGCCCCGCAGAGGACGACGACCCTCCAGAGAAGCTCGATATTGTCGAAGAGGCTTCCCAGGAGTCCTTTCCCGCAAGCGACGCTCCAGGCTGGACCTCCGGCCCCGAACCCGCGCAACCTCCGAAGTAGATTTGCCCGCAACTCTGGATTGTTCCACGACATCAAATCCCCGAAGGCAGAAGGAGTTCCCGGGAGCTTTCTCATGGACCTGTTCGACGAGTTGAAGATTCGCGATGTGACCCTGCGGAATCGCATCGTGGTTTCTCCAATGTGCCAGTATTCGTCCCCCGACGGATTCGCTACGGACTGGCACCTGGTGCATTTGGGAAGCCGCGCGGTCGGCGGCGCCGGACTCGTGCTCACCGAGGCATCGGCGGTGACGCGGGAAGGCCGGATCAGCGAGTGGGATCTCGGCATCTGGAAGGACGAACACATCGACATGCTGGGGCGCATCGCACGCTTCATCCGCGAGCAGGGAGCGGTTCCAGGGATGCAGTTGGCCCACGCGGGCCGCAAAGGGAGCACGCAGCGGCCGTGGGAGGGATCGAGCGGAGTTGCGGAATCGGAAGGCGGATGGATTCCCGTCGCGCCCAGCGCTCTCCGTTACAATTCGAAATACCCGCAGCCGAAGGCCCTTGATGAATCCGGCATCCGCGAAATCGTGAACGCGTTTGCCGAAGCGGCGCGCCGGGCCCTGCAGGCGGGGTTCGAGGTGATTGAACTGCACGCCGCGCACGGCTACCTGATCCATGAATTTCTCTCGCCGCTTTCCAACCAGCGCACGGACTCCTATGGAGGCTCGCTCGACAACCGGATTCGATTTCTGGCCGAGGTGGTTACGGCGGTGCGAAAGGTCTGGCCCGCAAGTCTGCCGCTGTTTGTTCGCATTTCGGCTACGGATTGGGTTGACGGAGGCTGGGACGTAGACCAGTCGATTTATGCTGCTAAGAAAATCGCGCCGCTCGGGGTGGATTTGATCGACTGCTCATCGGGCGGCCTCGATCCGCGGCAGAAAATTCCGGTGCAGGCTGGTTACCAGGTGCCTTTCGCGCAGCAAATCCGCGCCAAGGCGGGCATCCTCACCGGCGCGGTCGGCATGATTGAAGTGCCGGAGATGGCGAGCGAAATCCTGCGGACGGAAAAAGCCGACGTCGTGATTTTCGCGCGGGAATTTTTGCGCCGCCCGTACTGGCCGCTCGACGAGGCGCGCAACCTGGGAATTCTGGCGTCCTGGCCGGTGCAATATCTGCGGGCGGCTCCCGATGGCAGCCACGCGCGTGAGGCATTGGAGCCGGTTGTATCGTCTCCGCAGAGTACGCGAGCGCAGAACGTCAAAGCGGGGTAGTGGGTCAGTTTCCGGGTACCGCGTTAACCAGGAGCCGAGCGGCGTTAGTCATTTCGACATTCGCTTGTCGGAAAACAGGGTTCTCAATTCATCGATTTGGGATTGGCTCATTCCGCTTTTGGGCAACAGAACCATGCCATTTTTCCCCCATCCGAAAACAAAAACAAGCCTGGATTCATAAATGTCGAGTATTTCTTCCCATCCTTTCACAACATCCCGACCCTTTAGCCGAAATCCAACTGATTGATCATTAAACGAGGCGGATACGATGTCCTGACCGAACGGTGAGTCTTTAAACTTTTGACGCCAATTCCGGCGATGAACAAGCAATGCGAAAGCAAGTATTCCTGAACCGAGAAGAGCTAACGGTCCGACACGCTGCCACTTATTTGGGTACTGAAAAAGGACCAGAGCTGATGCGACAACAACGACAATCGGATACCGGAGGTGGAGAAATGTTTTCCAGGGATGGTGCCGAAGGTAGGCCCAATGAGCCGACAGGTATTCGGCTTCCGTACAATGAAATTGCGTCGCAAATGTTCGCGTAGATGAAACTCGAGTCTCTTGGCGACTCACGTCTATCGGACCTTTCATTCAGTCCTATGCCTTAAATGCAGTTACTCGCTTTGGCAAAATATCATACCAACTGACCCACTACCCAGAGCGGGAGTTCCCAAACTCTCACCGGCGCATGAGGCGTCCTAGCAATGCCTGGGCTTCTCCGACCTGAAGCAACAAGGCAGCCGCGAGATAAATCATTCCGTAGGGAATGAGAACGACAATTCCTACGAGAACCGGCGTGTGGGCACGGAAAAGATGATGGATCAGCCAACCGACTCCGGCGGCTGAGGCAGCCGCGAGCCAGAGCTTCGCCAGGTAAGCGGCCGGGATTCCCGTGCGCCCTATCCGGCGATTCAATGTGTGGCGCAGGAGCGTAAATTCCACCCACGACGCGATTCCCGCGGAGATGGTGAGTCCCACGACGCCCCAGCGCGCGTCAATTCCAAGCAGGCGCGGCAGCGGAATCGCGCCCAGATAGCCGAGAATGGTCGTCAGCACGACGCGAACGATGGCGAAGCGCAGCGGCGTCTTTGTATCGCGCAGGGCATAATACGCGGAAGAATAAAGGCGTCCGAGCGTCGAGGAAAGCAGGCCGACGGTTGCCCCGGCGAGAATCGCCCATACGTACAGGGCGTCGGTGTGGGTGAAGCGCCCGGTCTGATAGATGGCTCCGACGATGACGTCTCCTAGGACCAGAAAAGCTACCACCGAGGGCAGCACAAAAAATGCGATCTGGCGAAGGCCGGGGTCGAGGCGCGCGCGCAGGGCCTCCGCCACTTCCCGGTCATCGCCGATGGCGCCGGACATGTGAGGAAGCTCGGCGGCGGAAACCGACATGCCGAAGAGGCTCACAGGCAGAGTGAAAAGGATCTGGGCGTAAGAGAACGCAGACAGCGCGCCGGTGCCGAGCCAGCTTGCCAGCCACGCGTCCACGTATCCGCTGATCTGAACGACGCCGCGGCCCATGAAGACGGGACCGAAGTTGCGGACAACCGTTTTGACATTGCCCGTCTGATAGTTCAGGGAAAGTTTCAGGCCGCCTAGGAGCCGCAGTACGACAGGCAGCTGCACGGCTACCTGAAGGGCGCTGCCCACCACCGATCCCCAGGCCACGATGGCCGCGAGAGGGTATTGCGCGTAGCGCCCGCCGAAGCCCCAGAGGGTTGCGATCATCGCGGCGTTCCAGAGCACCGGGGCGGTGTAGGAGAGAAAAAATCGCCGGTGGCTGTTGAGGATGCCGAGGCACCAGGCGGAAAAAACCAGCAGCCCCGCGCCGGGGAAGAGAATTCGCACCAGCCGAATGGTCAATTCGCGCTTCTCGCCGTGGAATCCTGGGGCGATTGCGTCGATCAGATACGGCGTTGCCACGAGGCCGATCAGCACGAGAATCGAGGTCGTCAGCGCCAGTAGAGCCGCAACAGCGCCGGCGGTTCGCCGGGCCTCTTCGTCGTCCTCGCGGGCGAGCAGGCCGGCGTAGACGGGAATGAACGAAGCCGAAAGCACTCCCTCGCCAAACATGTTCTGGAGGAAATTGGGGATGCGGAAGGCGGCATTGAAGGCGTCGGCCGCGTCGGAATTGCCAAAGTAGTGCGCGAAAATCCGCTGCCGTACCAGCCCGGCGATGCGGCTGAGAAATATTCCCGAGGCCACGAGAAATGCATGGCGCTTGGACGCGCCGTGTTGCACTTTCTTTTTTCCGGAACTTTCCTCGAGCACAGTGGCGCTTTCATTCCGCATAGGCAGGGAATCAATTCATTACAAGAGTTACTCGCGGGGATGTCAACCGGGATTCTGGCGGCTGTGCGTTGGTGAACAGCGGAAGTGAGAGGCGCGTGCCCGGAGCCGGTGTGAGGATGCCCGGATGTCTTGAGGAGGCTATTCGCGAGGAGCCGCGTGCAGGCTCAGTTGGCTGTCCTTCAGCACTTCCAAATCACGCTCCCAGGTTTGCCTGCCTTGGACGCGCACTTCCACATGATGCGACCCTGCCGCGAGCCGTATCGTCGAAGGAGTCTGGCCCACGAATTTGCCGTCGATGTAAATATCGGCGTCCGGCGGTTCAGAGGTGATCGCCACGCTCCCGCCCTCGGAGTTGCTTTTCGGCTCGGTTGAGCGATCCGCTTCCGTGGCGACGGCAGGCGGACGCATCGGGCCAACGTTTCCGTGTGTTTCGGCGGACGAGCCATTACCGAAGGAAATGGCCTCCAGCTTGATTTCAAAGTGACCGGCCTTCAGCAGGAAGTAGTTGCCGCGGTGGCGGCCCGTCACGGCGACCCATTCGAAGGGTCCATTGGTCAAAGTGATCTGCTGTGCCAGATATCCCTCTTTGGAGATGCGTACGGTGAAGGCGTGTTCGAGTCGCGTGCTGAAGGCCGTGTGGGGTTTGTGAAAGTAGCTGCCGGGATAATCGACGTGGTACGGCGTTGTGCCGGCGACGGCTCCGTTGATTTCGACCGTTGCGCCCGGCGGAAATGTCGTGATGGTAAGCGATTCGGCGCGCGTGGCCGCGGCCAGCAGGGAAGACGCCAGCAGGAGAAATGCCAATAAACAGGGTTGCCTCGACGGCCGCATCGGAGCCCTCCGAGGAATTAGACGGGAACAATGGCACCGGCTGCCGGAAATGTCAATCGCCAGCGAGCTTCGCCGACTCCGTGATGGGGCAAAAGGGCCGAGAGACGCGAGCCATTTGATTATCGATCCGCGGCACGTTCGTTGACGCGCCTGAGGGCGGCAGATATAGTTGGCAAGGAAAGCGTAACAACCTCAACGCCCGCGCCCAATGGACTCGCGACTCCTGCATGAACTGAAGAAACTGCTCGGCTCCGAGGGCGTTCTCCACGAGCCTGAAGACCTGCTCTTGTACGAATACGATGGTTCCGTGGAAGTGGCAAAGCCGGCCTGTGTCGTATTTCCGCGCGCTACCGAAGACGTGGTTGAGATTGTGAAGCTGGCGAATCGCTACGAGACTCCTCTTGTGGGGCGCGGCGCGGGGACAGGCCTTTCCGGAGGGGCGCTGGCGCGACAGGGCGGAATCGTGGTCGTGTTTTCGCGCATGAACCGCGTGCTCGAAGTGGATGTGGAGAACCAGCGGGCGACGGTTCAGCCGGGCGTCGTGAATCTGGACTTAAGCGTTGCCGTAGCGCATACCGGGCTTCATTTCGCGCCCGATCCCTCCAGCCAGAAGGCTTGCACCATCGGCGGAAACGTTTCCGAGAATTCGGGCGGTCCGCACACGCTGGCCTACGGCGTCACGACGAACCATGTGCTGGGCATGACGGTGGTGCTCCCGACGGGCGAACTCGTTCGGCTCGGCAGCGCGGCGGTAGATTCGCCGGGATACGACTTGACCGGACTTTTCGTCGGCTCCGAAGGAACGCTCGCGCTCGTTACCGAGATCACGGTGAAGCTCACGCGCCTGCCGGAAGCGGTGAAGACGCTGCTCGCGGTGTTTGACACCGTGGACGACGCCACGGAAACGGTGGCTGAAATTACGCGGCGGGGAATCACTCCCGCGGCCTGCGAGATGTTCGATAGCTGGACGATCCGCGCTGTCGAGGATTACGTGCATGCCGGCTACCCGGTGGGCGCCGCGGCCGTGCTGCTGATCGATGTGGATGGACTGCGCGAAGCAGTGGAATCCGAGGCGGAGGAGGTGGCGGACATCTGCCGCCTGCATCATGCGCCCGAGGTGCGGGTCGCTCGCGACGCAGCCGAGCGCGACCTGCTGTGGAAAGGGCGCAAAAACGCGTTCGGAGCGGTGGGGCGGATTTCGCCGACTTACTACGCGATGGACGGTGTGATCCCTCGCACGAAACTTGCCGCCACGCTGCGGCGGCTGGCGGAGATCGGCGCGAAGTACGGCTTTGAGATCGGCAACATTTTTCATGCGGGCGATGGCAACCTGCACCCGCTGATTCCTTTCAATGGCCGCGACCGCGATGAATTTCGCCGCGCGATTGCCGCCGGCACCGAGATCATTCGCTGCTGCATCGAGATGGGCGGGGCAATTACGGGCGAGCACGGCGTCGGGATGGAGAAGGATCATTTGATGCCGTATCTCTTCAGTGCAGCCGATCTTGAGCTGATGCGCGGCGTCCGCGACGCGTTCAATCCATCGGGCCTGCTCAATCCAGGGAAAATCTTTCCGACCGCCAAGGCTTGCGGCGAGATCTATGCGCGTCCCGCGGCTGAAACGAGCGCCCCTCCCGCATGAGCATCGCCAGCATGACCGCGCCCTCGCGCCTGGCGAGCATTAGCGGGCCTTCTCACGTCGTCAGCGAGTCGCCGGAACTTAACGCGTATGAAATATGCGGAAAAAGGCCGGCTGCGGTGGTGCGCCCCGGATCGAGCGAGGAAGTTGCCGAGATCGTGAAATTTGCCGCGGCGGAAAAGCTGGCGGTCGTGCCAAGTGGCGCGCGTACGAAGCTCTCGATGGGCCTGACTCCGCGCCAGTATGACGTCGCCCTGGACATGACGCGGCTCGACCGCGTGGTCGCTTACGATCCCGCCGATCTGACGCTGGGCGTTGAGTCTGGCATCCCTCTGCACAAGCTAGCGGCAGTGCTGGCCGAGCACAAGCAATGGCTCCCGCTCGCCGTCCCGTATATGGAGCGCGCAACGGTTGGCGGCACGATCGCGTCCGGCGTGGATACTCCGCTGCGGCAGATGTATGGCACGGCGCGCGATTACGTTCTCGGAATGGAATTCGTGACTGGAAAGGGCGTCACGGCGAAAAGCGGCGGCCGCGTGGTGAAAAATGTGACCGGCTACGACATGCACAAGTTGATGATCGGCGCGCTGGGCACGCTCGGCGTGATGACCAAGATCAACTTCCGAACGTTCCCGCTGCCCGTTGCGACGCGCGGATTCGCGGCCAGTTTTGCGAGCGCCGGACGGGCGCTCGAACTGAGACATGCGATTGCGCATTCGCCGCTCCGGCCGCAGGCGGTTGAAATTCTAAGCCCCGGCGCTGCCAAGATCGTGGGCAGTGACGTGGCGGCGAGGATTGCTCCGGGGTCGCTTGGCAGCGAAGTGTGTTCCAAAGCTCACTGGACTCTGGCTGTCGATTTCTCGGGCCACGAAAAAGTTCTGGACCGTTGCGAGCGCGATCTGCGCCAGATGGGCGAAAAATGCGGCGGCGAGAGCTTCGTCGTGCTGGCGCCGGATCAGATGCTTCCCGCGGCCTCGCGCAAACGCGAATTTATACCGATTGCGCTGGCATCCTCGCCGGGAGCCACGATTGTAAAAATGAGTGTGCTGCCCACGCGCATGGACGAACTTCTGGCGACTGCTGCGAGGGCCTCCGAAACGAATTCTCTGTCGTGGGCTGCCATTGCGCGAGGGGTGGGGGTCATTTACGTGGCGCTCCTTCCGAAGGACCGCAGTGACGAAGCGCGCCTTCGAGTGATCCAGGCTACCGATCAGATCCTCTTCGAATGCGCCGGGCTCGGAGGCAATGCGACCATTCCGTGGAGTCCGGCGGAATGGAAAAGCTCGCTGAAGGTGTGGGGGCTCGAACGAGGCGACATCGATCTGATGCGCAAATTGAAAGCGCTGTTCGATCCTCTTGGAATCCTCAGCCCCGGCCGCTTCGTGGGAGGCTTGTAGGCGATGGGTCTGCCTCCGATGGCGCCTGCTTCGCACGAAGACGCACCTGTCGATGTCGCAGCGGGCCCGAGCGGATTTTCAGGCCCCGACAAGCCCGAATATTCCGTCTATTCGCACTGCGTCCATTGCGGGCTTTGCCTCAATCATTGCCCCACGTATCGCCTGTGGGGACAGGAAGCCGATTCGCCGCGCGGGCGCATCCGGCAGATCGAGTTGGTGGACCAGGGAAAGCTGGAGCTGGGCGATTCGTTCGTCGAGCACATCGACCGCTGCCTCGACTGCCGCGCGTGCGAAACGGCGTGCCCATCGGGTGTTGAGTATGGGCGCCTGGTCGAAACGGCGCGCGCGCAAATCGAGCAGCATTACAAGCGCCGGTTTGCATCACGGCTGGCGCGCGATTTTGTTTACCGGCGGCTCTTGCCATATCCCTCGCGGATCGCGACAGCGGCGCGATTCTTGAAGTTCTATCAACGCTCGGGATTGGCGGCCCTGGCTCGCGCCACGGGCGTCTTGCGTCTGCTGGGATTGCGGGATCGCGAACGGCTGTTGCCGCACATCGATTCGGAGTTTTTCTTCACGGAACTGGGCAAGACGTTTCCTGCTCACGGCACGCAGCGCGCGCGTGTTGCACTGTTTGCCGGCTGCGTCGCGCAGGTAACGTTCAGCGAACTAAATCGCGCGACGATACGCGTATTGCAGGCGAATGGCTGCGAAGTCGTCGTGCCGGAGGGGCAAGTCTGCTGCGGTGCGCTGCCCAATCACGCCGGGGTTCGGGATGTGGCGCGGGACCTGGCGCGCAAAAACTTCGGCGCCTTTCCGGTGGATGAGTTCGACGCGATCGTCACGAACGCCGCCGGGTGCGGCTCAACGCTCAAGGAATACGGGCACCTTTTTGCGCCGGAAGATCCGGCGTATGGGCAAGCCGCGAAGTTCGCACAAAAGATGCGCGACGTTACCGAGTTTCTCGCGGAACTCGGGCTCACTGCTCCGCTGCGGCCCGTGCCGCTGCGAGTCACCTATCAGGATTCGTGTCATCTGGCTCACGGGCAGAAAATCCGCGAAGCCCCGCGTAAGCTGATTCGTGCCGTTCCCGGGGTGGAATTAGTGGAAATGCCACTGGCCGATCAATGCTGCGGTTCGGCAGGCGTTTACAACGTGACGGAGACTGAGGCGTCCCTCGAATTGCTCGCCAGGAAGATGGACTGCGTTAAGCAGACCCGGGCGCGGGCCATCGTCACCGCGAATCCCGGGTGCATCCTACAACTCCGCGCCGGCGTCAGCATCCACGCAACGGATCAGGAAGTTCTTCACGTCGTTGAGCTTCTCGACCGGTCTATCTCTGGCACGTAGCTTTATTTCTCACCAACGAGGTAGCGGCAGCCGTGCGGGCCCATCCGCGCGGAGTGGACGGAACCTGCGGGGACGTCGCAGCGCTCGCCGATGCGGTACGTCTGCGATTGGCCATTCATCGTAAGCGCCATCTCGCCATCCAGAATGATGTGCGCGGTCAGCCCTGCGTGCGTGTGGTCGGGATAAAACGCGTGCGGTCCATCCTGCCAGACGAACGTGTGGGAGAAGCCCTCGCCCTCGAGTTGCTTGCGATAATCCTTCTCACTGAGCTTCGCATTCATATCAGGCGGAATTATACCAATTCAAGCCGTTAACTGGATTTCCGCTAAGCGAGAGGAGGGGGGCTCGCGGGCGGAGCGTGGTGGGGGTGTCCGCCCGCGAGTACTGCGTACTACGGGATCAATCTCAATTTTGCGGCGGTGGAGGCGGGCCCTGGCCTTTGCCATGGGGGCCCATTTTTCCGCCCGCTTTCAAGGTGTAATCCGATGGAACCTGGAACAGCGATGCGTCCGGCTCGGTTCGAACTACATTGGTAAGCTGAAACACGTTGTCGCCAGTCCGCGGATCGCTGCGCTTGATCAACACGTTCATCTGCAGGTCCGGCGAATACCAGCGCTCCACCGTGATCACAATCGGCTTCTCGTTGCCGATGGCTCCCGCCGGAATCGTCCGGGTGGTGAGCGTGCCTTGCGCGGAGATTCCATTCACCATCTGAGTGCCGAGCGATGTAGTCGCCGCTTCGTTCTGGCCGAATCCCGGAGGCGGTCCGCCGCCTTGTTTGCCGAACCGGCCCCCGCGTAACGGAAGCTTGCGGGCTATTTTCTGGTCCGGCTGCAGAATGTAATTCGCCGA
>CAZRKW010000025.1:13060-26365 GCA_964600355.1 uncultured Acidobacteriaceae bacterium
CACGGGATCCTTGATCAGGACCACATGCGGCGGAGTCTTGCCCGAAGTCGCCCAATCGCCAATCGCTGGGAGCGTCATGTCCCGGCGAGTGCGCCCATTGCTATCACGAGCAAGTGTTCCGTTCGTGCTGCGCTGGATATGGTTGCCGTCGGGGAACACCTGCGTCGTTACCTGCGAGAAGCTTGCCGTGAAAGGAGCGCCGGTGACGGTTTTGCCGCCACCGAGGCCCGCTTCAAAACCGACAAATCCCATGGCATCGTCCGGCGAAAAACGGCCCGGCCCCGGCCCAATCTGGATCATGCCCCGGGGGCCGGGCGGCGGTGGAGGAACGGATAACTCGGATTGGGCCCAGGCCGTGGCGCTGCCTGCCAACGCCAACAGAATTACCGCCGAGCATCCGGCGAATCCAAGCTTGCCTCTCACTGTCATTTCCATATGCCTCTCTGATTGATTCAACGTCTGATTAACTCAGCTACTGATCCAAACCAGCTTGTGCGACCAGCCGGATGGCCTGCGGCGCGCCATCCTCGCTGAGCACGATGTCCGCCGGAATCTGCTCGGTGGCGCTCACATCAGCCACCGGAAGTCCCAGGGAAGCGAGCGCCGAACGCGACAGAACTACTCGTACCACGGCGCCATCTTCCAGCGTCGCCGGATCGGCGGCGTAGGGCAGCGAGACGAAAGCCGTTTCATCCGCGGAATCCGGCAGCCGGTTATCGGCCACTTCGACGGGCGACACGAGAGCCGCAGCTCCATTCGCACTGGCTTCCGGCGTGGATTTGCCATGGAATAAGGAACCGTGACGCAGGGAAACGCCGAGGGCCAGGAGAATCGCGGCGGCGATACCCAGCGCCGCAAGCCGCCCCTGCATCCTGCGCCGGGAGGCCGCGGCATTGTGCAGCCTGAATTCCTTGAGCAAATGCGCTTCAATGCGCGGCGGAGCCTCCAGATGAGCCTCGCGCAAAGCGATGGTCTGAAGGGAAAAATCGAGCGACTCGGCGTCGGTCATCAACTGCGCGCAACGGCTGCACGATTCCGCATGGACGAGGGCCACCTCCCGGAGCGCCAAGCCGCGGGTACCGGGCCGGTCGAGATCGTGTAGAACCTCTTCAAACTGCGAGCAGTCCATCGAGGTTACCTCTTCGTTTTCGTTCACTCGCCCACCGCCGATGCGCGCCGCGCGGGCTGCGCGTCGCGAAGCTTTTCAAGCAATATGGCCCTGGCCCGATGCAGCCGGGAACGGACCGTGCCCACAGGGCATCCCAATGCCGCCGCCGTCTCCTCGTAGCTCATCTCCTCGAGCTCGCAAAGCACCACTACCTCGCGGTAATTCTCCGGCAGAGTGTTGATGGCCTTTCTCACGCGGCTCACGGCTTCCATCGAGGAAAACTCGTCCCGGCTCGTGGGCACCGCATAATGGCCGTTCCCATTTCCGTTGCCGTTGCGGCTATTGGTGTGGTGACCGTTTCCAGACGCTAAAGGCCCGAAGTCATCCGCATCGCCCACGAGCGGAACCAGCCGGCGGTCCTGCTCCCAGCGTTTGCGGAGGTGGTTGCGCGCCACCCCGAAGAGGAAGCCTGCCACGGAGCCGCGCGCCGGATCGTACCGGCTGACGTCGCGAATCAGCGTCATGAAGACCTCTTGAGTCACGTCCTCCGCAACTGCCGCATTTCCACTCATATGCAGGGCAAAACGATAGATAGAAGGGTGCCGGCGCTTATAGAGGAGACCGAAGGCTTCTTCGTCTCCGCCCAGCAGACGCCGTACTAGACCGTCATCTGTGAGTTCAGTGGTGCCGGTCATCTCACCCTTTGGACGGCCAACCCTGCTTCTCGTTACATATTCCGGGGTCCAAACGGGATAGTTCCACTGATTTTGGGCCGGGTGGGGGCGCTAGAAAACGTCTCCGGGGGCCACCACGGTTTCCGGTCGAGCCGCATAGAAATGGAACGCTACCAGAAAGGCCGCCCCGGCGAGGTAGCTCAATGCGAAGGCGGGGGCGGCGAAGAGGCTAATCACCGTTTCGATCCCGCGCTCCGTGATCCGAAAGGCATGGATCAGTCCCACACTGGAGAGCCCCGCAGCCGCGAGCAGCCAGGCCGCGGCCGGAAGGAACCGGCGATCCAGCATTAGCGCGATTGCTGCGGTCCAGATCATCGAGACGAGCAGGGCGCCCTGGCTGAGCGCGATCAGGCCGTAAATGGGCAGTTGCTCGCCGAAGAGAGGCGCACCCTGAAGAAAATTCGAGCCGCCCGTACGCAGCGCCAGATCGATCAGCCCCACCGCCCACGAGGCCAGCAGCGGAACCAATCCGAAGGCCACGGCGATCGCATGAGATTTCGGAACTTCCGTGAATGCCTGCGCGACCATTACCAGCCCAAACCAGACCACAATCATCGCGACCACTTCCATCGGTACCACGCGCAGGAAGGGAACTACCATCCCGGAGAGACACAGCACCATGGTCGCCGCGCCGCTTAGGATCGAATAGCCCGCTCGCGCCCCCAGCGACTTGTGCGCCATGTGCCCGAAATAGAGCGAGGTCGGGAATGGACTGCCGAACAGGGCCGCCGCCACTGTCGCCAGGCCGTTGACGAGCAGGGACGGCATCGTGGGGTAATCGTCTCCGGCCACCTGAACGCTCTCCAGCACCTGCAGGGAAACGATCGTATCGAGGGTGCTCATCGGCAGGATGATCGAAAGAAACTTCCATCCCTCGGATTGCCGCAGAAATGTGAACAGGTTCACCGGGTGCGGCAGATAAATCTCCGGCGATATAGACGCTTGCAGCAGCGGCAGGTGGTAGAGGTGCGCCCACTTCAGCAGGGCGGTGAGAATCGCCCCAGTGACGATGCAAACGAGGCCCCCCGGTATGCGAAAGGGAAGCCGTATGCGTGCGGAGAAAACCGCGAGCACGATAATCGCGGGAAGCAGCGCGAGTTCGGGCGTCTGGAAGATTCTCAACACAAATCCCAGGCAGAGGAAGGCCATGGCGATGCCCGCCAGCGGGCAAAGCAGCGCTGCCCTAGGCGTGTGGCGCCGCAGCCAGTCCGTGCAGAACGCACCCGCGGTTTGCACGATGCCGCTCAGGAAAGACGCGAACACGCCGGCCTGCCACGCGAGCGTCGAGTTGTGCGTGCGCTCGTACACCGGAAGCATGATCAGGAAAATGTAGGCGAAAATGGTGGGGGCGTTTACGCCGAAGGGAATCGCGGTGACGTCATCCCGCCCGGTGCGCAAGGCCAGCCTGTGGGCTTGCCAGGCATAGAAAATATTCCCCGCGAAGATCGAAAGCGCGACGCCCGGCAGGATACGCGTCGTAACCATGCTGGCGGGAAAGCCGCAAAGAGGAGCCAGCCCGGCGATCAGCAGCAGATCGGGGAGTCCACTGAAGAAGAGCGCGAAGCATCCGTCCCAGTCTCCCGGCACGAACCACGGCGGGGAAGCTTTCGGGACGGCGAGCGCCTCGGCCATTAGGTGCGCTCAAGCCGTCCCGTACCGCAGCCCAATCTTCTTCAGCCACTGCCGGTAAGCGATGGCGGCGCGGTCGGAGGTCAAATGCAGCTCCGCCTGCAAATCGAGAGGCAGAAGTTCCGGCCGCTGCGACTCGACTACCGGCACGTCCTGCGCGGTGACGACGTCCTGAAAACGGCGAAGCTCTTCGGCCGGAACGTCATGCCCGTAGTTCAGAGCCATGATCAGCCAGATGCGGCTCTCGCATTCCGCCACAGGCGTGATCGTCGAAAACATCGCAAAGCGGTGTTCGCCGTTGGCCTTCATGAACGATGCGGTCAGCGGCCGCTGCACATGGAATGTGTAATGCACTTCCGCCGAGCGCCCCGTGCCGTCGGGATCAGGCTGCCAGACGGGAATGTCCCGGGCGACCAGACAATCCGGATACACATCGACTTCATAGTCGCCGATTTCCGCGCGTGTCGCGTCGCCCAGAAATCCCGCATGGACGAAGGGAAAGTGGCCCACGTCCAGAAAATTTTCGACCACGCGAGGACCGATCGCCCGGTAGAGATAAGGCCCGGCGGGTATCTTTCGGAAAGACGAATCGTCCCATTCGGGGAACGCCGGAACGTCCTTCGCGGGCTTGCCGAGCGAGATCCACACCAGCCCGTATTTTTCCTGCACCGGGTACACCGTAGCGTGCGCGCGGAGCGGAGGAGGACGGTCGGGATGCGCAGGGATGCGAGCGCAGCGGCCTGAGGAATCGTACTGCCAGCCGTGGTAAGGGCAGGCCAGGCAATCGCCGGCGATTCGCCCTCCGGAAAGCTTCGCGCCGCGGTGGACGCAAAGGTCCTGCCAGGCGTGAACCCCGTCTGCATTGCGCCACAGAACAACATCGTGATCGAGCAAGCGGGCGGCAAGGGGGGCGGCGCCGGTGACTTGAGTGCTCCAGGCCACGGCGTGCCAATCGTGCAGCAGAATAGGATCGTCGATCATCGGCAATCGCGGAGGCTATGCGGCGAGAATCGCGTTCGGCTCGCGGCCGCTAACCGCCCGAATGTACCACGGAATTAGGAGCGGATAGTCCCGGCGTCCGATGCATTATTCCGCTCAGCTGGATTCATATTGTGAATCTTCTCCAGAGAAAGAGGACCCCAAAACAGAAGCACCCTCGTCGGCATAATCCGCGAGGGTGCTTCTGTGCATTGCTGCGGTTGGAACGTTGCTTATGGCATCGGCGGAGCGTCGGCCGTGTAGCCGTTCGGATAGAAGTGGACGCCGGTGACGATCCTTACGGCGCGGCTCCCAAACCAGATCGTGTTGTCGTCAGCTACGCGGAATTTGTTGATGCTCTGTCCCGGCTGCGGCATCGGGACGTAGCTGAACTTGCGCGTTTTCTGATCGAACTTGACGACCATATTGTGCGCCGCGTCGCCCATCCAGACGTTATCGTCCTTATCGGGCCATGCGTCGTAGGGCTGAGCGCCGTTATAGGGGATTTTGTATTCGCTGAGCTCGCCCGTTTCAGGATCGAGCCTGGCGAGTAAACCGCTGGTGTACTCCGAGGCCCAGATGATGCCTTTGGAGTCCACGCCGATGCGGCGAATCTGTCCCCACGAGTGCGGCACGGGATATTCCTTCACCGCTTCGGTCTCCGCGTCCCACTTGTTGATGGTGCCCTTCTGCCAGCCGGCTGCCCACATATTGCCCTTCTGGTCGATCACCATGCCGTAGAGGCCGTTATCGGGAGTCGGTGTGGGGTACATGTGGATAACGCCCGTGCTCACGTTCAATTTGCCGAACAGCGCGCCGTAGATCAGGTCGAAGCCGACGTTGCCATCCTTGTCGACGACTGCCTCATGCAGAGCCCCGGCCTGTTCCGGGAGAGAATAACGGATCTGTTTTCCCGTGGCGGGGTCCAACTCGCCCAGCCTGCCGGTCTTTAGCTCGGCCCAGAACACATGGCCGCGCTTGTCTACACCAATGCCGTCCGGGTGAACGTACACGTCGCCCTTGATCGGATAGTTCTTCCAGCGGTCGGCGCTGCGCTGCTTGGGGTCCAAACGCAGCATCGAGCTGGAAGTACGGGAGCTGAACCAGATGTTGCCATCCACGGGCGAAATGAACGAGGAGCCCATGTGATGCGTCCGGCCTTCCTTCGGGTAGGCAAGCTGCTCGATCACGCCGTTGATCATAGGCGCGCCCAACTTATCGCCGCCCGCCGAAATCGGGAGGTCCTTGGGGATATCGTAGGAAACGTAAATTGCCTTGGAAGCCGCCTCTTCATCGAGCTGCACTGGATCGACGCGAAGCCTCTTTTCGGTGGTTCCCGGGCCGAAGTTCTTGGCCAGGTAGTCGGCCATCATGTCCTTTTGCTGCTTGGTGAATTGCGTGCGGCCGAGCGCCAGAACGAAGGCGTTGTATCCGGGACCGGTCTCGGTCATCCGCTCGATGCCCTTGAGGAAGCCGGCCTTGTCGTAGTGATACGCGCCGAAATTGCTGAACAACTCCGCGTGGCAGCCGATGCAGTTGGCCTTCAGCAGGTCGAGCGCGGGGCCGGGAGGATACATGTCCTCCATGCTGGCGACGTACTCGATCTTCCAATCTTTCTTCGGCCCGCTGCCTTCTTCGCCGCTGCCCGGTTGGGGAAGATCCTTGTGCTTGATGGCAAAGTCGGCCGTCTTGCTGTCGCCAGGACCGAGTTGCAGGGTGGTACGCGGTGAGTCATAACCTGCCATGTCCACGAACATTTCATAATCGCCGGGGAGCGCCTGCGGCACCGTGTAATGGCCTTTGTTCGTAAATACCGTGTACCAGAGCTGAAGGTCCACGTTGTGCGCCTGCACGCGGAAACCGATGACTTTGCCCTGATCGGCCGTCACCGTGCCGGTGATGGTTCCGCGCTTGACGTCGTCCGCGCCGGACAACGGCGAATAACACAAGAGCGCAACTGCGAGCGCCAGTCCTACAGCGAGAAGCTTCGACATCCCTTTGCTTTTCGTGCCATGCATACGTTCGTTTCCTCTCAACACGTTCTCATCCGCAAGTTTCATCAGGGTTTTCTTTCCCGGCCACAAGCCGAAACCAAAAACAGCAACCTATATCACACTTACTTTTCGCCAAGAAGCGTTTTCCGGTGCAAGAAAGTAGACGGGCGGAATGCGCTGGGCGTTTCACGAGGGGATACCAGCTTCTCTTCAGCGGGTAACTTGGAGGGGGGTGGATTTGGCGTGCGGGAGGGCCACGCTCAGGATGCCAGCGATGGTGGGTGCGACCTGGCGCATGTCGATTACGCCGAGGTCGCGGCCTGCGGCGATGTTTTTTCCCATAATAAAGAAGGAGGCGCGCATTTCGGGGCGGTCGGGCAGGTAACCGTGCGTGCCGGTACCGAGAGCGGGCTGGTCAATCGGACCTGCAAGGGCAGTTCCCACGTCGGCGCCGGGCTGCATCTCGACAAGAAACGACGCGTGGGGAAAGCCTCCCATGTTAGCGAGATCCGGTTGCTCGACTACGCGTGCGATGGAGCAGGCGGGATCATCCTTCATCTTCATCAGCAGACTCTTCACACGTTCTTTCATTGCCTGGTCGCCGGGATTGCGAAGCATGACCCCCGCTGAACCACCGGCGGGCCAGAACGACGCGTCCCAGGAAGAAATCGTGGGCGGGGACATCCCGTTAGCGGGTTTTAGCGTAACCAACCCTTCCTTGATGAACGGCAGCATCAGATTGACGTGGTGGTCGACGGGAATGAAGCCGTGGTCCGACACGATTGCGATCGTCGTGCCGGGGTCGTTTGCGAGCGCAGTCTGAATCAGTTCGCTCAGCATCCGGTCGGCTTCCTCGACCGCTTCGTTGCTTTCCTTGCTGAAAGGCCCGGTGCCGTGCTCGATGTGATCGAGCGATGCGAGATGAATGGTCATGAATCCGGGCTTCTCCCGCGCGAGAATGGCCTGGGAAAATCGGGCGCGAACGAGGTCTCCCGGCACGCCCTGGTCGCTCGATTCGTCGTAGCTACCCAGCATTTTCTCGAGTTCCTCAAGCAAGCCGAGCGGGCGGGAAAGGGCTTCCATCAGCTTGTGATCGTTCCCGGTTCGCGTGCGCCAATATTCGGGGATCAGGTACTTCACCGAATCCGCGCCGACGCTGACGGGCCAGCTGACGCTGGCCGTCGGGATGCCAGCCTTCGCAGCTGCATCCCAAAGTGTGGGGACCTTAATGTCCTGCGCGTACCAGTTCCACGTTTCCACGCTGACCAAGGGCTCAAACGCCACGTTCGCATCGATGCCGTGCTCGCTGGGCCATACGCCGGTTATGAGCGTGATGTGGCTGGGATAGGTTACGGTGGGAACAACGCCGATCACGCCATCGGCGTACGTACCTTCGGTGAGAAATCGCCGCAGCGTCGGGATTTTCAGCCCGTGCGCGTCCGCCTTCAGAACGTACTCCGGACTCAGCCCGTCGACCGAGATCATCAGCACGGAGCCAGCCCACGACGGGCCTGCGGCCAACAGACTAGCCAGCAGCGCCGCGGCAAGTGCCCGAGGTTTCATGCTGCGAATATACGCCTCCCGGCAGCGCGCACTGTGCTTTCTGCGAGCGGTCGCCTCACTAGAAGAGCAGCTTCAGCGCGAACTGAATCTGCCGTGCGGGATACGTGCTGCGGATGGTTCCAAAGGCCGCATCAGTGGTTTTCGTGTCCGGTATGCCAAAGTTCGTGTGGTTCAGGACGTTGAAAAACTCCGAGCGAAGCTGCAAGCGAACGTCCTCATGAATCTGGAATGTTTTGTCGAGGGCCACATCCCACTGCTCGAAACCCGGAGCGCGGAAGGCATTGCGTCCCAGGTTTCCAAAGGGCGCATTTACAGGCGGCAACGGGAAGGTGTAACCGGCGAAAAACGTGTTCAGCATCTGCAGCGTGGTCTGGTTCGCAGCCGAGCCGGAAACATTGGGCCGTTGGAGTGCCTGGCCGCGGTAATCGTTGGAAAGGCCAGTCACGTCGTATGCCGTCGATGGAGAGTACCAAACGTTGAGCGGCGTTCCGGTGTGGGCCGTGTTGATGTTGCTGATTTCCCATCCACCGACGGCCGCATCTTCCCAGGCGTTCAGGCTGGACGCGTACTTGCGGCCTTTGCCAAAGGGGAGCTGGTAGACGATGCTGGTGACGTTGTTGAGGTTGACGTCGAAGCTGGAAGGCCCGTGCTCCGCGGCAAGGTTGTGGATGTTCTGCGGATTCGCTTCATAGTTGCCGGAGTAATATTCCAGGGCCTGCTCGGAATCTCCCAGCGCCCGTCCCCACGTGAACGAGTTCAGGAAATAGAGCCCGTCGGTGAAGCGATGTTCGACGCGGGCGGAAAGTCCATTGTAGTTATTGTTGCCCACGGGGTCCACCCAGGTGATGGGTCCGAACGACGGGATCGGGCGGCGAGCCTGAACACCGAGGGTTCCCCCCGGCGCATTGGGATTTGCTTGATTGTAGTCACCGAGGATCGGAAGATTCAGACTGTGGTTGCCGTTGTAAGCCAACTCAAAGACAGTTTCCTTCGGGAGTGCGCGCTGTACTGACAGGAACCAGTTCTGCACGTAGGGCCAAGGGCTGTGCGCCGGAATGTAGTCCACGTTGGAGTTGATGGGATTGAAAGCCGCCGGACTGGCGATGTTGGTCGTGAAACTGTTCGCTGTCGTGAGGAAGCCCGCCGGCACCGGCCCGCCCGCCGGAATGGACTGGTTGATCACTCCGAAAAGAGCGTTCGGGGCGTTGATGCCCTCCTCGGAGCTGCCCGGGCGATTGAAAAATGTGTAGCTGATGCCATATCCGCTGCGAACCACCGTCTTGGTGTCGATGCTGTAGGCCAAGCCCAGCCGGGGACCGAAGTCATGGTAGTTGGGATTGACGAGACTGCGGTTGTACAAGCTGCCGCCGGTTGCCGGGATCATCGTGTTTGTGGCGGGATTGAAATTCGACCAATTGTTATCACGCGTATAGAGGGGCGTGGCAAAGTCCCAGCGCAACCCCGCGTTCACGGTGAGCTTCGACGTGACGCGGTAATCGTCCTGGACATAGAGCGAGTGAACGTGCTGGCGGAGGTTGACCACGAGATTGGTTCCCAGGTTGATGATGCTCGGTGTGCCGAAGATAAAATCTGCCAGATTATAGCTCGCCGAGTCGCTGGGAACGGTGCATCCGGCCAGTCCCAGTTGAACGCAGGTAGGCTTGCTGAAGCCGCTCGTGAACTGATCCTCTCCGTAGATCGGATTCACATCGAGAACCTCGGTGCGTATGACCAGGAACTCGTATCCCATCTTGACCGAGTGGCGCCCGCGGATCAGCGAGTAATTCACCTTGGGATCGAACGAAGTGGGATTCTGGAACTGCGGATTGCTCGTTTGCCGTCCGAGCTGGTTGAATCCGCTGATGTTCTGCGAATTGATGCCCCCCTGGAGGCTAGGTGTGGTGGGCAAACCAGAGAAGGGAAACCCCGCAATTGACGTTGCAAGGCCCAGGTTGGGAGGCGTCTTTCCCCCTTTAATGCGTGAGAAGCCGAAGCGCGCTTCCAGCAGCGAATTCGGCGAAATCGTCCAGGTGTAGCCCGCCGAGGTGTTTTGATCGAACACGTGCAGGTTACCCGTCCCGTTACCGCCCGACACTCCTGGAATGTCCGGCTGAAAATACTGATGGTCGATGCGCTGGCTGAAGCGGAGGAAGGCGGTCATACGGCTGTTGATCTGGCCATCGAGCTTGACGTCATATTTATCGGTGTAGTCACGAACCAGCAGATCCTGCAGGTAGTCATTGGAGCGTACCGAGGAAGCCACAGCCGGCAGCGCATTTAGCACCGCAGCTGCAAAGGGATTCAGCGCGGTAATCGGAATTTGCGTGCCGGCTTTGTAGACCACGCCCGTCAGGGGGTTCGCAACGGTCACCGGCAGGATACCGGCACGGTCGGTCATCGTCGGAATGGAATCGAAGTTATTGTAATGGAGAAGCTGTCTGTAACCCTCGTAGTCGGTGAAGAAAAATATCTTGTTCTTGATGAGCGGCCCCCCGAAAGTGCCGCCGAATTGATTGCGGTTGAGTGGGGGCTTGGGCGCGGGAGCGAATAAAAAGCCCGTGGCGTTGAGGTCCGTGTTCCGGAAAAACTCGTAGGCGTCTCCGTGAAACTCGTTGGTGCCCGATTTCGTGGAGGCGTTCACCACCGCGCCGCCGACGCGCCCGTATTCCGCACTGTAGTTGCTGGTGATGACCTTGAATTCGGAGAGCGCGTCGGGAGAGGGCTGCACCAGCTGGGCCGAATAGCCCTGATTGCTGGTGCCGTAAGCATTGTTGTCCAGTCCGTCGAGCAGGAAATTGTTGTAGGTGCTGCGCATGCCGTTCACATTGAACGAGCCTTCGCGGGGCGTGCCGGTGGGCCCGAAGGAGACGGCGATGGGAGACTTCACGGCATTTGCAGATAAGAGGGCGAGGTCAGCATAGTTGCGGCCGTTCAACGGAAGCTCGGCCACCGCCTGAGTGCCGATCACCTGACCAAGCTCGCTCGAATCGGTCTGGATCATGGCAGCCGCAGAGGACACCACGACCGACTCGGTGATGATGCCTACTTGCATTTTGGCGTCCACTCGTTGGCGCGCGTCCACGTCCACGCGGACGTCGGTTGTAAACTTCGAAAAGCCGGACTGCTCGACGGTCAGGTTATACCGGCCTACCTTCACGTTCAGAAAGTCATAGTTCCCGTTTTCATCGGTCGCGGCCTGCATTTGGATGCCGGTGCCCTGATTCGTCAGGGTGACCGTGGCCTTGGAGACCGCCCCACCGGAAGGATCCGTAACGGTGCCAAGGACTTCCGATGTTTCAAATTGACCGAACAGAAGGGATGCAAAGAAAAAGAACCCGCAGATGGACACCAGCAGTTGTTTTTTCATGCGGCAATTTCGCACGGGAAGTGTTTCGCGTGTGTGAAGGCCTCGTGACGATTCGGTGAGACGGCTTGTGCCGATGTGCAAAACGACCGGTGACAACAATGCGAACTCCCAACCTGCCTGGTTGACGAGAGCGACAGTCTAAAAGTCGGGATTGGACCGCTCGTTGCAGGCTACTTGGCGGCTGAGAAGCCCATACGCAGGCGATTGCCGCTTGCTTTTGGCTGGTATTCGACGGCATCCGCGAATTGGCGAACCAGGCGAATGCCCTGGCCGCCCACGCGAGTCTCCTCATCGGGACTCAGCGCGCCCAGTTCCGGCGCATCCAGCGGATTGAATTGCGGCGCTTCGTCGTCGACGACAAATTCGAAATAGCTGTCGCGCGGCATCGCAAAGCTCACGCGCACGGAGCAATCCTCCGCGCCGGCATACCCGTGGCGAATCACGTTAGAGACCACTTCTTCCAAACACAGTTCGATGGCGAATTGGACGTTCCCGGGAATTGCGTGGCGCGTGGCGAGACTTTCGATCCAAGGGGAAAGCTGCGTCATGTCGGAAAGCCGGCTACGCAGAGCCAGCTGATCCTGCATCTGGCCGGTGCCGTTTCCAGTCATAGAGAGGGCTGGTCCATGAGGCATCCCGCGCGCTAGGTGAGTTGCAACGCGTCCAATGCGCTTTGAAGCTCGTGATGTACCGGAATCAGCGTGTCGGTTCCACTAGTCTTCAAAACTTTTTCGACCATCTCATTAGGAGCAAACAAAACGATCTTGCCGCCGCGGCCCTTGATAGCCCTCGCCGGAGCCACGAGCGCGCGGAGCCCCATCGATCCGAGAAACGAAACGTTTCGCATGTCCACGAGGACAGCCTTCCGGCTGCCCGCAATGACGTTCATCTTCAAATCGATGGCCGCGGCTCCCTCGATGTCAAGCTTGCCATCGAGGATCACCCGCATGACTCCTCCCGCCAACTCTTCTGTTGAGATAGCCATGTCTTTTTATCTCCCGATCCGCTGGTACTTATTCTGGCCGGCAGAACGTATCTCACCGTTGGAACACCAGGCAGTTTGCCCGATGACCATACCGGGCCGAGGTTACAGGAATGTTACAGGCGAGCGCCCAGGTGGGTTCGTAAATTCGCGCCAATGGAATTCGGGCAATGCGCATGCCTGCACCCTCAAAACGCGAGCTCGATGATCGAAACATCGTCTTCGAATTGATCGCTGCCGCGCGTCGCGCGGATGGCTGCGATCGTATGCTGCAACGGCGTTTCGGAACTCCGCTTGGAATCGACAAGGATATCAAGAAACTCTTCATAGGTGAGAATGGTGTCGTCGGGCCTGGTGATTTCGTAGATGCCATCGCTGAAAATGTAGAGACGGCTGAACTCGGGTAAATCCTGCGAGCCTTCTCCGAAGTTCATCTCCGGGAAAGCGCCGATAATGGCGCCGCGCTGCGACAATTCCATGGGTTTGGCGGTCTCCCGGGTAGCTCCCGCCATCAGGATCGCGGGCGGATGGCCGCCGTTCGCGTAGGTGAGCCGCCGCTTTTGTTTGTCGTAGACGCCATACCACATCGTGAAATACATATCGTTGTGCCGATCCATCTGAAAGACCTTGTTGAGCGCCGTCAGCACCTGGGTCGGCGAGCGAAAATCGGTGGCGGGCAATGTTTGATTGCGCAGGACGTTGATTGCCGAGATGGATAGCAGTGCCGCTTGCACGCCGTGCCCGCATACATCGAGCAGGTACATTGCAAGATGGCCGGGATCGATCCAGTGATACCCGAAGGCATCCCCTCCCAGCGCGACCGACGGGATGAACAGCCAGTCGGTAGTGATCTCGCCGCTCAACCGCTCGGGAAACAGGGAAATCACATATTTCGCCGCCTGCGCCAGATCTTCCGCGAGCCGCTCCTCGCTCTTCTTGAGCGCGGCGTA
>CAZRKW010000026.1:0-26072 GCA_964600355.1 uncultured Acidobacteriaceae bacterium
GCACAAAGCGAATCTGCATAGACTATGCAGGAATGGCGAATCTTGCAAGGCGACGGGCATAAAAAGGGTCATCGGCTGAGCAGTTCCGCGGCGTCCGACATACTGATTTCGTAAGGGGTATCTCGCGACGAAAAGGCCGCTTATCACGTTGTAGTTTTATCCAGATCGCGATGGACGACTTTCGTGGAGTATCCCCTCTTCTGCAGGCTGTGGCGGATCACCTCCGAAAGCGCGACCGAGCGATGACGCCCGCCGGTGCATCCCAGGGCTACCGTGAGATAGCTTTTTCCTTCGCGGATGTAGTGCGGGATCAGATATGCGAGCAGGCTTTCGATGCGCCGCAGAAACTGGCCCGTCTGCGGGAAGGAACGGATGTAGCGCGCGACGCGCGGGTCTTTGCCCGAAAAAGGGCGAAGGCGCTGCACGAAATGAGGGTTGGGGAGGAAGCGAACGTCAAAAACGAGGTCGGCGTCCGCGGGGACGCCGTAGCGAAAGCCGAAGCTTACCACCGAGATCATCAGCGGATTGCGTCCGGGATTCTGAAAGCGGTCGATGATGAACTGGCGGAGCTCGTGCACGTTGAACTTGGTGGTGTCGATAATCACGTCGGCGAGGCGGCGGATGGGCGCCATGCGGCGGCGCTCTTCGTGGATGCCATCGGCGATGGCGCCGTCGTGCGCGAGGGGGTGGGGGCGGCGCGTCTCGCTGAAGCGGCGAATCAGCGCATCGTCGCTGGCTTCGCTGAAGACCAGCGTGACGGGATGTTCGCTGCGGAGCCTGCGGTACATCTTAGGCAGATTTTCGATCTGCTCGCCTTCGCGGGCGTCGACAAGCAGGGCGGCGCGCTCGATTTCTCCGCTGCCGCTTTCATAGAGTTCGCTGAAGGTGGGGATGAGAGCGACCGGGAGATTGTCCACGCAATAGAAACCGAGGTCTTCGAAGGTATTGAGGATCGAACCCTTGCCGGAGCCGGACAGGCCGGTAAGGAGCACGAGCTGGCGCCCATCGCGTTTCCGGGCGAGTCGCGCCACGGCTGGCCGCTAGACCTTTACCCGGCGGCGGTGCGTGCTCGGGATTCGGAGGTCTTCGCGGTACTTGGCCACGGTGCGGCGCGTGACGTGGATGCCTTCGTCGCTGAGCTTCTTGGTGATTTGCTCGTCGGTGAGCGGGTGCGCGGTGTCTTCCTCTTCGATCATCTGCTTGACGCGGCGCTTGAGGGAGGACAAAGACATTTCGCTGCCCTGGGGGCCGTTGACGGATTCGGAGAAGAAGGTTCGCAGCTCGAGAACGCCCTGCGGCGTATGGACGTATTTGTTGGCGACGGCACGGCTGACGGTGGAGGGATGTACGCCCACCTCCTCGGCGACTTCCTTGATCATCATGGGCTTCAGATGGTCGGGGCCGTAGTCGAGGTAATCGGCCTGGCGGCGGAGGATCGAATTGCAGACGCGCACGATGGTGTGCTTGCGCTGCTCGATATTTTTCATCAGCTGGATGGCGGCTGTGAAGCGCTCCTTCACATAGGTGCGCACGTCGCGGTCGGCGGCATCGCGGGCAAGAAGGCGGCGATAGGTGGGGCTGAGGCGCAACTGCGGCAGGTCGTCGTCGTTGATGAAAACCTGCCATTCGCCGTCCACCTTGCGGAACTGGACGTCGGGTTCGACGAGGCGAGGCTCGGTCTTGTTGTAGCGCAGGCCGGGCTTGGGATCGAGGCGCTTGATCACGTCCACGGCGCGCTTGACCAGTTCGATGGGCCGGTTGAGAGTGCGGGCGACCTCTTTCATCTGATTGTTCTGCAGCAGCTTCAGATGGTCGGTGATGATCTGCTGCGCCAGGGTATTCTGCGGGTCCACCACCTTGAGCTGGATGAGCAGGCATTCCTGCAGGTCGCGGGCAGCAACTCCAGGGGGATCGAATTCCTGCACCATGGTGAGCGCTTCTTCGACGTCTTCCATGGAATAGTCGGCGGCCTGGGCGATTTCGTCGAGGGTGGCGGTGAGATAGCCGTTTTCGTCGAGGTTGCCGATGATCGACTCAGCAATTTTACGGACTTCCTCGCTGGAAATACTTACGCTCAGCTGCCACATGAGATAGTCGGTGAGGCTGGCGGGGGAGGAGAGGAACTTATCGAAAGAGGGCTTTTCGATCTCTTCGTGTTCGCCGCTGGCAACGCGCTCGCTGCCGGTGTCGAGGTACTGGCCGAAGAAAGAACCGAAATCGAACTCGTCAAACGGGTTAGCTGCGGGCGTTTCGGGGAGTTTTTCCGTTTCCTTCTTGAGGAAGGCTTCGTCGGTGTAGCTCTCGGCCGCGGTGCCCTCTTCGGCGACCTCTTCGAGGACGGGGTTCGCCATGATCTCCTGGTTGATCATCTCGCGGAGCTCGAGACGGTTCAGGGCCAGCACGCTGACCATTTGAACGAGCCCAGGGGTGAGAATCTGCTTCTGGGCGACGCGGAGATTGAGTTTTGGCGCTAGCCAGTTCATTGCATTCAGTTGAGGCGAAACCCTTCCCCTAGATAGATGCGGCGAACGTCCGGATTGGCTGAAAGCTCCGCGGGCGTCCCGGCGGCAAGGATCCTGCCCCCCGTAATGATGTAAGCACGACTTGTGACCGCAAGGGTATCCCGCACGTTGTGGTCGGTGACCAAAACGCCGATGCCGGAAGCACTGAGGTCGGCGATAATTTTCTGTATGTCCACGACAGTCAGGGGGTCAATCCCTGCAAACGGCTCGTCCAGCAACACAAAGGAGGGGGAAAGGACGAGCGAACGGGCAATTTCAAGCCGCCGGCGTTCGCCACCGGACAGAACGTATGCCCTACTATACCTTACGCCTTCCAAGCCCATCTGTGCCAGGAGCTCCTCGGCGCGCTCTCGCCTCTGCTCGGGCGTCAAGGAGAGGGTCTCAAGCACCGCGAGGAGGTTTTCCTCCACCGTCATTTTGCGAAAGACCGAAGGTTCCTGGGGAAGGTAACTGATGCCACCGCGAGCCCTCAAATACATGGGGAGGTCGGTGATGTCGTCGCCATCCAGCAAAACGCGCCCATAATCGGGGCGGGCGAGACCGACCAGAATGTAGAACGTCGTCGTCTTCCCTGCGCCATTCGGTCCCAGCAACCCAACTACTTCACCCTGCCGAATCTCCAGACTGACGTCATCGACAACTTTTCGTCCCCGGTAAGCCTTCCGCAGTTCCGCGGCCTGGAGTTTCGACATGCTGGTTCATTTCTCAACTCGGTGCTTCGTGATGGAGCGCACGCCTTCTTGCGAATCGACCAAAATCGTATCACTCGCTACAAAGAAGGTCAACGAACGGCCCGTGGTTGTGTCATTTGAGGCGTTGGTGAGAGTGGGCTGGCCGCCGGAAAGGACGAACTTTTGGTCGGCGGCGGTGTATTCGGCCTGCTCGCCGGTGCCGCGTCGGTCTGCCTGGCGAACGACCACATTTCCCTGGGCGAGGGCACGGCTCAATTGCTGGCCTCCTGCGCCCGATGGCTGAGCTGACGAGGCGCCAGGCGGGTTTGAGGGGCGGGCGGACGGCGTGCCGGAGGCACTGGCCGGGGTGAGAAATACATCCAGGGTGCGCGATTCTAGCGAGCCCTGATCGGAGGTTGCGGTTACGCCGCCCTCCAAGTGGGCTTTGCCCTGGTCGCTCCAGTAGGTGAGGACGGGCGCGTGGATCTGCCAGAGCGTCGGGCTGGCGGGGTGTGAGGGAGATTTCGTCTCGGCTATCGCGAACGAGGGGCCGGAACCGGGGGCCTGAGGGAAGATCGCCACGACGTGGCCGGTGGCCTGCATCTTCTTCTCGTCTCGCCACAGCTCGATCCGGGCAGCCTCCAGAACCGATTCACCCTGCCAGAGGCGGGCGTGGCCCTCGTAGACAATGTGCCCGGAGGTCGTGGAGCCCGAAACCGAGTCGGCGGAGATGTGGGCGGGGCCGGAGCCGAGATTCACCGCGTCATTGGAGGCGGCAGTTAGATAGGTGGAGACGACCCCGCCCGAGGCATGGAGTTCGCCCGACTGCTGGTTGATTGCTACCGAGGCGGCCGTGGTGCGGCTGATGGAGTCGGATAGGACAGGCGAGCCCTCCAGCGTAATCATTCCCGTGGCGCGGGACATTCTGGCGCTTGCGGCGGTTGCATGGCGGTCTGCCTGCTGAAAGCGGACGTTCCCGGTTTCGTCGAGGGTATTCCATTGGCCGTCCGGGCTGATGGTGGCCACCAGTTCGGCCGCCGAGCTCGACTGCGGGACACTACCCTGGACCTGGCGGGTGAGATCGACTCCCGAATGGCCGAGCAACTTTTCAAAGCGCCCGTTCGAATCAAACTGGGCGACAAACTTCCTGGCGTTGACGTTTATAGTTTCGTTTCCCGTCCTCGATTCGATGACGCCAGGTGCGAGGGTTTCTATGCTTTGGACCCGTTGCGATCCCGCAGCAGGGAGGGACGCCTTAGACGGCGAGGCGTGGGACGCCCGAGCGTTGCCCGGTGCGTTTGCAAACACGACCCGGAGGGCGCTCGTCTTCAGAGAACGAGCATCCGCACCTTGCTTGGACTCGGCCGTAACGCCGCCGCTCGCGTTCATCTCGCGGACAAGGTTGTGCTCGGGAAGCATCGTGAATTCCAAGCGTGCCGCGGACAAACGATCGGTGCCTGCGCTCGTCTGCCGCGCGCCAGCTACGCTTCCCTCCGCGACGATGCTCTCTATCCAACCCTGCTGGTTGAGGGCGGCCTGGAACTGATTTGCGGCGAGGCTGAAATTGGCGCCGCGGTCTCCGCCGCGTATTACTGGATTGCCCTCCGCCAAGGCTTTTTGAGCTCGGTAATTCTCATCCAGGGCGATGGAAATTTTCGCGGCGGATAGCTGGCGGTCTCCCTGCCGGACGGTCGCCGGGCCGGCTAGAACGACGCTGTGTTCGTTGCGGCGGATTTCAAGGCTGCTTCCGGCGGCGTTCACCGGCAAGCCGCCCGCGCGATCGGAGGCGTTCAGGTCGAATTCGACGGATTGGTTGACGCGCACAGTAGAGTCTCGCGTGCTGTAGCTCACTCCGACGCCGTGGCCGTGGCCTTGAGGAAAGCGGAACTCGACGGGGGCCGCCGTGGCAGCTTCTCCGGTTTCGCGATTGAAGGTGAGATCGCTGGTCTTCACCTGCATGGGCTGGCCGGCGGGTTTGCCTCCGGGCTGGGGAGCGCCCTGCATGTCGATCTGGACTTCCCCCTGGCAGCGAATGCCGCCGGACGCGGGTTCGTAACTGCATTGGCGGGTGTGGATATTGTCGTTGCGGTTCCCTTCGCGGCCGTAGACCGTGATCCAGACATCCTGCAGGAGCGCGCGATTCTGGTCCTTGAACTGAGTGGCGTGGGAGGCGCGAACGGTGAAGATGGTGCGGCCCTGCTCGACGTCGGAGTAAGAGAAGTTATCCGATTGCTGCTGGACTTCGGATGGGACGGTGGAGGGCAAGGCGCGCCGGAGCCGCATGACGCGGTAGGCGCGCTGCAGATACACCCCGGCAACGACCAGCACGAGTAGTCCGGCGGCCAGGGCCGCCATTCGCGAGTATCGCTCGGCTTCCTGATTACGCAATCAAGCTCCCCACGTTTCTCCGGGTAATAGTGTCGTGCGATTGTGTCGAGTCAAGTTTTGCAGTTCTCCTCATTTTCGATGCTATTTTCGCCCCGCTGGAGGCCAACATTATCATGGGAGAAGCGAATTGTAAGGACCGGGTTGTCGTGGTGGGAGAAATGAAGGGGGCAGCTAAGAGCCATGACAGAGATGGGCCGCGTCGAGCATAAACGCAGCAGCGCGGGCTGGCATTTACCGTGAAGCCCGACCCTTAAAACCGAAGGGTCGGGCACCCGCAGAAGCCAAAAAGCAAGCCCCACCATTGCTGCGTGGCGCACGCGAAGAGGTGCATTTCGAAGAACGGTAAATGGGGGACTGCAAGGAAGAAGCAGGTCCCTCACGCCGTCCCGCGCTCTGCGCGGACGGGTTCAGGATGACACCGCGAAAGACGAGGCTCAGCCAGGAACGGCGCACTTTCCCGGCTGGTCTAGGCGTGCGCGTGGTGGAGATCGGAAGGTGCGGCTTCCGACTCCGCATCGGAGTGGCCGCCGTTTTGGAGGCCCGCGCGATCCGAATCACCGTACTTGAATTGGCCTACCAGCTTGGTGAGCCCGGAGGACATTCCGCGAAGATCCTCGGCTGCTTTCTGGACGTTGCGGGCGCCCAGGGAGGTATTTTGCGCGGCTTGCGCGACGCCGGAGATGTTGCTGGCGATTTCTCCCGAGCCTCGCGCGCCCTCGGAAATGTTACGGGAGATTTCGTTGGTGGTGGCGTTCTGCTCTTCGATGGCGGCGGCTATGGTACGGGAGATGTCGTTGATCTGAACGATAATCTCGCTAATTTTGTTGATCGCTTCGACCGACTCCACCGTATTCGCCTGGATCGCGTCGATCTTGCGGCTAATGTCCTCGGTGGCCTTGGCGGTCTGATTCGCCAACTCCTTCACTTCATGCGCGACGACGGCAAAACCCTTGCCGGCGTCACCCGCCCGAGCGGCCTCGATGGTGGCGTTTAGAGCTAGCAGGTTGGTCTGCTGCGCGATGGACATGATGATCTTGACGACATTGCCGATCTCGGCGCTCGAATCGCCGAGCTTGCCGACTGTTTTGGTGGTGGACTGGACTACTTTTACGGCGTCGGCGGCCACGCGGGCGGCCTCGCCAATGCTCCTGGCGATGTCGCGAATGCTCAGGCTCATCTGCTCGGTGCTGGTGGCGACACTCTGCAGGCTGCTGGTGACCTGATCGGTGGTCGAAGAGACGACGTTTGCCTGGCTGCTGGTCTCCTCGGAATCCGCGCTCATCTGCTGGCTCACGGCGTTGAGGCCTTCCACGGCGGCGGTGACGCCCTGGGCGCTCGAAGCGACGTGCCCGATCGTGCCGCGCAGCGTCTCCATCGAGTTGTTGAACCAATGGGCCATTTCACCTAGTTCGTCTTTGCCCGTGTCGGTGGTACGGTTCGTCAAATCACCCGCGGCCAGGGATTTGAGATTGCGAACGATGTCGGCCAGACGGCGGTTGATCTGCCCGGCGGTGCGAAATGCGATCACGAAAAGGAGCACGGAGGACAAAACGCAGAAAATAACTATCGTGAGGCGAGAGCGGCCGACGACCGTGTTGGCCAGCAGTTCCGCGCGCTTGGAACGCCCTTCGAGCTGGTCCGTGGTCGCGTCCATCATGTTGCGGAGATCCTGATAACCCGACAGAAATTCTCCGATCAGCGGAGCGGCCTCGGCCGGCTTCGCACGAAGACTGGCGATCTTCGACGCGCTGCGAACATACTGGGCCGCCAAGCCGCTTTCCTTTTCGAGAACGGTTCGCGTCTCAGGATCCTTCGCGAACGATTTCGCCGCGTCGAGCCTTTCGACGAACAGCTGCTGGTGATTTTCGAGTTCGGAGGCAGCCGTTGCCTGCGTTTCGCCCGTTGTCGTGAGCATTTTGGAAATGTCGGTGCGGCTCCAATCGAGGAACATGCTGGCTTGAATGTGATTGCGAATCACGGAGCTGAGGCGGCTCACGTCGTCGATGCCTCCCGCCACGCGCGTAATTCCCCAGGCACCGGTGATCCCGGCCGCGAGAGTGAACAACAAGCCGAGCAAGCCCAGACCGTAGAGTTTTTTGCTGATTGTGAGCTGCATCTCGTTCGCGCCCCCCTCGACTCAGGGAATCTTGAGTACCACTTTTACGGAATCGTCGGCGTCGCCGCTCTTGACGTATCCGATGGCGCCGATGTTGGCGGCTACGGCCTGCTTTACTTCAGCGGCTGACGCCACGTCCTTGGGAGGAGCTTCCACCTTGCCGGTAAAGGACGCCTGCAGGAAATACTTGCTGTAGTCGGCTTCTCCCATTTTGTAGACTTCGTGCAGCAGGACGGCTCGCTCGGGTTGCCCCGGCGCGAGCATCAGGACGGTGATGCGTTTGCCGTTGGGCCAGGAGCCCTTGTCGCCGATGAAAATCTTCCGGGCGTCGGACATTGAGAG
The DNA here is from genome assembly GCA_964600355.1 of uncultured Acidobacteriaceae bacterium. Lineage (GTDB taxonomy): Bacteria > Acidobacteriota > Terriglobia > Acidiferrales > UBA7541 > Palsa-295. Next base: position 8,040 of record CAZRKW010000026.1, read on the forward strand.
TTCGCTGACCGGATTTCCCTTGTTGACGATGACATCCACCTCGTCGCCCGCCGCCGCGACCGGCGAGCCGGGGATCGCAACCGAGGCAAAGAAAATAAGGCCGGCGGCGAGATAGAAAAAGATTGGCCTGACCATGGATTCCTCCGCTCTATACGAATCACTCATACCAGGGCCCGTTGCAGCGCTGACCGACCGCTAGAATGTAAAACCCACCTGGGTATCCAGGCCGTTGCTGGGCAGCGAACCGCGAGTGTAGAGGCGGTTGTATTGCATTTTAAAAGTCGCATAATTCGAAAAATCGAATCTCAAGCCGACCGACGGCCCCTCAAACCTGCCGACGGAGCTGTAGAGGGGATCGCCGGTGGGCACATTCACCTCCTGCCAGCGAAAATACGGGGTGTAGAGGCCAAACTTCCTGGAAAACTGCGTGTAAGCGAGCGGCGTATTGAACGTAACGGATGTGCCCAGCGAGCGGTCGCGCTGCACCTGAAACTCGTTGAGGAACTCCCATACCGGCGTGATGTAGACGGCGTAGAGTCCGGTGATGGCGTTCGCCACATGGGGCACGCCGTCGGGGACGCGTTCGGAGTTGTAATAGTTTCCACCAATCTGCAGGCCTTGTATCCAATCCGGGCGGATGTAGCCGGCGAAGTTGTAAGCTTTATGATTGGTGTCGGAAACGAAATTCTGAACAGGCTCGGCGACGATCGGCTGGCCGATAAAAGCAGAGCTTTCTTCGTTGCCGACCTCCGCGATCCAGTGCAGGTTCAGCCTGCCGGTGCGGGGAACAAGGCCCGTCGCGCTGACTCCGACGATATGAACGGGAAGAATGCCGCCGCTGTCTTCGTAGAAGTACATGAACGGGCGGCCTGTGGGAGTTTGAAACCAGGTGCCGTGGTGATAGGCGGTGTTGTAATAACCGATCGCGGTGTGCATGCGGCCGATGCTGAGCTGAAAATAATCGTTGTGCTTGTAAGTGAGCTGCGCTCGTTCGATGTCGATTCCCCAGAAATTACTGGCGTCGGTGCCGAAGACCATCTCGCTCATGAAGTTGATGTGGTCGGAAAGCTTCGAGCTCAAGAACAGATCGAATTCGCCGAATTGAAACGTATTGTGCACGGTGCTCGGTGGAACCGTGAGCGGATAAATCAGAGGATTGGCGGCTGAGCCGGCGTCGAAATTGAAGTCGAGGAAGCCGCGGAAATTGAGTTTCGGGCCACCGGGGAGGTCCATTGTGTGGCTGCCTCCGGAACCCATCTGGTCAGGCGACGCTGCTGGTGCCGGGGCTGCCGGGGCAACGCTCACTGGGCCAGGTGGAACGTTTGGAAGGGCGGCTGGATTCGACTCACCAGCCACAGACGCCGACGAGAGAGACTTCTCCGGCGTGGCTGCAGCCTCTTTGGACTCCATTTCAGAAACGCGATTTTCCAGCGCGCCGATCTGGTCCATGAGCTGCTGGATGAGCTCGCGATCGGAAGCAGCCGCTAGCCCTCCAGCGGCACTCGGTTTTGCGGCGTTGGACGCAGCGGCGGAGGCCGTATTTGCGCCGCTTTCGCCTTCCCCTCCATACAGCGGAGCGGCCTGCCCTGCAACGAGCGCGGCGGCCAAGGCGAGGACGAAAACCCATGAGAAAGTTCGAGGCAACCGATTCCAACAGGGCCCTGGTCCATTCAGCATCTCGATCCCTCCGTTGCGATTTGATCCGGCACGAAGAGCGGGCATGACCCTTCGTCTCATGTCGTAATCGGCTTTTCGCGGTAGGGCTTGAGGGAACTCTTGAAGGCGGGCAGGCGGACTATGATTCAGCGTCTTTTATGAAGCTGATGCGGTGATATATACTGCGCTCATGACCACTAGGTGGACCTACGGTGCGACCAAAAAGCACAAATATTTCGCGCGGTTGCGTTCCGCTTCCATGGCGTTCGTTGCAGCTGCGATCTTAGCCGGCGTCGTGGCAATCGTATTCAGCGCCCGCGCGCAGGAACAGGACCAGAAGCAGGACCAGAGCGCGCCCGACGCCTCCGACATTGCCGAGGGCATGAGGCTTTTCCAACAGAAAGGAAACTGCCAATCGTGCCACGGCTGGGCGGGCGACGGTCGCAACATGGACAGCCAGATGCCCAGCGGCGCCAACTTGCGCGAAACCAAACTGAGCCGCGCGGGAATTGCGCTGACCATCAAGTGCGGGCGGCTGAACGCGCAGATGCCCGCGTTCGACAAATATGCCTACACCGACGGGCGCTGCTACGGGAAGACGAAGGCCGATCTGAAATCGTACCCGACGAAGATGCCGGACCCGCCGGCCACGCTGCAACCGCGCGAGATCGACCTGATCGTCGACTTTCTGTTTGCGAAGGTTGTTGGAAAAGGCCCCATGGATCACGCCAAGTGCGTCGAGTTCTGGGGCTCGGAAACCGACGCCTGCAAAGACTTCCCGAAATAATTTTCTGCGCGGGCCAGCTTCTCTAAAAATCCCAGCGAAAAATCAATTCAGCGCAAAAACGAACAAGTAGCTCGAATCCTGAAAGTTGTCGTATTTCACGGGATGTAGGTGGCGTCCGCTTGCTTGAACGGCAACGTATTGCTTAGGTCCGATCGCGTAGGTCACCGGGGCGCCCTTCAGAGCGGTGCCCACGTTGAACCGCCAGAGCTCCTCGAGCGTCTCGTCGTTATAGGCCACCACCCAGCCGTCCTGAAGCGCGGTGAAGACCAGACCGCCCGCGGTGTCCGTGGCGCCCGATCGAATTTCGATGGGCGTCACGGCTTTTGCGATCACCTTGTGGCTGATCGTGTCGAAGGCGGTTATCGAGCCGTAGTAGAGGTCGCTGCTGTAGGTGTATTTCTGGCTGTTCTTCCTGTCGAGGCCGCCGTTGGGCGAAAGGAACGCCACTGCCGCGCCGTTCTGCGAGTAGCAGCCTTCCACGCCCACGCCGTAAGCGATGTGCTTGACAGGGTTATACGCGGTGGGCTGATGCGCGACGCCGCCGTGCCACGTGGGGCAGGTGCGCTTTTCCGGGTCGCCGCGGAGCTGGCGCGCCGCAGGATTGTAGGTTTGCACATCGAGCTTCGGATCGTAGTCGATGGGCTTGCCGGTTTCCGGATTGAGGCCTTTGGTCCAGTTCAGATCGTTGACGTACTGAGCGCCCTTGATGAACTTTCCGTTGGTGCGGTCGAGCGTGTAGAAGAAACCGTTGCGGCCGAAATGCGCGACGACCTTGCGGGGCCGGCCGTCGAGGATCGTGTCGTAGAGCATGTGGACGCCGATCTCGTCATAGTCCCAGCCGTCATTGGGCGTGTATTGGAAATACCACGCGAGCTTTCCGGTGTCGACGTTGAGAGCCACGGCTGAGTCGGTGTAGAGATTGTCGCCGGGGCGTCCCTCGGGATCGAACATCGGAACCGGGTTACCTGTTCCCCAGATCGTGAGCCTCGTGCCCGGATCGTAGGACCCGGTCTGCCAGATGCCGCCGCCGCCGGTTTTCCAGGCATTGTTCTTATCTTTCCACGTTTCGCTGCCCGGATCGCCGGGTTTGGGGATCACGTACCAGCGCCAGAGCTCTTTACCCGTGCGCGCGTCGAGAGCCGCGACCCAGCCGCGCGTTCCGGCGTCTCCCGCTCCGTTTGAGACGAGGACCTTGTCGTCGACAACCAAAGGCGCTGAGTCAAAGCGCTCGCGCGTGCCGAATTCGTTGGTGGTGGCCAGCATCTTGTCCCAGGCAATTTCGCCAGTGTCCTGCTTCACGCCGATGACGCGGCCGTCGGGAAGAGCGGCGATTACCAGGTCCTCCCAAAGCGCAACGCCTCGCGTGCGTGAGTTGTTGCCCTGATGCTTCACGCCGGGATCGGTGACCCACACGAACTGGCCGCGGTTGGCTTCGCGTGCGTCGATCTTGTAGAGGGTTCCCCAGCCGTCCGAGGTGTACATGAAACCGTTGTCGATCAGGGGATTCAGTTCGTTCTCCGGGCCGTTCTGTCCGACGTCCTGCATGCCGCCGAGCGCGAGGGCCCACACCATGTGGAGGTTCTTGACGTTTTCGCGGTTGATCTCGGAAAGCTTGGAGTAACGCTGCGCGCCGTAATCGCCGTTCATCATGAGCCAGTTTTGCGGCTCATTCTGCGCGTTGATTAGCCGGTCTTTGTTGACGGTCATTCTGTACTGTGCAAATGCCGCCACCGCGAGCGAGGCCGAGAGGCCGCCGGCGAGAATCGCGATTCTCAAACGTTTCAACGCACCTGGTTGCATGGATTTACCCCCCGAAGAAGATAAAGATTCGAAGGCCCCCGGTCAAGCGGGATGCCAGCCCATTTTAATCCCGCAAATTCTGGGTAGTTGTGCAGGTGTTCGGTTTCGATTCGTCGGTGCTATGCTCTCCTCCCATTCCGCGATCGACTGAAGGCGAGACAGATTCGAAGGAGCAGCGACAAATGCAGACGGTGACAATGAATTGGTGGGCGCTGGCCGTTGCCGTGGTCACGAACTTCGTAATGGGCAGTATCTGGTATTCGCCGGCGCTGTTCATAAAGCCGTGGATGGCGATGTCGGGGGTGAAGAAAGCCGAATTTGACAAGGGACTGCCGACGGCGCTGGTGGGAGATTTGTTCGCTTCGACGGCGATGGCATTTGTGCTGGCCCATGCCATCCGGTACGCGAGCGCCGGCACACTGGCACAGGGCCTGCTGGTGACGTTCTGGTGCTGGCTGGGTTTTGTCGCCGCAGTGATGATTGCTTCGGTTACTTACGAACACCGACCGTTCAAATATTTTGCCATCAATGCCGGCTATCGATTCGCGACCATGATGGCGATGGGTTCGATCCTGACGCTTTGGAAATAGGACTACTTTGCTGCGCCGGCCCATGCGGCCATGGCTTGCCAGTCGGGGTCGTCCTTGGATTCAAATTGTCTGCCGCCGCTGTGCTCCCAGACGAGATCGCCGCCAGCCAGGGGCGAGAGCGGGCGAAGCAGCAGCTTGCTGTTCGCGGGATTGTCGCGATCGACGAGCTTCGAGACATTCTCGAAGACCTGGCGGGATTGTTCCTCGTCCCAGGTGGTGCTGCCCGGCGATAGCGGCACCAGGTACTGAGGCCCGTTTCCCGATCCATGGCAGGAGTAGCAGCGGGAGTGGCCCGGGCGGTTCTTCAGGAAAATGGGCTCGATGCGCGATTTGAAGACCTCGTAGTCAAGGGGCGGCGCGGACTTGGCGGCATCCTGCCTGGCGGGCGCCCCGCCCAGCCGAGCCGCGCTGAAGACAACCATCAACAACAAAAAGAGGGCTGCAACTTCTTTTGCGAAAATTCCAGGCTTCACAAATCGCCTCCAGGGGCAAAAGTCAGACGCCGAGGCACTGTCAAAATATTCCCCCGGCGATCTTTTTCGAATACGGGTGCGATTAGAGCGTGCGATTCTAGCGCCCCGCGAACAATGTCATCCGGCTGGGCTCTTCGCCGACGGGGATGCGCCCCGTGACCTGCAGCGTTTTCACATCGACGACGGAGACCGACCTATCCATTGCGTTGATGATGTAGGCCTTCTTACTGTCGGGAGTGAAGGTGATCCAGTTGGGCGAGCCGCTGAGCGCGTCGTGCCCCGGCGGCATCAGTTTCGGCAAGTGGACGCGCCCGACCAGTTTGATGTCGGGCAGGGAATAGATGAATACGGCGTCGTAAGTCTTGCTGGCGTTCCAGAGCCATTTGCCGTCGGGCGATACGGCGATGCCGTGGCCCGACATGCTGGTTTTGATTGCCGGCTCGTCGTCCGGTAGCGTAATTCTAGCCACTTCCTCGTGGGTCGCGAAATCGACCACGGCAAATCCGCGGAGGCGGTTGAGCTGCACGAAGACGCGGCGGGCGGAACCGTCGGGGTTCGGCTCTATGGCCGCCACCTGCGTGCCCATATCGAATTGATGCTCCCAGGCGATTGCCTGGGTCTGGAGATCGATCACCGTCATCACGGGCTGGCCTTCGGCGGTGGTGATCGCATATCGGCTGTCGGGAGTCACGACCACGTCGTGCTGCTTCGTTTTCATGGGGATGGTTTTTGCCAGCTCGAGGGTATGGGCGTCGACGATGTCCAGCGCTCCGGGATTCTGCGCGTTGCAGACCAACACCCACTTGCCATCTTTGGTAGCCGCTACATCGTGGGAGTGGCCGCTGACGGGGACATCTTTAATTTTCTTTCCCGATTTGCGATCTACCACGGTGAGAACCTTGCCGGTCCACTGAGAGATGTAGACGCGCTTTCCGTCCGGGGAGACGGCCACCGACTCCGGCACCTGAATGTCTCCAATCTCCTGCACGACTTTGCCTTTGGCCGGGTCAATGACCGAAACGCTGGTTCCGGCTGTGTTCGCGACATAGATGCGCGTGGAACTCGCCGCCAGGGGGACTGCCAACAGCAAACAGGCGATTCCCAGTTGCCTAATTCTGTATGGAAAAGCTTTGTTTATGACTTTTGAGTTCATAGCGATGGTCGCTCCTTACCCGTCGGCGCAGAGATTACAAAGACGCGGGCCCACAGTCAAGCGAAGGAAAAGGTTCCCACGGCAGTTCGACCGGCTCTGAAGTGCCTTGATACGCTGCCGATAGTACAGAGCATGAGTGGAATTCGGGCAGAGCCCAGAACGGCCATGATGGCGTTGGTCGAGGTGTCGTGGGAAGAGCCTGACGGGAGCAAGCACAGTCCGATTCGGGCGCGGATGGAAGATACGTCCCGTTCCGGTGCGTGCATTCGGGTCAATACGGCTATCGGCGTTGGGGCGACGGTGTGGGTGAAGCGGCCCTGGGAGGAGATTGCGGGCGTCACGAAATACTGCCGAAGGGACGGCATGGATTACGTCCTAGGCATTCAGAGGATTCTTGAATGGCGGGAACGGAATATTCCCCATGTCGCCGCCGCACCAGCCGAAGTGCATGCGGGCAGAGTTGGTCCGGACACAAAGCAAGAACCGCAAAGCGCTTCAAAAGGGTACGAGGGTTCAACGAGCTCCGCCAAGGATTCTCCCATCCTGGAGGTTCCGCCTGTCCCGCCTTCCCCTGACAAAGAAAGGAGACCCATGTCAACGAACTGGCTCGGAATGGCGTTCAAGCGCCAAAAAGAGGAACCGCCGAATGGAAAAAGCGATAGCGGCTTGGCCTCGGATGGCAGCGCGAGCGATGAGAATATTTTAATCGGCAAGCCCGCTGTGAACGGCGGCGCGAGCGGTCTCGCGAGGTCGCAAGGCGATCTGCAATCGCTGGAAGATATTTATCGCGCCGCCGGGATTTTGAATCCGAGGATGGGATATAGCATCAGCAAGGTGGTCGAGATGATTCGCAGCGACCACATGCGCGGGCTGGCCAGCGACGCCAAGCGCGCGGCGATCCTGATGGCGCTCGATGCGGCCAGCATCTCGGTGGAGGAAGTGCTGCGCGATGCGGCGTTGCGCCGGGACGCCCTCGACGCGTACGAGGCCGGCCAGCGGAAGAGCTTCGAGGAATACTGGGCGCGGAAGGCTGAGGTTAATCTGCAGATTCAGGCGGAAACCGATCGCATCGTGGCGCAGAACCTGGAGCGCATCCAGCGCAATCGGGACGAAGTGGCGCGCGAGAAAGCGGAGTTCGCGAAGTGGCAGGCGACGAAGAACCAGGAGGCACAGCGAATCGGGGAAGCCGTCGAACTCTGCTCGAAGGCGCCCGCCTCGGGCGATGCAGCTGACTCAATTGCCGCAGTGGACGGGGTCGCGGCTGCGTCGAGACAATCCTGATTTAGCCTTCCATTCTGGGGACTGCGGTACCAGGGCATCGCAACAAAGAATCGAATCAGCGGGAGTCCAGCCTGCGGGCGGTTTCTTCGCCCGAGGCGGCGACGCTATCGCGGGTGGTGTTCTTGACGAAGTACATGGCTTCGTCGGCCAGATGCAGGAGTTCGGCCTTGGTGCGCGAATCGCTGGGGTAGGCGGCAACGCCGACGCTGGCAGTGATGTTGACGTTGAGGCCCGGGTCCTTCAGCCAAACGGTTTCGCGGATCAGCTTGTGCAAGCGGCGGGCTACGCCGAGGGCGTTTTCCTTGGAGGTCTGCGGCAGCAGGATCACGAATTCATCGCCGCCGTAGCGGAAAGCCAGGTCGATCATGCGGCACTTGTCTTTGATGGCCTCGCCGATTTCAGAGAGCAGCTTGGAGCCGATCAAGTGGCCGTACGTGTCATTGATGGCCTTGAAATGATCGAGGTCGATGAAGATCAGCGAAAACTCGAAGGCGTAGCGATGGGAACGGTAGATCTCCGTATCGAGCATGAAATTCAGGTGGCGGGCGTTGTACAGGCTGGTGCAATCGTCGGTGATGGTGAGCTCGTGGATGCGCTGGACGTGGCGCGCGTTTTCGATGGCGATGGCGGCGTAGTCCGCCAGGGCCTCGAGCAAAGCCAGATCGCGCTGGCTGAAAACGCCTTCCGGACCGACGCAGTTGATAAGTTCGATGACTCCGAGGCATTGTTCGCGGAAGCGAACGGGAACCGCGACGATGGAGCGCGTTTCCATGCGCGTCTTTTCATCGACCTGCGAGAAGAAGCGCGAATCCTTGGTGGTGTCGGGAACAACCACAGCCTCGCCTGACTGAGCAACCCATCCCGCAAGCCCCTGCCCCACTTTGATACGGACGTCCTTCAGCGCATCGGAGCCCTTGCCGGTAGCGATCTGGAAGTAAAGCTCGTTGCGGTCAAGGTCCATCAGCAGCAGCGACCAGGTATCCGGGCGCAGGACCTCGTTGATTTTTTCCATTATGGTACGGAGAACCTGATCGAGCTGGAGCGAGGAGGTGAGCGCCTTACCTAGCTCGTGGAACAGGCTGACTTCGCCGCCGTCTGGCAAATCAAAAGGGCCGCTGGGGTTACGCCGCCGCTCGGTGCCAGAGAAGGGCTTAGCGTCCGTAGCCCTCCGCAGCGCGTCGGGAGGGGAGGATTGCTTGGCGTACGTGGGCTTGTCTGGCAACATTGGCATTATAGTGAACGGTTTTCACCCACCGCAATCCTCAAAGCAAGCAAAGTGCCAAAAAACCAATGGGCTAGGAGACAATAGCCGAAGAATTTGCCCTGACGATTGACACTCCGCTGGCCGACGCCTATATTTTTTCTTGGTTTCCGGTTCGAAGAATGTCGTCATCACCTTTCGGTGAACACCTAAAACGCGAGCGGGAGTTGCGGGGCGTTTCTCTCGACGAGATCGCCGCGGCTACCCGCATCAAAACAAGCTTTCTGGAAGCCCTCGAGAACGGACGCTGGGACGAATTGCCCGGAGGCGCTTTTAACCGGGGATTCGTGCGCGCAACGGCGCACTTTCTGGGGCTCGACGAAGACGGGATGGTGGCCGAATACGCGCAGGAAACCGGCGGCGAATCGCAAGCGAAACTGATGGCGCAGCCAAGCGGGGCGATGCCGCGGGATTACCGTCCTGCGATCATGGCGATCGCGGCTCTGCTGGTGGTGATCGTTGGAGCTGCGTGGTTTATCCATCACAAGCTCTTCCTGAAACGGCAAAAACGGGTTGAAGACGCAATAGCAGCGGCGGCAGCAGCCAGTGCAAAAGTGCCCGCCAGCGTGGCGGTTACGAATGCCCCGCAGCCCCCGGCCATTCCGACGAATACCGCTCCCGATCCGGCCGCGACTCAGACACTCCCTGCGGCCGGGCTCACCCCTGAGCCTTCGCCCGCTCCGGCAGCAGCAACCGTTCCACCTACGCCCGCCGTGCCGGAATTTCTAAAGCTGAGGCTTGAGACCAGCAAGACCAGCGTGATTCGCGTGATGGGCGACGGCAAATTGTTGTTCAAGGGGCGACTCCATTCCGACGACCCCAAAAATTTTCAGGCCCGTGACGGCTTTGAAGTGACCTCGAACGAACCAAATGCCACGAAGCTGCGACTCAACGGCGAACCCGTGCCTTTCGGCGCAGCCGGCCGGCACGGCGGCACTGTGTCGCTCAGCCGGGAAGACTTAAAAGGAACCGGAACTGCAGCCCGCTAGTTCGCATGGGTCAAGACCTGCGTAGCTGGCTAGACTCCTTCAATAATCCGCACTTCCCTGTCGATGGTCCCCAGAGCTTTCAGCGCCTCCTGATACGCCGGGCTCTGGTAGGCGGCGATCGCTTTTTCGACGCTTTCAAACTCGATTACGACGGATCGCTGCTGTAAACCGTTCTCGAAGGTCTTCACGGCGGGGCCGCGCGCAATGAAGCGTCCCCCTCCGCCTTGAATAGCGATGGTGCCCAGTCGGGCGTATTCGGCGAGTGCGTCGGGCTTCGGGGCCTCGCGGTAAAAAGTGACCCAGTATCCTTTGGCCATGGATTCCTCCGTGAGATGAAAACGCACAAATGGTAGACGGATCGGCGCGCATGCGTCCATAAGATTCGCTTTCCATCAGGATGCCGGCGATCTTTGGCCGGACGATCCCGCACCGGCGAACGTGGAGCATTGGACACGCGGCGCGCGCGCCCGCGGACGCAACGCGCAAGCGCGTGGGAAAATCAGTCTTCCGGCCGCGCGGCTGCTCGATCCTGCGCGCGGCCGCCAGGAAGGCCGGCCATGCCCACTCTTACGTCAACGCCCGCATTAGCGCAGCGAAGTCTCTTCAAACCCGAAACGCTGGAAAAAAAGATGGCGGTGTGCTCGGGAGGAGTCTCGCTCACGCCCGAGGACCGCGTCGAAGTGCTCGCCATACTTGCCGCTGATCCGGACCCTTCGGTGGCCGAGCGAGCACTGAATGTGCTGCTGACGCAGCCGGTGGACTATTTCATCAAGGCTCTGGAGCGCTCGGACTCCGACCCCCTGCTCTTTCGCTATTGCGCCGAAAATCTTGGGACGCGATCGGGAATCGCGGACGCGCTGGCAAAGAACGCCGGTTGCCCCACATCTTATGTCACGCGCCTGGCCGGGGACCTGACCAGCCATGGCATCCAAGCTCTGCTCGATAATCTCGAACGATTCAGCGAGGACCCCGCGCTGGTGTCGGGAGTACTGCAGTCTTCAGTGCCGACCGCGGAACAACGGTTGCTCCTCGATGAAATGACCAAGGGCGCACTCTCGGTGGCCGATCTCGAAGAGGCCGCCGCCGAAATCGAACCGGACGCGGCCAAGCGCGAAACACTGATGCAGCGCGTCGCGCACATGAGCGTGGCCCAGCGGCTCAGCATGGCCCTTAAGGGCGGCAAAACAGAGCGGCTCATGCTGATCCGCGACCCCAACAAGCTGGTGCAACGCAGCGTGCTGCAATCGCCGAAACTGACCGATTCCGAAGTGGAAGGCTTTGCCGCGATGACGAATTTATCCAAGGAGGTACTGCGGACGATCGCCGGCCTGCGAAACTTCATGAAGAACTACGTTGTGGTGAAGAATCTGATCAATAATCCGAAAACGCCGCTCGATATTTCGCTGCACCTGTTTCCCCGGCTGACCTCCACGGATTTGGTGAAGCTGACGACGAATAAAAACATTCCCGAAACGCTGCGAACATCCGCCGTGAAACTGCATCGCAAGAGAAAATCAGGAGAGGCGTAGAGCGGCGCGGATATTTGGGGATTCAATTTCTGTTCTGCAGCAAGAGCTAATTTGACGACGAGGCTTTCGCTTCCTTTTTTTCTTCCTTCTTTTCCTTGGCTCTTTCCTTCTTGCCTATCTTTTCCCAGCGCTCGTCGAGCGATTCCTTGGTAAAGAGCGAAGCCGGGAGGCCGGTGTTGTAGTCGCACTTATCGAAGAAAATCTGGTAGATCTTCATACCGTTGCGGTCGCGCTCGATTTGGAAGGGCGTTTCGATCCCGCTGATGGGATGGTAATTCGAGAACAGCTCGATTTCTTCGGTGACATTGCGCGTTTTCGGATCGCGGGTCTGAACAGTCTTGCGAATGGGTAGGTGCGAGTCCTTGGCGATGGCGATGCGGATGGTGCTGTCATTGGCATCCACCAGTTCCACCCAATCCACTTCGTGCAGGTCCACGATGTCCACGCCGGCGTAGCGGAGGATCATGCCGTCCTCGTGGACGCGATTTTTCAGGATGTTGAAAATATCCTTCCGGACGTTGTCCTGAAAGCGCGCGAGATCGGTAACTGGCGCTTCGGCAACGCCGCCGCGGTCAAGCGTCCAGCCCATGTCGCCGTTGTAGACGTCGATAATGTTGCGCTGAGGAAGGTTCTCGGTGCGGTCCATGGTGGGCGGCTCGACGTAATTGATGAAAGTCTCAAAGCCATTGAGCTCTCCGGAATGCCCGAACTGGCTGGCGCGGCCGGTGCACGTCATATCGCGCATATCCAGGTAGGCGCTTCCGCCGAGCGCGTCGACGGCCTGCTGGAGCAACTGCTTGGTCTTGGCAGCGCTTTCCTCCGGCATCAACACCACCGTCTCCTGCGCGGACGCGGAGCGGGCGGTGGTGAACTGCATGGCAACAGACGACATCGCGACGAAGCAGAGGGTACACTGCCGAATGGAACGCCAGGTTATCCGCACAGGACAGAACCTCCATTCACATTGATCACTTCACCGGTGACGAAGGTTGCCAGATCGGAAGCGGCGAAAAGGATGGGACCGGCGATTTCCGAGGGGTTGGCAACACGATTCAGGGGGATCGAAGCCGTCACGGCTTTTGCGCCGCGTTTTGTTTTCAGCACGGGAGACGACATGTCTGTATCCACCCATCCGGGCGCCACGCAATTGACGAGAATGTTGTGGCGCGCGAGTTCGGTCGAGAGGCCTTTGACGAAGCTAATGATAGCCCCTTTTGTGGCCGCGTAGTGAGTGTGGAAGGCCTCGCCTCGTTGCCCCGCCGTGGAGCTGATAGCGACGATCCTGCCGCCCTGCTGCTCGATCATGTGCGGAACGGCATAGTGGATCACGGAATATACGCCTTTTAAATTCACGCGAACCATCTCGTCCCAGTCTTCCTCGCGCAGTTTTTCGATGGGCGCTTCCCTCTCATTCCAGACTCCCGCATTGGCGACAAGGATGTCGACGCGCCCCAGCCGCTCGCGCGAAAACTCAACGAGCTTTTTCGCGTCGGGCATTTTACCCGGGTCCGACTTGCATGATTCGATGCGCGTGCCGTGCTTGCGCGCTTCCTGCTCGACGGCGGCGGCGGCTTCGCGATTGGAATGGTAGCTGAAGACGACATCGGCGCCGGCTTCCGCGAAAAGCTTTACCGTGGCGGCGCCAATTCCGCGCGATCCGCCGGTGATGAGTGCCGCTTTGCCTGCCAGCGAAATCATGGCTCCCCCAAGATATTACCGATGATTACTGACGATTGCTCTCGAAGCGACAGAGGCGATTCAACAGCAGAAAAAAGGAGCAGGCTGGCACCATGCAGCCGAGCTGCGTTGGCTGCGCGCTAGGCTTGAACCGGTGCTTTGCGCGCCGCTTCGATCAGAGTGCGAAACAAATCCCGCGCGAGCGGGTCTTTGTCGGCAATGCGCTCGGGGTGCCATTGCACGCCCACGACCCAGGGGCCGCCGCCCGTCCATTCCACCGCTTCAATTACCTGATCCTCTGAACGCGCGACCACGCGAAGATCGCGCCCCGGTTCGAGAATCGACTGATGATGCGAGCTATTCACGAGCGCTTCGTCCGCACCGGCTATTTGTGCCAACTGGGAGCCCGGCTCGATGCGGATCGGATGGAAGGTTTCCGGCGCGCCATTTTCGTCGTCCCATTCATGCTCGATCTTCGTGCCAACTTCGCTGGGGATGTCCTGGAGAAGAGTGCCGCCCAGAAACACATTGAGGCTCTGGATGCCGTAGCAAATGGCGAGAAGCGGTTTGTTTTGTGCGAAGGCATGTTCGAGAAGGGCGAAATCGGTCCGCTCCCGATCCGGGTCGGCGGGCGCGGTTTGGGCGTGGCGCTCGGAATGAAAAAGAGAGGGATCCAGGTCCGAGGGGCTGCCAGACAACAAGATCGCGTCCAAAGTTTTGGCAATGTGGTCCACCTCCGCCCGGGAACGGCCCAGAGAAATCACCACTGGCTCTCCCCCGGCGCGATTGATGGCCGTGACGTATTTCTCAATGATGGTGAAATCGCCGGTAAGTTCTTCTTTGCGAGTGCGATACGGGACACCAACGCGGGGCCTAGCTTTTATTTCAGGGGTCATGAACGGCTATCGTAACATCGTTGCGGAAAAACCGGCAACGGCGACGCGGGCGCGCTCTTTAGATGCGCGACCTCGTGAGGTTACCGCACGCCGAGCGAAAGCAGGGAGCGGCGCGGCTCTGCAACGGGCCGCGGTTGGGAGAGCGGGGCTTTTCGTGGCGGGTTCGCCTCTAGCCAGAACTGGTAATTCTGATGGATCTGGTCGATGTGATGGGGGATGTGCCGCTCCTGGCGGTCGAGCCAGTGTTCGAGGAACATTTCTCCGCTATTCGCGTCTTCGAGCGCGTATGACCATGCCGACTCCGGGAGGCTGACGAGGAGACCGTACGTCATTTTGCGCAGCCTGCGGATAATTTCGATCGCTTCGCGGGTGCTTTGATGGAAGTAGCCCAGCGAATCCGTCCAGCGGACTGCGTTCAACTCAAGGAAGCGGGTGCCGGGTTCCGCGATGAACGTGCGGCACTGCACGTAACCGCTTGCTTCGCTGTCCGCCAGATGGTGAATGATTTCGTGGATGCTCCAGCGGTCCGGCGCCGGGCGGTAGAGCCACATCTTCTTGGGAAGCGGCCGTAGCGCCGCCGATAGTAAGGCGGGTCCTCGCCCGAAAGATTCAAGCTTCTGCCGCCGCTCATCTCGCCTCATCACACCCCCTCGAACGGTTACTTAGACGCGAAACCACCAGATAGGCTGCCTGCCATTCGTGAAAAGTTTACGAATGTGCCGCTTTCCCAACCTGGTCGAGGCTAACCGGAACCACGCGGGGTGGAAACTGCCAAATTGGAAAAATTATTGCAGAGAGCACGGAGCGAGAGTGCTTCCAAAATTAGAATGGGAGATATCCACTTTATGGAAATGCGCTTCCGCTCAGGTCTGGCGTGGAGCAGAGGTTTCCGGAGCCTTCCGCCGATCCGCTCGTTTAGCCCAGTACGCGCGCAAATCTCCTACAAGATAGAGCGAACCTGTGGCGAAAACGGCGTCCTCGGGATGGGCCATTTCGAGTGCTCGTTCGAGCGCATCGAAAGGATCGGCTACGACGTGGAATTCGGCGGCGAGATGGCTAGTCATCTCTTCGAGGAGGGAGGCCGAAACGGCACGAGGCTGGCGGGGCTGCGTGAGGATGACGGTATCGGCGCGCGGGAAGAGCATACCGGCGATCTCGTCGACGGCCTTATCGCGCATCGCGCCATAGACGAGCAAAATGCGGCGCCCGGCGAAATTTTCCTTCCAGAAGTTCAGCAGTTCGCGCGCACCGGCGGGATTGTGGGTTCCGTCGAGATAAAGCGCCGGGCGACTGGCGAGGCGTTCTAGGCGCCCCGGCCATCGTGTGGCGGCGATTCCCCGTGTGATCGCTTCGTCTGTGATGCGAAAGCCTCGACGGGCCAGCAGGCGAGTGGCCGTTGCGGCCGTGAGGGCATTGCGAATCTGGAAGCGGCCGGGGAGGGGCGGTTCGACAACGAGGAGCCCCTCCGAATCAGGCGTGGAAACTTCGGCGCGATAGCGGCCATCCAAATCTTCCATTCGGGCGATCCGCCACCAATCGTCCACTTCAAATAATCGCGCATCGAGTTCCTTGCAGCGCCGGGCGATGACTGCCCGCGCTTCGGGGCGTTCGGCCGAGGTCACCACCCACGCGCCCGGCTTGATGATGCCTGCCTTTTCTCCCGCGATCTCCTCGATCGAGTGGCCCAGAAAATTCTCGTGGTCGAAATCGATCGGCGTAATCACCGCAATTTCGGGCTGTACGATATTGGTGGCGTCGAAGCGTCCGCCCATTCCGACTTCATACACGGCAAAATCGACGTGATGTTCCGCGAAGGCAAGGAAAGCCATTGCGGTGACGCATTCGAAGAAGCTCGGGTGGGCGGCGAGCGCGCCGGAAGCCATGAGCTTTTCGATGGAGGCTTTGACGAGCGTCCATAGAGCGGCGAAGTCCGCATCCGAAATATCCTCGCCGTCGATGCGGATGCGCTCGTTGATGCGCTCGAGGTGCGGCGACGTGTACAAGCCGGTGCGCAGCCGCGCGGCGCGGAGGATCGATTCCAGCATCGCGGCCGTCGAACCCTTGCCGTTGGTGCCCGCGATATGCGTGCAGGGTGCGGCAAGCTGAGGATTGCCAAGATCGCCGGCCAGCGTGGCGATGTTTTCGAGGCCGAACTTTTCCAGACGAGCCTGGCGCGGAGCGCCGAGTTCACGACCGAGGGTCAGCAGCGCGTGAACCGATTCGTCGTAGTTCATGGCGCCTACTGGAGGAAAAAGTCGAGCGATCGGGAGATGTAGGGCTTCAGGTCGCGGCGCGGCACGACGGCGTCAAGAAAGCCGTGCTCGAGAAGAAACTCCGCGCGCTGAAAACCTTCGGGCAGCTTCTGGCGAATGGTTTGCTCGATCACGCGCGGGCCCGCGAAGCCGATCAGCGCGCCGGGCTCGGCAATGTTCAAATCGCCGAGCATCGCATAGCTAGCCGTGACGCCACCGGTGGTGGGATCGGTGAGCACCGAAATATAAGGAAGCCGCGCCTCGTCGAGGCGCGCGAGCGCCGCCGAAACCTTCGCGAGCTGCATGAGGCTGACCGCACCTTCCATCATGCGAGCGCCGCCCGAGCACGATACAACGACGAGCGGCTGCTTTTGCGAAAGCGAGCGCTCAATCGCGCGGGTGACTTTTTCTCCGACCACAGCGCCCATCGAGCCGCCAATGAAGCCGAACTCCATCGAACAGCAAATCGTCGGCCGGCCGTTCACGCTGCCTTCGGCGGTGATGACGGCGTCTTTCATGCCGAGCTTGCGCTGGGCTTCCTCGAGACGCTTGGCATACGGCTTGGTGTCCGCGAAGTGGAGCGGGTCGCTCGAAGCAAGGTCCGCGTCATGCTCGACCCAGCGCTCGCCGTCGAAAAGCAGATCGAGGCGCCGCCGCGCGCCGAGGCGGAAGTGATAATCGCACTTGGGGCAAACTTCCCAGTTGGCTTCGAGATCCTTTTTCCAGATGGTGGCGCGGCAGGAACTGCACTTGATCCAGAGGCCCTCGGTGCGAACGCGCCGCTCGTCGACGGGCGTAGGATTCTCGATGGGCTTTTTATCGCGCTTAAACCACGCCATGGCTAGTAATCGATTCCGCGCTGCGCGAGGATGCCTTTCGTATAAGGGTGCTTCACCTCGCGCATTTCCGTCACGAGGTCGGCCGCCTCGACCAGCTTCGGATGCGCGTTGCGCCCGGTGCAAATCACGTGGACGCGCTCGGGACGCTTCTGCAGCGACTCGACCACCGAATCGGGTTCAAGCATTTTATAGCTGATCACGTAATTAATTTCGTCGAGCACTACGAGGTCGTATTTCTCGCTGTAAATCTGTTCGCGACCGAAGTCCCAGGCCTGTTCGCAGAGACGGACGTCTTCGGGATCGGTGTCGGCGCCGCCAACCTTCACGAAGCCGCGCCCCATGGGGCGAATTTCGAATTTGTCGTCGCCGAGCATCTTGGCCGCGTCAAGCTCGCCGTAATGCCACGAGCCCTTAATGAACTGCACCATCAGCACGCGCAACCCCTGCCCCACCGCGCGAAAAGCGGTGCCCAGCGCGCAGGTCGTCTTGCCCTTGCCGGGGCCGGTGTAAACGATCAGGAGTCCTTTTCCTTCAGGCATCGCGCTCCGCGAGAAACGATTCTCCATAGTGGCCGCGGGAAATAAAAACGTCAAGGCGGCTTGGTCATAGAGTTGACGAGCAGGACTGCGCTTCCGCGCGACATTTCAGGCGAGAGGGAAGAAACAACTTGATGACTCGTACGCTCGTGCCGGTGTTTCGCGACAAATCGGAGTTTCGGAGTTTTCGAACGGCGGCAAATGCTCTAGAATCTTAGACAGTTTCCGCTGTGGGCGTGTAGCTCAGCTGGGAGAGCACCTGCTTTGCAAGCAGGGGGCCGCCGGTTCGATCCCGGCCACGTCCACCAATCTTT
>CAZRKW010000027.1:0-26013 GCA_964600355.1 uncultured Acidobacteriaceae bacterium
AGCAGGTACTCCCAGGCCAGCTGGAAGGCTTGAAGACGAACCCCGATACTAGCGGAGGGTCTTTGCTATGTCAAGGGAATTTCTATAAAAACCATCAGTCTTTCGAATGCGGAAAAACCGTAAGTAGAATCCCCACCACTGGACTATATCACACTTGAAGCATTTTAGGGCGAAGGTATGGCGTTCCGGCATCGTAGTCTTACGCATAGGACTTAGATCTAGTACCGCGGCAAAAATCTTGCGCACAAGTTCATCCGCATTTCGCATTTCCCGAGCCGCCGCCGCATCGCCGTGAGAAAAGTCTCCTCTAACTCGTTTATCGTCTGGCGAATGCCTTCGACGTCGCATGGGCCTGGGATTGCCATATCCGAAGGTGTCCCCCCACAGGCCGTGGAATCCGGCCCGAAAGCAGGGACGACTATGAACAAATTCATTGGCTTCGCGATTCTCGGATTATCGTTCTCCATTCCCGCACATGCGCAGCGGTCTATGGCTGGAACGGCCGGCCCTACTGGCAACGGCGGGGGTGCGGGTTCTCCCGTAGGTGGTAGTACGGGTGGCGCCGCGGCGGCCTTCCGTACTCTTCCGGTGGTTCCTCGGACTCAGTTTCAGGCGATCGATGTGAGCGGCGGAGACGTCAGCTTCTTTCCCTCCTCTTTCATGCAGATCGATAAGGGGATAGCCGAAGGAGAAGCGATCCTCGCCGCCCGGCAGAAGACTCTGGCTGAAGTCGCCAGCGAATACCGCCACGCGGACAAGCCGAAAGCGAAACTGAACATCACCCAGGACGCCTTCGGAAATGTCGTAATGGAGCGGCGCTGACCACCGTATTTCTGCGCATTCGGTTTCTACGCACCTTTCGGTACAAAAAACAGCCGCCCGGCAAAGGAGGAAGCCGGGCGGCCGTTTTTCCTACATCAGCTGCGAAACCGCTTTCGCGATCCCGCAGCCGAAATCACTGGCTACTTTGCATTCGTGCTGTTGAAGGTGTAGATCACGCCAAACTCCAGGACGGGCTCTGTCTTCACGAAACGCCCACCCTTTTCGAAGATGTTCCGGTTGGAATAATCCTCGCGGAACTCGAAGCGTGTCTGCAATCCACTGGTCAGGTTATATGCGTACGTTGCCGTGCCTTCTCCGGCGTGGCCATTGGTATTTCCCGCACCGAACAGTGCGAACCCTTGCGGATCGGAGAAATACTCACCACGGACGGCGAAGTAGCTCTTATCATTCGGAGCGTACTTCACATAACCCGCGGCACCCCACCAATCCACCGGCTGGGAATTCTTTGTGGTGGTCACACCCTTGGTGGTCGTGAAGGTCGGATACACGTCTCCGTAGCCGTAGTCGCCGTTCACAATGAAATTCCATTTTGCGTTGGGTGAATAGGTAACCACGGTGTCGGATAGTTGGCGCCAATTGTCATTGGGTTTGCCGACGGCTCCTATCAAAGCGACATCATCCTGCGGGCCGGCCAGATAGTTCTCCGTAATGGCCCACAGCTTCGTTGGCGTGTAGGCAATGCTCACACCGTAGGTTTTGCCAGTATTTACCGCTTGGGTGTTGTTCCAGCCATTCACGAGGTAGCCGGTAACCGCCCATTGGCTATTGAACGTATATTTCGCGTTTGCGCCGAAATGGAAGTACGGAATCGCATAGTAAAACAGAATGCTGCGGGAATAGTTCCAGTTTCCATTGGTCTCAATGACTTCGGCGCCGGCCGGTGTCACAAACTTGCCGAACGTGAACGTCAGGCCTTTGCCGATCGGTGCAATGTAATCGACGTAGGCTTCCTTGAGCGCGAGATTGGAACGATCCGTGCTATCGGCTCCGTTAATTGCCTGGGCTGCCTGTCCATAGATGATGCCGATGTGATATCCGGCGCGGCCTGTTCCTCCGGCGGTTGCATCGGGAGCGCGGTCAACCACCATCTCGGCTGCATTGAGGCTGAACTGGTTGGTGTTGTTGTCAAAGAACTGCAAACCATTGCCATCGATGCCATTCGGGCCCGAGGGGCCTCCGAGATTTCCAGGCTGATTGAAGTTGAATGAGTAATATGCATCCACAAAACCGGTAAAGGTGGTTGGGCCGAGCAAACCTGCCAGGTTCACCTTCGTATCCGCAGCGGGCGCAGCGGCTGCGGCGGGCGCAGCGGCGGCGTCCGCAGGCGCTTGTCCCTGCGCGATCGGCTGGACCAAGGCAGCCGTCCTCATCGTGGGCGTGCCGCTGTCGCTTTCCTTCAACGAGATGATTTCCCGTTGAAGAATACCGACTTCCTTTTCCAAATCTTCCAGGCGCTGCTGGGTTTCCGGTGCAGCCGTCGGGGTGCTGCTTTGGGCCGCTGTTTGAGCCTGCACCTGAGCTTTCAGTGCGGGAGACAGGGTGACTGCCATGCCTAAAGCCAGCAATGGCATGGCCAGTTTGTGAATATACCTCGGGGTAATCTTCATAGAGTGAAGCTCTCCTTTTGAGATGTGCAGATGTAAGCGATGAAATCGCTTGAATCCGCACTAAAATACAGCCCTCGATTGCCCCGGTCCAACTCATTAAATCTATAGGTTGTATTTGTGAAAGATTATGAAATCCATATGTTCTCTTTATGTCCTTATTTACAAAATCTTTATGCCTTCAGGAGCTAGGGAAACGGGCGGGATTATCGTTTTGCGAAGTAGAGAAGCAGGCCGAAAATTACCACGGGGATCATCGCCAGCATGATGTAGAAGAGGATTTTTCTAAGCCACGGGGTTCGCCGCTTTTTCCAATCGCGGAGCTCGGGGCGATCTTCGACGCCGACCTGCTCGGGATGCAGCAAATCCTTCGCAAACTCCGCCGTGTTGGGATACCTGTTCTTTGGATCGCGCTCGATCGCCCGGTAAATGATCTCCTGCAACTGGGGGGAGATACTCGGGTCGATTTCACGCGGGGGGGTCGGGTTGTTGAGGAGACGATCGTTCATGATCGCAAATGGATTCGGTCCCTGAAACGGAGCCTTCCCGGTCAACATTTCGTAAAGCATCACGCCGAGCGCGTAGATATCGCTGCGTCCGTCGCCGCGCTTGCCTTTGACCTGCTCGGGGGAGATATATTCGGGGGTTCCCATCACCTGCGAAAGCTTCGCGAAGGTGAGGCGGCGGGAGCCCTCCTGGCCGGCGATGCCGAAGTCGATCAATTTAACCCGATCGTCCGGGCCGATCATGATGTTTTCAGGTTTGAGATCGCGGTGAACCACGCCGTGGCTGTGGATATATCCCAGGGCTTCGGCGATGCCCAGAACGATTTTGATCACCCGTTCCGTCGGCAATTTCTTTTCGGCGTTGAGGATCTGGCGCAGCAGCTTTCCATCGACCCATTCCATGACCATGTAAATCTGGCTGCGTTTGTCGTCTCCGTACACCTTCATGACCCCGGGGTGGTCAAGTTTTTTGCCGATATCCTCTTCGCGGCGAAAACGATCGAAAAGGACCGGATCGGCTTCCATTTCCGGGTGGGGGATTTTGATCGCAACGGCGCAGCCTGTGTTGAGATCGGTACCGCGATAAATGGAAGCCATGCCGCTGCGAGCGGCCAGGCTATCGATGCGATAGTGATCGAGTTGTTCGCCGGGGCGGACGGGAAACCTCAGTCAGCGTGCGTCGGGCAAAAAAATTCGCGGTTGCCCATTCTTCAGCGAAGCAGATAAGGGCGCCCGCGGTACATGCCGACGCGTTCCACGCTTCGAACGCGTATCAGAAGCACGCTGATATTATCACTACCGTCGCGCTGATTGGCAATGTCGACCAATTTCTGTGCCGCCAGGGCCAAGTCCCCGCCGTGGCTGGTGACCGCCGCCATTTCCGAACCGGTGACGGAACCATGCAATCCGTCGGAACAAAGCAGCAGGACGTCATCTGCAAAGACCTGGTGCTCGTTGATTTCAGCAGCAACGATGAGCTCGCTTCCCAGGCAGCGGCTGAGCATGTGGCTGTTGGGGGAATTGGCCGCTTCATCGGCGGAAAGCAGCCCAAGTTTTACGTGCTCGTTGGCAACGGTATGGTCGCGGGTAAGGAGCGTAGCCTGGCCCTTCCGGATCAAGTAGCAGCGCGAATCGCCAACGTGAGCAATGGCGGCGCGGTCGTAGCGAAGCGCGCACGCGACGACGGTGGTCGCCATCGAAGCCCCCGGGGAGGCCGATGTATGGCCGGCATCGACGACCAGCTTATTCGCCTTCTGAACCAACCGGCCCAGCAGGTTTCCATGGGACTCTCCGGGAGCGGCGTCGCGAAAACCGGCGAGGATGCTCTCGACCGCCGTCTGCGAGGCGATTTCGCCCAAGTCATGGCCGCCCACGCCGTCCGCAAGAACGAAAAGCCAGCCGTGAGATCGCACTCGTTCCGGGGATTCCGGCGCCGCGTGCCCTACATAGTCTTCATTGCCCTGGCGTACGCGTCCCAGGTCAGAGAGTTTCGCGAATTCGACATCCATCGAAAATTGTGGAGGCGCCAGCGCGCGCGCCGCGCCGGTGGCGGCACCGGCATTCGTCACTGCACGGCCTCTGTACATTAGACCTCAGATCCTTGCCAAATAAAAACAGGGCGGGCTCGCGCCCGCCCTGAAATCACTGTTATCCGGCTCTAAATCACGAAGCGGTCGTCGAGCGACTCGGAACAAGCGTGGTGCGTCCCGATTTCTTACTCGACATGGTGAAGTAGATACCTCCGTAGATGGCCCAGACGGCAGCGATGCCTAAGGCCAGGAACGGCTCCATCTTGGTGCCATAACCCATGAACGGCCCAACCAGGTAGAACGCCATGCAAACCAGGTTGGCAACCACGCCGAACACAGGGACCAACATGTGCTTGACGAAGCTGAATTGGGGATGGTTGTGGAAACAAACGATGCACGTGACGCAGCTCAGCATGTACAACAAGAAGGTTCCGAAGTTCGAAGCCAGCGTAACCGTCAGCAGCGTATTCGGAAGAGCAGCCATCTTGTCATGTGTAAGGTATCCGAAACTCGACCAGAACCCATGAGGCAAGGCCTGAATCGCGGCATCGGCGGGAGCTCCTCCATCCCCGAAAACCATCAGAAGAGCGATGCACCCGGTAATTGCTGAAATGATCGCCAGGGTCCAGATGGCGCGGTGCGGGCTGAGGTTCTTGTCGTGAAGCATGCCGAAGTGCTCCGGCACTTCCTGATCCTTGCCCATGGCGTAGGTAACGCGAGCCCCTGTGTTAATGCAGGAGAGCGTCGTCCCGATGAGCGCCAGGAACACAGTGACCGCTTCAATCAGCATGAATGTCCGGCCATGTCCGGAACCGAACAGCGCGTCGCCGACCATGACCATCATGTCGCCGATCGGGGCCGCCGATCCGGCGGCATTCTGCATGGTGTAGCCGCTATTTAAGAAATAAGTAGCGGCAAAGTATTCGAACAAATAGCAAAAGGCCCCTTGCACCAAAAGTGAAGTGATTACGGCAATCGGAACGTCTCGTTTGGCGTTCCTGGCCTCACCTCCCATCGCCGTGACCGATTCGAAGCCGACCAGGATCAGGATGGCGACAGTTGCCTGAACGAACATCCAACCGAAATTATGGATCCCAATCACCGAGCCAGCGCTTCCGTGACTCAGGAAATTCCCCATCGAGTCTTTGTCAGGGTAGCTGATGTGGTACGGCACCGGCTTTCCCGCCGCGTCCAACTGCGGTTGGGGGACCATATTTGCGTCTCGCACGATGACATCGGTCTTTTGACCGGCCACCATCTGAGACTCTGTCTTGAATTCATAATCGTACCCTTCGCTCGTCGTCGAATCCCATTGGTAGGCGACGCTGCCCGGGGCATGGTGCATACGGTAACCAATGGCCATCACGGAAAAAACAATCAAAGCGGATATCTGAATGACGTTGATGGCAATGCTGACCGCCGTGGAGCCATTCACACCGCGGTGCGCAATGTATGCCACTCCGAAGGTGAATATGACGGCAACGAGCATCATGAACATGGGCCCCGGGTTCGAAGCGCTCATGAAGTTCGGCCAGAGGGTTCCAACGACGTATCCGGTGAAAATTCCGGTTACGGCAACCATCACACCGGGATAGATCCAGTAGTAGAGATGGGACGCCCAGCCGACAATGAACTTCGACAGCCGTGCGAACCTCCAGGCCTTGTCATGATTCAGAAACGACTGCTCCGCGAAGTAGTACGAACTCCCCGTGCCAGGATACAGTTTCGCCATTTCGGCGTAACAAACTGCGGTGGCAAGGCACAGCAAGAGTGCGAATACGATCCCGATCCACATCGCCGGGGACGTTGCGCCTTCTGTCGCCTGCGCGTAAAAGGTGAGCCAAAGGAATGCGCCGGGAGCGATGAGCGCCATGGCGTTCATCGTCAACCCAGTCAATCCTAAGGTAGCCTGCATCTCACCGGTTGTTTTTTCGGCCATAATACGGTGTCCTCCTTTAAGGATGCACTGGTATGTGCACTGATCCGTGGCACATTAAGGAAAGATAAAGAATTAGTACAATGCAACGTTCTGATCACAGGGATAGAAGTTTCAAATGAGCGGGCTTGAAACCTTGAAAAAGAAGCAATAGGCTCTAAATCGAAGATTCCAGAGCAAACAGGGTTTCCGGGCCAGAAGCCTTTTTCGCGACGGGAACCCGATACCACAGGAACCTTGTATGCGGTCCATTCAATTTATTTATGACGGGAAACGCCTGATCTAGAGGGATGCTATGCCGAAATCCGTGGAGCTTTCGTGAAAATATTAGGGTTTCTCCTGTTAGTTTCCGGCTGGATAATCGCCGCGGGCGCGGTTACGCTGCTGGCACCCGGCGCTCCCAGGATTGTTTTTCTGCTGGCAGGCCTCGGCGTGGAAACAATTGGGCTGGTTCTTTTCGCGCGTTCTCATCCTTTGTTGCGGGGTGAAGGCGACTGATGCCCTTCCCTGCGCCCGTTCTCTCCGATGCCGGCACCGTCCTGTGCGTCATCGCGATTTTCCTGATTCCATTCGGGTGGGCCGGATTGTCGTTAATCAATACGGGCCTGGGGCGCTCGCGCAGCGCGTCGCACTCGATGTTGTCATCTCTGTGCGTGATTTCCGTCGCCGCCCTCGTCTATTTCGCTTTCGGGTTCGCCTGGCAGGGGTACCCTGGCATCGCCGGATACCACATCACGGTTGCAGGGAAAGAATGGAGCTGGATTGCGCGGCAGAAGTTTCTTCTCCGCGGAATCGTTCTCAACGGTTCCCCTGTTTCACTCGCCGTGCTCTTTGGGATGTCTAGCGTGGGGCTGGCCGCCCTGATACCCCTCGGGTCAGGTTCCGAGCGCTGGAGGCTGCGGGCGATTTGCTCTTCCACCGCGCTGCTGGCCGGATGGACTTACCCTGTCTTTGCGCACTGGGTGTGGGGCGGCGGATGGCTCGCTCAGCTCGGGTCGACCTCCGGACTCGGGCGCGGTTTTGTAGACGCAGGCGGTTCCAGCACGATTCAGGCTGTTGGCGGACTCACCGCCCTCGCGATTGCGTGGATCCTGGGTCCGCGGCGCGGGAAATACACGCTGGAGGGAATGCCCAGCGCGATCCCGGGGCACAATAGCGTCCTCATACTGCTTGGCTGCATGTTGGCGCTGGTGGGATGGATAGGTCTCAACGTGGCCGGATCGCTGCTATTTGCCGGCGCCGCTCCGGGACTCTCGGTGCTGGTCGCGATAAACACGACGCTGTCGGGAGCGGCGGCGGCGCTGATGGGTGTGGCAATAACGGGAGTTCGCTTTGGCAAGCCCGACGCTTCGTTAAGCGCGAACAGCTGGATCGGTGGGCTGGTGGCAAGCAGCGCCGCGTGCGCTTTTGTGGTTCCGGCGGAGGCGATCGTGATCGGCGGCATCGCGGGGGCGCTCGTAACATTCTCGGTGGAATGGTTCGAGCTGCGACTGGCGGTTGACGACCCCAGCGGCGCGATATCGTCGCATGCCGTGGGCGGAATTTGGGGCGTGCTGTCGGTGGGCATCTTCGCGAATTTTGCTGGGGCCGAGGCGGGACAATGGCTCGCGCAGCTTGCTGGTCTGGCTAGCCTTATCGGGTTCGTGTTGCCAACAGCCTACGCCTTGAACTGGCTCCTGGATCGGGCGTATCCGCAGCGGATCGCTACCGAGGGGGAACGCCAGGGATTGGACCTCTACGAACTAGGTTCTGGCGCCTACCCGGAGTTTGCTACCCACAGCGAGGAATTTTCCCAACGGAAGATGTGAGCGAGTTGACCTTTCGCGTCATACAGCTTCGAATCTATTGACACGTGCAGCGCTCGGACCTAGATTGATAATGGCGTCCGGAGGGACTCTTGCGCTCAATCACCCGTCTGGCACTTGTTGCGCTGCTAAGCGCCGGACTGTGCAATCTTTCCGTGATGGCTGGGGCCGGTATCCCCCTCGGCATGGTCGTAAACGCTGAGAATGCCCATCTTAGCGAAGCCACGGCTGCTTTGGGCACGAACGTTTTTGCCGGCGACTCCCTGCAAACAGATCCCGACGGCACGCTGCGCGTTCGCATAGGTTCGAATCAGGTGTATCTGTCGGCCGCTAGTTTCGCGATGCTTCTGCAGGACCACGACAACATTCGCGTGAAACTCGACCGCGGAACGGTGGGGTTTTCGTCGCCGGCCGCGAGCCACTTTGAGATCGAGACGCCCGTGGGGATCATTCGCGGGGCGAACGGCAAAGCTACTTTCGGAGAGGTCACCATCGTCGGTCCCGGGAAGATCATGGTGGCTGCCTATCACGGCGCCATTGTCGTGAGCAATGCCGGGTTCGAGCGCACCATCGGCGAGGGCAACGCCTACAACGTTTCGTTGGCGCAAGGGCCGGAGGGCGCTGGAAACGGAAACGGCTCGGACGACAATAGCGGCAACACCAATAATGTCCCTCAGAGAGCTATCCACAATTACGAGCCGCTCGTTTTTACCGCCATTATCATGGGGACGCTTGCAGGCCTCGGTTACCTCGTCTGGCATGTCGCGAACGAAAGCGACCCCACTCCTCCCTCCAACTGATTTATCTCTTCACGCCACCTCTTGGGCCTTCCCAAAACCACCCGGGTTAATTCGTGTCGGATGTTTTCCAACGTTCGAAATTCTGGCAAGTAAGTTGCATTGACCAGCGACGAAGCTGGCCAAGCGCGTGGAATTGTGCCGCATAGCGATGGCGGCTTTCCAAGAATCGATCTGCTGAGAGCCAATATGGGAATAGGGCGCTCGGTAAGTGCCAAAGCGAAACTAGCGCCCGGTTCCGGCTTGGCGCGGTCGGGGGAAATATCTCTGCGTAATATTATGCAGTTTTTCATCGCGGATTCAACAAGGCAGCGTACTTTGCTGTGATGGCCATCACACCGAAGTGTGCTTTATTGCACAGTTTTAATCACGGAGTCCGCCTATGATGCGGCGTCCGGCGGTTTCTGGAAGCCTGCTTCTGAGGGAAGGTCTATGAAGCGTCGCGGAAGTTACTTGGGAATTGGTGTTTGCCTCGCGCTGCTGATCGCATTTACATCCACGGCCTTCGCGGGAGGAGCGCCAAACCGCACCGGGACCTCCGCGGCTCAAAGCAAGGATTCCGATTATGTGGGCGCCGAGGTCTGCAAAACCTGCCACGAAGAGATCTACAACGGCTGGGAGAAGACTCCTCACTGGAAAACGACGCTCGATACCAAGGGTGGCCCTTCCCATCAAGGCTGCGAAGGGTGCCATGGGCCGGGAGCGGCCCACGTTGCGGGCGGGGGCGACAAAACCAAGATATTCATTTTCCCCGAGCATTCCCCGAAAGAAATTAACGACCGCTGCCTGACCTGCCACGCTTCTTCGGTCGAGCACATGAACGCCACGAACTCTCTGCACCGCCAGAACGAAGTGAGCTGCACCTCCTGCCATTCGCCGCACCACGCACAGACCAGGGAAGCACTCCTCGTGAAGGCTCAGCCGGAGCTTTGCTACAGCTGTCACCTTCAGCAGAAACCGCAGTTCGCCATGCCCTTCCACCATCGCGTGAATGAAGGTTTGGTGCAGTGCAGCGATTGCCACAACCCGCACGGAACCGAAGCGCCCAAGCAGGTGCGCACGTCTGCCGCGCAGGATGCCGTTTGCTTCAAGTGCCACGTCGACAAGCATGGCCCCTTTGTTTTTGAGCACGAGCCCATCAAGACGGAGGGTTGCTCGTCCTGCCATGTGACCCACGGCTCTCCCAACCCGCACATGCTCAAATTCAGCAATGTGAACATGCTTTGCCTGCAATGCCACACGACGTCGACGTTCAGTGCCGCGCCCGGAACACCGTCGTTCCATAACCAGGCCACTCAATTTCAAGCCTGCACGCTCTGCCACGTGCAAATACACGGGTCGAATTTCGACGCCACGTTTTTCAAATAGAGATGACCATGACCAGGAACGGCCTCCAGGCTGGGCAGCTTCGCATTCTGATACTCATCGCCGGGCTTTCGCTTGCTTCCTTGGCCCGCGCGCAGAGCAACGCTCCCGACAGCAAGGGCGTGGACTCGGGCAATTACAATATCCAGCAGACGATCGAGTTCGGCTACCGCGCGGACTGGATCAACGGGAACACCGAAACCTACGATACGTTCGTCAACCTGGGCCAGGGCGTGCGCCTTTTCAACTACACCCTGGAAATGCATTCGATCGATCACCGCGGGCTTTTGTTCGACAACCTCAGCTTCAGCAATTTCGGCTATGGCGGCGATCCGAACGATGTCTCGCGGCTGCACATCGACAAGAACAAGTGGTATGACTTTCAGCTTCTGTTCCGGCGCGACAAGAACTTCTGGGATTACAACCTGTTCGCGAATCCGCTGAACCCGGCGACTTCCAAACCCGCCATTGCTTTGACGACCTCGCCGAATGCGCTGGACATGGTGCGCCGCATGCAGGATTACAACCTGATGCTGCTTCCGCAATCGCGCGTGCGGTTCCGGCTGGGCTATTCGCGCAACGTTAGCGAAGGCCCGGGGCTCGAATCCTACGACAGCGGCATTCTCCCGCAATTTACAACCGCGTATCGCACCACGGAGAACGCTTATCGCGCGGGCGTCGACTTCCGCTTCCTGCCCAGAACCACGCTGTCCTACGATCAATACCTTGCGTATGACAAGCAGGACAACGTCACGACGGACAAGAATCTCAGCTATCTTCTGCCGGGCTCGGTTCCCGTCGATTTGGGCATCGTCTGGAACACGGTGGGAAGCACGCCGTGCGCAACTCCATTCCCTGCCGCAACACCGGGATTCGCAAACCCGGCCTGCAACGGAGTTACTTCCTACGTCCGGACGGGCCGGCCGCGCATCTTCACTCCCACCGAACGATTCAGCTTCCAGTCCACGTACTTCAAGAACCTGGAAATGTCGGGAGCCCTGGGCTATAGCTCCAGCAACAATCAGATTCCGGATTTCAACGAAGTGCTCACCGGTCTGACCACCCGAACCGACACGCGCGGCAGCACCACGAGCGGCCCGGCGGTTGCCAAGCGAGTTTCAGTGAACGCCGACGCAGGAGCCATTTATTCCGTGACGGAAAAGCTCCGCATCGAGGATGCCTTCCGCTACGACAACTGGCGCATCCCAGGGGTTTGGAACGCCGTCGAGGGCAATCAGTTCTCAAGCTTCGGAGCGGGCTTCCCCTCCATGCTGCTGCCGATCGTGAGCTTCACACCGGCGACGTTCAGCGCGATTTGCCCCGCGCCTTACACAGCGGCCACCTGCCCGCAACACGCCTCTGGCTCGGGCCCTGATATCGAGACAGAAGTGAAATCACAGTTCCTCGGCCAGAACCTGAAGCAAAATACGCTCCAGGCTCAATATGACTTTTCCAACCGGTTGAGCGCGCGCCTTGGGTATCGCTACACGAACCGCAAAATCGCCGACTTCAGCTCGTCCATTGACACCGGAGAAATTTATTTTCCGGGCGGCCCCACCGGAACTGCAGCGAACGATCACCTGGCCGCGCGCGGCGACTGTGCTTTCCCAGCAGCGCCCGCTCCGCACGTGCTCCCGTCGAAGTGCACGCTCCAGTCCAATGGCTCGATCATCGCGGTCGGCCTCGATGCGGGCAGCGATACGGCTCGCAACATTTACGACATCAACGAGCAGGCGGCTCTGCTTGGCTTCACAGCGCGGCCCATGGATTCACTCCGCATCACCGGCGACTTTGAATTCGGCTACAACGATTTCGCATTCACGCGCACCAGCCCCCGGCAGATGCAAAGCTACAAGATCCACGCCAACTACACGCCACGGCAATGGCTGAACCTCGACGGCTCGATCGACATCCACGAAAATCGCGACAACGTCTACCAGGTGAATAATCTCGAGCACGGACGCACCTACGGTTTCGTCACTGTAATTTCGCCGAACGCAAAATACTCGGTGGACGTCGGATACAACTACACCAATATTTACTCGCAAGCGCTCGTCTGCTTCGCCGCGAGCGGCACCGGCGTGCCAACCTACCCGGTCTGCCCCATCACCGGATCACCCGTGGCGCAGAGTGCCACGTCCTTCTACAACAGCAATCAGCATTTCGCCTATTTTGACGTGATGTGGAAACCCATCAATCGGGTCTCGACAACGGTGGGCTACTCGGGAACTTTGGTGGGTGGCAGCACGCTCTTCCTGAACCCCCTGCAACCGGCCGGCACGCTGGCGTTCAATTACACAAAGCCCTACGCAGCGGTTAAGATCGATCTGTACAAGGGATTCAGTTACAAGACGGCCTGGAATTACTACGGCTACGATGAAAAAGGCCCGAGCGTGATTTCCGGGCTCACTCCCATTCCGTTGCGGGACTTTAATGGCAGCACCGCAACGTTCTCTGTTCTATATGCTTTCTGAAACATTCGAGGCTTGGGGAATCGGCTTGATATCATCTGGTCCAAATTTATCGAGGAGGCGCTCTATGAAAGATCGGTTCGTTCAAACATGTTCGGCTTTCGCACTACCGGCGCTGTTGTGCGCGGCCATGCTTTGCTCCGCGGGGCCTGCGTGGTCTCAAAACGACGCCGCGAGCCTGTATAAATCAAAATGCGCGGGGTGCCATGCCGCGGACGGCACCGCCAGCACACCCGCAGGAAAATCGCTGAAGATCCGCGATCTGCATTCCGCGGACGTGCAGAAGCAGACGGACGCACAATTGACGGACATCATCACCGCGGGCAAGAGCCCCATGCCCGCCTACAAGGACAAGCTGACCGGCGACCAGATCAAGCAACTGGTCGGCTACATTCGCGACATGGGAAAGAAGTAGCCTTCGACGTTTCAGCAAAGCCCGGCTTTTCAGCCTCTACCCGGGCTTTTAGCGGAGGAATGAATTGACTCTGCCGGGTCCGCAGACCTTGCTTTATTCGGCGCTGATCGTCAGCGTCATTCTCATCGCTATTATTATTTTCAAGCCCTCCGTAACCGCGACGCAAGGCGGCAAAATATTCGCGTTCGTAGCCCTTTTCATTCTGCCTATCCTGGGCACGCTCGGTGCCGCTTCCGATCACATCGAGCGCTCCAAACGCACCACGTTCTGCCTCTCGTGCCACATCATGGAACCGTATGGGAAGAGCCTTCTCGTGGATGACCCGCTATACATTCCAGCCGCTCATTTTCAGAATCACCGGATTCCCGCAGACGAGGCTTGCTATACCTGCCACACCAATTACGGCCTGTACGGCGACATTCGCGCCAAGCTCGGCGGCTTGCGGCACATCTACATACAATATCTGGGAACGCCGCCGGCGCCCGACAAGATCACGCTATTTACTCCCTACAATAATCGCGAGTGTCTGCACTGCCACCTGGGCGCACGTTCTTTTGAAAGCAACGAAGTACACAAGGCCATCATGGATTCGCTGAAAAGCAATGAGATGTCGTGCGTCACCAGCGGCTGCCATGACACGGTGCACAACATCGACAGCCTGACCAAAGCAAAATACTGGAGCCCCGCCAATGAAAGCAATTGAGCGAAACCTCCGCATTGCCGGCTGCCTTACGCTCGTGGGATTGGGGGTGACACTTCTTAGCCTCGCCTGGAAGGCGCCTCTATCGTTTATTTTGTTTGCCGGCGTGGGCGTCGTGCTGACGCTCGCCGGAATCGTCACCTATCTTTATTCGCTGGTGTCGGCAACCGGCACTCCGTAACGCCCCATCGCGCGGCAGTGTATTTCAGTGGCCGCCGCGCCCGGAACTTTGGGCAGCCCCCGCATAAATGTGCTAGATTGGCGGTTCGACCAATCGCCAATATGCGAAGAGCGTTTCTTCGGTTGTTCATTTGCCTTTTTGTGGCCGCGTGCGCTATTCCCCTGGCCGCGCTGCACTCAGCTCCGCGCCCCGACGTCCTGCTCGATACGATGCAGCGCGAATTGCACCGCGCGATTGCCTCGCTGGAGAAATCCGATCCTGCAACGTACTACCTGAGCTACTCGGTTGCGGACGCTACTTCCGTGACCATCGCCGGAACCGCGGGAAGCCTGATCGTTTCTTCCGAGGGTCATCGGCGGCAGGCGGACGTGATCATGCGCGTGGGTTCGGCGGCCCTCGATAACACGCACAGCCAGAACCGCCCTTCCGGAATTGTCTCGGGGTCCCTGCCTCTGAGCGACGATTCCGATTCCATTGCGCGCGTGCTCTGGCAGCTGACGGACCGGGAGTACGAGCAGGCCTCTTCCACATTCCTGAAGGTGAAGACGAATCAGGCGGTGCAATCGGCCGAAGAGGACAAGTCTCCCGATTTTTCTCTGGAAGCTCCTCAGACGCACACCGGCGAATCGCGGCCGCAGCCTTCGCTCGATCGCAAGACCTGGGAAGACCGCATTCGAAGGCTCTCCTCGGGCTTTCTGAAATATCCGAACGTCTACTCATCCACAGTTTACTTGCAATTTTCGACGGACCGCTCGTACCTCGCCACGAGCGAGGGAACCGCCCTCGTGCAGCCAGCGGCGATCAGCCGACTGGTAATTGAGGGAGAAACGCGTGCCGACGATGGCATGGAGTTGATGCGCGTCGAGACCTTTCAGGCCGCGTCCCCTGACCAGCTTCCTTCCGAGGCGGAACTGCACGGCAAAGTGGAGAAGATCGCGGCGGACCTGAAGGCCTTGCGCGCCGCGCCCGTCGCCGAGCCCTATGCAGGCCCGGCGCTGCTCTCGGGCCGCGCCGCCGCTGTGTTCTTTCACGAGGTTCTCGGACATCGGCTCGAAGGGCATCGCCAGCGCGGCGATACCGAGGGGCAGACGTTCACAAAGAAGGTAAATCAGCTTGTGCTGCCCTCGTTTCTCAGCGTGACCGACGACCCCACGTTGAAGGAACTGGGCGGGGTAAAGCTCGCCGGCACGTATGATTTCGACGACGAGGGGGTGCCCGCCGCAAAGGTGAACGCGGTTGAGAACGGCGTACTGAAGAATTTCCTGATGTCGCGCGCGCCCATCACCGATTTCAGCCATTCGAACGGGCACGGAAGGCGCCAGCCCGGCCTCATGCCCGTGGGGCGTCAGGGAAACCTGATCGTCACCTCGACCAACACGGTGAAAGACTCCGAGCTGAAGCAGAAATTCGTGGATGAAATCAAGAAGCAGGGAAAGCCCTACGGATTGTATTTCGAGGATATCCAAGGCGGATTCACGTTGACCGCGCGGGCGTCTCCGCAGGCCTTTCAGGTGATTCCCGTGATGGTGTGGCGCGTATACCCGGATGGCCGGCCCGATGAGCTGGTGCGTGGGGTGGATATCGTGGGAACGCCGCTGCTTTCCCTGAACAACATCATCCTTACCGGCGACACCGAGCAGGTGTTCAACGGCGTGTGCGGAGCCGAATCGGGGCAGGTGCCTGTGGCGGCCGCTGCGCCCGCCATGCTTTTCTCCGAGATCGAGGTGCAGAAGCGTGCCAAGGGGACGCAGCGCCCTCCGCTTTTGCCGCCGCCAGGGTTCGATGAAGTTGCAACGTCGGACAACACCAACAAACCGGTGGCGCGATGAGGAAGTTTTCGCGGTCTTCGAAGGATGCCCTGATTCTTCTGCTCTGCGCCGCCACGCTTGCCCATGGCAAAATCGCGCTTGGGCAGCAACCGCCTGATAAATCCGCTAAGCCTGCAAAACAATCGAATGACTCTTCGCCAGATGTGCTGCTGCAAGCCATGCAGCAGGAGCTCGACCGCTCGAAAGCAAAGCTCAAGATGGACAATGTGCCGGCGCCGTATTACATCGAATACCGCCTTTCGGACATCGACGAGTATGACGCCGAGGCAGCGTTTGGAGCGCTGCGCCAGGAGCAGCGCTTTCACGGACGCTCGGTGCGCGTGGTGGTGCGGGTGGGAGATTACAAGCAAGACAGCTACTATGGCCCCGGAGTAGGCTCGGCCGCGTTTGCGCCGCTGGACAATGATGCGACCGCATTACGCTGGCAGCTTTGGCTCGCTACCGACCAGGCTTACAAGGCGGCGAGTCAGGCGCTGGCGCAAAAAAAGGCTGCGCTGAGCCAGTTCACTGCCGACCAGCCTTTCGACGATTTTGCTAAGGCGACCGCTTTGCAGTCGATCGAACCGGTTGCGAAGCTCGATTTCGATCCTAAGCCGTGGAAGGAAACGCTCGAAAAATCCACGGCGCTATTCCGATCGGATCCCAAGATGGAATCCCTTACCGCCGCGCTGCGATTCCGGGCGGTGAATCAGTATTTCGTGAACACGGAAGGATCGGTGACTCGATCGGGCTACACCGTGTACTTTGTGAATGCGGCGGCCTCAACGCAGGCCGCGGACGGAATGCGACTGGAGCGCTCGCCCTATTACGGGGCCGCAAATCTGAAGGAATTGCCGGCTCCGGAAGAGTTCCAGGCAGACGTCGCTAAGGTGATCGAGACGCTTCGCGGCCTTCGCGATGCTCCCGTGGTGGATGAGGACTATCGCGGCCCGGTGCTGTTTGGCCCCGATGCGGCGAGCGATCTGTTTTTCGAGATGGTCGGGGAAAATGTGCTGGGAAACCGGCCGAAGCCGGGCGAGTCCGCGCGAACTACGGGGGATTACTCGTCGAATTATAAAGGGCGAGTGCTGCCGAATTTTCTTTCGGTCACCGACGATCCCACGATGAAGACCTTCGATGGCAAGAGCCTGATCGGAAGCTATGACGTCGACGACGAGGGCGTGCGCGCGGAAGCGGTGCCGGTGATCGAAGATGGAAGCCTGGTGAGCTACCTGCTGGGGCGCGAGCCCATCCGGGATTTTCCCGAGTCGAATGGGCACGGACGCGCCGCGCCGGGCCAGCCTCCCACGCCGAGCATTGGAAACCTGATCGTGCAATCGAAGCAGTCGTCTTCGCCGGAAGAGCTGAAGAAAAAACTGATCGAACTCTGCAAGCAGGACAACAAGCCTTTCGGATATTACGTCGAAACGCTGGCGGGCACGAATCCCCGGCTGCTCTATCGCGTGTATCAGGACGGGCACCAGGAACTGGTGCGCGGAGCGGCGTTCGACGAGCTCGATACACGCACGCTGCGCAACGACTTGGTCGCCGTCGGAAACGATCCGCTGGTGAGCAACCGCCAGGGGGCCATTCCGTCGACGGTGATCAGCCCGTCCATTCTGCTTGATGAGTTGGAAGTGAAGCGGAGCGACCAGCAGAACAGCAAGTTGCCGGAATATCCGCCTCCCGCCCTCAGCTCCGGCCGCTGATATTCGTTTTACATTTCAGAAAATCAGCTTCAATCCAAACTGGATTTGCCGGGGATTTGTCGCCAGCGTGGTGATGGTCCCGACGGAAGCGTTGAACCCTCCGCTCGCGAATACCGTCGGATTGGGCGGACCGAAGTTTACGTGGTTGAGCGCGTTGAAAAACTCCGCGCGGAATTCCAGGCTCGTCCTGTCGGACACCCGCGTGTCTTTGAACAGGGAGAGATCGACGTCCGCCAATCCCGGGCCCGTGAACGCGCCCCTTCCCAGAGTCCCATAGGTGCCCGCAGCGGGCAGAGCGAAGGCATTCGGATTGAACCATCTCGTGGGAGTGTCCAGCAGAATGGGGCCCGAAAAGCCTGGGTTCGGCGAAGGCCTGTCCGGATTTCTGGTATCTCCATCCCCGGACCGATTCGAGCCGATCACCGGCGTGAACGGGAAACCGCTCAAGAAAGTGGCGATTCCGTTCAACTGCCAGCCATCGATCAGTTTGCTCTCGATCCCGCTGGTGCTGCTGAGCCAATGCTTGCCCTGGCCAAACGGCAATTCGTAGCGTGCCGAAACGCTTCCCTGGTTCGCCGGATTCAGCGCGGATGGCCCCCAGTCCCGGCGCAAATCATTCCGGTCCATCACCATTTGCGATTGATTGCTGGCCTGCGCGCCGGTGAGCGCCGAATTGATGTCGAGGTTCTTCGACCAAGTGTAGCTGGCACGGAACTGCAAGCCTTGGCTCAGTCGATGGGTCACTTCTGTTTCCAGCGCGTTGTAGCTCGTGTTGCCTTCGGTGTACCAGAAGAAACCTGCGCCCAGCGAAGGATTCGGGCGTGTGCCAACGGGAATGTACTCGGCGCCCTGGACGACTTGGCTTTGGTTCGCCTTAGCGGCCGGAGTGCCGTTGGTGGCCACACCGCCAGCCGTGCAACCGCTCGGGTTGGAACATATCTGCGAGGGGATCGTGTTCGGATCGATGCTGACAAAACCGTGGTATCCGTGCGATCCGACATAGGCAATGCGGAAGACGGTGTTGTGGGTTAGCTCCTGCTCGATTGCGAGATTCCATTCCTCAACCGTCGGAGTTTTCGCGTTGGCCTGGACTCCCTGAGGGGCGAACGGACAAGGCAACGTTGACCGCGGGGCGATAGGTACGATCGAGAATAACCCGCCGGAACAGGAAAAGGAGCCGTTGTACGGGGGGAGAGAGTTCATCAGAAACGCCAGATCGTCTATCAGCGAATAGTACGTGCCGAATCCGGCGCGAACCGCGGTTTTTCCGTTTCCGAAGACGTCCCAGGCGAGGCCTACGCGAGGGCTGAAGAGCTTTGTGGCGTTGTTTTGAGTGAATATCGAATTGCCGACCTGCGGCGCTGTGACGAGTACGCCTGACGCGGTCACGTAATTTGAGGCTCTTCCCAACTCCTCGTTCCAGCCCGTTGTGAATTCGTGGCGGATGCCGGCGCGAATCGTGAGATTCGATCTGAGATGTATGGCATCCTCGACGTACCAGGCGCCGAAGAGGCTTCGCCAACCCAGTTCATTGGGGCTGGTAACCACTTGAAACGTGCTCGTGGTGCTCTGCAGGAATGTCGTAAGGGTTAGAAACGTGGCTTGCCCAGCCTGGCGCGAGGCGCTGTTTTCGTTGTCCTGGAGGCGCTGGAACCAGGCGCCTACGCTGATCTGGTGGATTCCCTTGCTGATCTGGACGTCATCGGTATACGTGAACAGGTTTCGGTGATTCACAACTCCCGCCGCGTTGTTCGGCCCGGCGGAGGTGAGCGCGGCGAGTCCGGTGGTCGAAGCTCCTCCTCCAATCACGATTCCGCCGGGGCCGGCGCCGGTAACGAAGTCGAGGCTCGGCGAAAGCGAGGACAGAAGAGAGGAGTCCAGACCGAATCCCGCCCGCGAAAAGCCGGCGCGGAATGTATTCAGAACGCTCGGAGAAAAAACGTGAGTCTCCTGCAGACTGAACACCTGCATGCGAAGCAATGAGTACGAGGCGAACAAAGGGTCCGCCAGCGGCACGAGGCTGTTCCCGTCGTCGATCGTGTAGGCGCCGGAAAGCGAATCCCGATTGCTCAGAACGTAATCCGTTCGCAGGGTGCCGAAATCCTCGCGGATGCTTTGTTTGGGGCTGTTGTACGAGTAAGCCGTGCCGGAAGGAATTGTGCTTCCGGGAACAAGCAACTCGGGGCCATTCGGCTGGGGCCAGTAGGACATGTACTGCAACATCGACGTATTCAGATTGGGGACCTTGGCGTACACACCGGTGACAGAGTTCGGCAAGAATCCCTGGCGCGCCTGCTGGTCGGGAACGATGGCAACGTTGCTCTGGGTCAGGGCCTGGCGAAATCCCTCATAATTGCCGAACAGGAACCATTTGTCTTTCTGGAGCGGGCCGCCCAGCGAGCCTCCAAACTGGTTCTGCTTGAAGGGAGGTGAGTTGCCCTGGCCAAAATAGTTCGTCGCGTCCAAGACGTTGTTCCTGAGAAATTCAAAAGCGGAGCCGTGCAGAGTATTGCTTCCCGATTGGGTGACTACGCTCACTTGCGCACCGGCCCGCTTGCCGTATTCGGCGGAATAGGTGTCCGTTAGTACGTTGAACTCGCGAACCGCGTCGATTCCGAGCAGATATCCGCTAACCCCGCCGGGCGTGACGGCCAGCTGGCTTGATCCCGTGTATTCAATGCCATTCAGCAAGAATAGATTCTCGTAAGTGCGCCGACCGGAGACCGAAAACGTATTGCCGTTGCTGGTGCTTGTTTGCGCGCTCTTCAAAGCGCTGTAATTGATGGCGCCGGGATTGAGAGTCACCAGATCGTCAAAGCTTCGGCCATTGAGCGGCAGGTCTTTCACTTCCTGTTCGCCCACGACGCCGGAGATGGCTGCTGTAGTGGTGTTCACTACCGGCGCTTCTTCAGACACGACGACTTGCTGGACGATTTCTCCCACTTCAAGCCGGAGGGTCAAGTCCACTTCCTGCCCAACCTCCAACTCGATGCCTTTGCGAACAGCGGCCTTGAAGCCCTTCTTTTCGGCCTTCACCTCCTGTGAGCCAAGAGGCAACCCCACTGCGGTAAAGTTGCCGGAGTCATCGGTGGTCACAACGCGCGAGGCTCCCGTCTCGGTACTGGTTACAGTAATCGTCGCGGCGCTCACGGCCGCCCCGGAGGCATCTTCGACATGGCCGGAGATCGCGCCGGAAATCTGGACTCCCTGGGCTGCGGCAAGGGAGGCTGCGCCACCGACCAACAAGATCCAGGCCAGCGATTGAAGTATTGGCCGCAACCCTGGCCGGTGAGTATCGCCCCGGCGACGCCCCTTCATCCTCATTCCGCGCTCCTTTTCGGACGCCCCGCGAACCATGCTAAGAGTGTCGAGTGAGCATGCACGGTTTCATTTATTTTCAGCAAGATAGCAGCGTTTCCGTTCGTCTCAGTGCGTCGAGTGGGGCGTCGCGTTTTCGTCATCTGTTTCGTCTCGTTTTCCGTCGTCACGGGAAGCACATTATCACGGTCAGGGCAAATTGTAAGGGTCGTGTTGTCGTGGTAGAGATGGCCCCCAGGCCCGCCTCTCTGCTGCCAGAATTGCCCGGCCATCGCCGCAACTGGCCTCTACGGCCGACTATCATAACCCGGCCGGTCAAGCGATAGGCCCTGTACAGTTTGCTGTGGGGAGACAGGAATCAGGATATGCTATGTTGCACTGCGAAAGCTGATTTTCAGGAGGAACGAGAAACAATGTCATCGCCGTCGCGACGACGCAGCGATCGCGTTTCACTAACGGTTCTGATCGAGGTTTCCGGGACCGATAGCCACGGCGCGGAATTCAAAGAGCCCGGCAAGACTTTGATCGTCAGCCGCCGCGGGGCCATGATCGTCTTTGCCAGGGAGTTGGCGCCAGGACAGCAAATCCACATTCAGCGCAAGGCTCCCAGTGAATCTCAGCGTCAGGGCCACGCACGCGTGGTCAATCAGATGGGCCAGCAGAGGGACGGCTATCTCTACAGCGTGGAGGTTCTCGACCCGGAGATGGACCTGTGGGGCGTCGACTTTCCCGCAATTCTCGAAGAGTCGGACGCCGTGGCCAAAATGCTGCTCGAATGCACGTATTGTCACGGGCGAGAGGTGGCTTACCTCAACGAAATCGAACTCCGCGCTTTCGAAACGAACCGGGGAATCGCGAGACATTGCAAGACCTGCTGCGTCCCCAGCATCTGGACGCAGGTTCCCCACGAAGACGAAAAGAAGCTCAAGGCCCGGACGCGTCGCGCGACGAGCGAGCCGACAACCGTCCCTCCAACCGACGGGGAGCAGAGAGAGCGGCAGCGATTACGGCTCCAGACACGGCTCACGGCCTGCATCCGGAAGTCCGGTGAAGACGACGAACTCGCCGTGTGCGAGGACATCTCTCCCATCGGAATGTGCTTCCGGAGCAAGCGCCGGTTCGACGCCAACACAGCCATCGAGGTTGCCGTCCCGTATTCTCCGGATACCGCGAATATCTTCCTTCCGGCGCGCATCGTCTATTCCGAGGAAATTCCAAAGGCGGGATTATTTCGCCACGGCACCGAGTATCGAAGGGTGGGTCCTCGCGCGCGTTGAAACCGAAGTCAAAGCTAGCCCACTGCCACGGGCTGGCGTTCGCCGGAGCGGCGGGAATGATATTTCATGGAAATGTTCAGGTGTACGACGCCGACGGGCGTGTCAAAAGAAAGAATCGTGGCCTCCGAATCGCTTCCGATCCTGGCGCACTGATCTTCCGTGAGTAGTGCGGGCGGGAAAACCCGGAACTGAAATCCCCGGTCGTTCAGTTGCGTTACGGCGTTTCCGATCACCATGTTGGCCAGTTCACAGACCGTTTCTGGCACGATCGACTCGGCCGGATCCACTTCGCCGCCCGCCATATATTCGGCGATTTTCGCCGCCGCGCTGGGTCCCATGTCGAGGATGATGCGGCCTTCGATTTGTCCCTTGAAGCCGACGACGGCGGCCAAGCCCTTCCTGCGATAGCCTTCTTCTTCCATGGTGACATCCGCTATGGTCACCGGGGCCTTCATCATTTCGGCTAGCACGGTGTCCAGAGAGCCGATAAAAGGCTGGATCAGATCCATTTTCATGGCGTTCTCCCCTCGGACGCCCCCACGGGAGCGGTGGCGGGTTCCTCGTTCAAGACATAGCGCAGAATTTCGTAGAGAACTTCCGGCTTTACGGGCTTCTGGACGAAATGGCGCGCGCCCTTTTGAAGAGCGGCGAGGATATTTTCCTGGTATCCCACCGATGAAACCATCACCACGCGTGCATCCGGATGTTCCTGGACGATGCGTTCGACGGCTTCGATGCCTTCCATTTGAGGCATGGTGATATCCATCAGAACGATGTCAGGGTTGGTGCGGCCATATTCGGTGATCGCGGTCAAGCCGTCGCCGGCTTCGCCCGCCACCTGGCCTCCAAAAGTCTCCACCATTTTGGTAATGCTCTTCCTCGCGAACACCGAGTCGTCCACGATGAGGAAGCGCACGGGCTGGCCGTCCCGCTTGCGCGCCAAGGGCTCAAATGGCTTCATGACGATCTCCTTCTCAACAAAGATTCCGCGGGACCGGCTCCCGACAGCAGAGCCGAGGTCTCCAGGTTAGGCGGCGCATAGCCGGCCGCGCATATCGATTGCAAATTGCTTGCGATCAGATGCAGGGGAACCACGCGCATGGCGAATCCCCGTTCGATGGCGGCGCGAGGCATGCTTTCCACGACGCAGGTATCGAGGCTCTGGGCGATCGTTAACCCGCCGGCGGAGCGCACCGCGCCCATACCGGCGGCGCCATCGTCTCCCATTCCCGTCATCAGGATTGCCGCGGCCCTTTCTGCAAACTCCTGCGCGACCGAATCGAAAAGCACGTCGGCCGAGGGGCGGTGGCCGTTGATCTTTGGCTGCCCGTCCAGCATGACAATGTCTCCGTGCTCCATGCGGCGAACTTTCATGTGCCGGTTGCCAGGGCAGATCAGAGCGCGCCCGGCGAGGAGCAGGTCGCCCGATTGAGCTTCCTTTACCTCGATGGCCGAACACTCGTTCAAGCGCCGCGCAAACATTCCGGTAAAGCCCTCCGGCATGTGCTGAACCACGAGCAAGCAACCCGGAAAATCTTCGGGTAGCTGCGAGAAAAGATATTCGAGCGCGTTGGGCCCTCCGGTGGAGACGCCCAGCGCGACAATTCGCGAAGGCAAGCGCAATGGGGCGGACGCCTTGCGAGGCTCCTTCGGCTTCAGCGCAGGCTCGGAAATGATGAGTTTGGGAGCGCCGGAAGCGGCGGCCACCTTAACCTTGAGCGCGAGTTCCGCTGAAATTTGATCGATGCTGCCGGAAGCCGCTTCCTGCGGCTTGGCGACAAAATCGAAGGCGCCGAGCGCCAGAGCCTTCAGAGTCACCGCTGCGCCCGCCTCGGTATGGGCGCTGAAGACGATCACTGGAACGCCGTGCTTGCGAGTTATCTGCCGCAGCATTTCCATGCCATCCATCCGGGGCATTTCGAGGTCGAGTGTGACGACATCGGGCCGCAGTTCCTCGATTTTCCGCAGACCAATCAATCCATCCATGGCGGTGCCGATCACTTCAATCGAAGGATCGCGCGACAATGCCTGGGGAATGAGCTTCCGCATCAGGGCTGAGTCGTCGACGACGAGAACGCGCACTTTTCCGCTCATGCCGCCGCTCCCGGTCCCGGCACTTTGGGAACCCGCGGCATGAGCGCCGCCATATTCAGGATCATCACCACGGTGCCGTCACCCAGGATCGACGCTCCGCTGATCAGAGGAGAAGCGATGAGTTGGTCCTCCAGCGGCTTGATCACAAGCTCCTCTTCACCCATGAGGCTATCGACCACCAGGCCAAAACGGCGACCTGCCACTCCTACCACCACCACGAAAATGCGTTTCGGTTTTTCCTGCGGCGGAGCAGCACCGTTTCGCCCGAGACGCACCAAAGTTAAAATCCGCTTCCGCAATTGAACGACTTCACGGTCGTTCACCACATGAATCTCTTCGGGCGTGATGCGCGTGATCTCAACGACAGAAGCCAAGGGAACGGCGTAGAGCCGCCCGTCCACGCGGAACAGGAGCGCTTGAATGCTGGCCAGGGTGAGCGGGACCAGAAGCTTAAAGGTGGTGCCCCGACCGGGTTCGCTCATCACTTCGACGAAGCCCTTCATGCTCTCGAGAACGGACTTCACTACATCGAGTCCGACGCCTCGTCCGGAAATTTCCGTAATTTCGTCTTTGGTGCTGAACCCGGGCTTGAATATCAATTGCAGAGCCTCGGATTCGCTCAGGCGGAGGGCTTCTTCCGCCGTGAAGATTCCTCGCTCGACGGCGCGGCGGACGATTTTTTCGCGGTCCAGCCCCATGCCGTCATCGGAAACTTCAATAACGACCTGGTCTCCTTCGTGATAGGCGTTCAAGTGAATCGTGCCGCGCGCTGGCTTCCCGGCGGCCAGGCGGTCCGCGGGCGACTCGATGCCATGATCCGCCGCATTCCGAACGAGATGGGCAAGGGGTTCACCGAGTGCGTCCAGGATGCTTTTATCGAGATCGGTGTTCTGTCCGGAGACATCGAGAACGATGTCCTTGTTCCGCAACCTGGCGATGTCGCGCACGATGCGGGGAAAACGCCGGAAGAGCTGCTCGACGGGAACCATGCGGATCTTCATGACGGACTTCTGCAGTTCGTCCAAGACGCGCGATTGGAATGCGAGCGCGTCGGACAATCTTCCGCGCAGCGGCTCTTTCGGGTACCGGCGCTCGAATTCGGTGATCGTCCGCTGGAGCATGGATTTCCCGATGATCAGCTCGCCGACCAGATTCATCACGGCGTCGATGCGGGCCGTTTCGACGCGCAGGCTTCCTTCCACGGCGGAATGGATGGCATTTGGCGCCGCAGGTTCGCGCCGGCGATCCTCGCGCTGTTCGTCACGCCGCTCTCTGAGGTGTTCGTTGCGCTGCTCGCCGGGGGGTTCCTCGCGGCTCCGGAGTGTATCGAAAGAGGCTCCGCCTTTACCGGACTTACCGGCAAGAGCCGCCGCCTCTGCTTCCAACAACACTTGAAGGACGTCGCGCTTCGCGATCTGCGGTGCATCCATTCGCTCGACAGAAATCTTCTCGACGACAGAGGGTACGTGGCATCGCTGCTTGATCCAATCCGGCGATTGCGCACTCGACAGGGCTGCTTCGATGGTCCGGCAGGTTTCCGCCGGCGTCGCTTCCTGAGGGATAAGGCCCAGAACGCGGCCCACGCCAGCGAAGGCCTTTTTCACCAGCTCGAACGACAAGGAATTGAACGGCGCCTGCGAATCGAGATGCAGCAC
>CAZRKW010000028.1:0-25848 GCA_964600355.1 uncultured Acidobacteriaceae bacterium
CCTTTCCGATAAAATCGTCCGGGGAGAGCTTGCCGCTCGGTATTTTCGCGAGGCTGTACCAGTAATTGGCGGGATAGAACTGCGCTGCAGCGCGCGCGTCCGGCGCGAGCACCGCTTTCAGGTCCAAATGCTGGCCGGGCTTGGCCGGTACGCGCGCAGAATCGACGAGTCCGTAACCGCGAACAAAGACCTGGTAAGTCGCCATGGGCAACTCGGGAAGCACGTAGCGGCCGCGATCGTCGGTGACAACGATCTTGACGTACTTGGTGGGCAAGTCGTTGGTC
Source organism: uncultured Acidobacteriaceae bacterium (assembly GCA_964600355.1). Classification (GTDB taxonomy): domain Bacteria; phylum Acidobacteriota; class Terriglobia; order Acidiferrales; family UBA7541; genus Palsa-295. The sequence goes on from CAZRKW010000028.1 coordinate 285, forward strand.
TCGGCGACCACCCAGACTCCGGCTTCGGCGCCCTTGGAGCTCGTGACGGCGCCGCTAATATAGTCGCCGGTGCCCGTGGCGGCGCTGCCGCGCTTTTCCGTCGCAAGGAGCGATGCAAAAGCAAGCAACAGAAGCAGGGCAAGCATCCCGAGGGTGCGGAGTGTCTTTCGCTTGGCGATTCCCTCGATCATTTTCTGGTTCTGGCTCATTGACTACCCTCCAGCAGCGCCGTATATGGCGGGAACTTTCGAATGGATTCTTCGCCCGCACATCCTACTCTTGTGGCGATTTCGATACAACGAATTCGTCAGCGACGCCGTTGGGCTGGCAGGCGCTATTGGCGCTATACTTGCGCCGGGTGTTTGGGGCGGGGCTCTGTCCTGAACGAAAGCGAGATGCTATGCGGCCACAATTCAGGTTTTTGCTTTTGGCGGCGCTGACGATTTTTGCGGGGTCGTTGTGCTATGGGGCGACGATTACGGGAACGGTGAGGGGAGCCGACGGCGCACCGTTTCAGGGCGCGTTTGTCGAAGCGCGCAACATGAAAATGAAGATGACGGTGATCGTGCTCTCCGACAGCCAGGGGCGCTACCGGCTCGAAAAGCTGCCCGTCGGCGAATACCGGATGCAGATCGATGCTACCGGCTACCGGGCCGAGCCTCGCACGGGTGTGAGTCTCAGCGCGGACCAAAAGACGTCGTTTGATTTCGCTTTGCAGGTCGGCACGGTTCGCTGGAATGAGATTCATCTTTACCAGGCGAGACAATTCTGGCCCGCGGCAAAAGGAAAAGACCTGCTCTTCAAAAATTGCATGATCTGCCACGAATTTCAGAGCCGCATGGCTTCGGTTACGCGGGACGCGGATGGCTGGAGAGACCGGGTGGAGTTCATGCGGACCGCGATGCATTCCGCGCTGGCGTATATCACGGACCAGAATGCCGACGATCTCGCGTCTTATCTCACCGAGCTGTTCGGGCCGGAATCGGTGCTGCCGAAATCTCCCGCGGACCTGCCGCAGTACAAGGACACGGTGCGATCGTTCAGCGGCGACGCCATGAATATCGTGTACGTGGAGTACGACATGCCGGGCCCGAGCCGCATGCCCTTCAGCGCCGCGCCGGACAAGGACGGTTATTTGTGGATCCCGAATTCGGGCCGGGCGAATAAGATCACCCGGCTGGACCCTAAAACCGGAGAGATGACCGATTTCACCGCTCCTCACATTGGCACCGCCGCAATTCACTCGGCAATTCCTGCGCCGGACGGCTCGGTCTGGCTGGCCGAACAAGGTTCGAACAAAGTGGGAAGATGGGATCCCAATACGCAGCAGATCACCGAATACCAGGACGCATATCTTCCCGGCAAGGAAGGAATTTCGTCGGCTGGGCAAAAGCACACGCTTCGATTGGACGCGAGCGGGAACGTCTGGTCGAGCGGCATTCCGTTGACCAAGTTCGACCCGGAAACTTTGAAATTCACGCGCTTTTCGGAAGTGCCGGCGACCTACGACGTGAAACCGGACAAGAATGGAGACGTCTGGTTCACCGATCCATTTACCAATACATTTGGCAAAGTCGACGAAAAAACAATGAAGGTCACGCGGTGGAATTCACCGACCGCGGACTCTTATCCGCGGCGGCTCGAAATGACCGCTGACGGCGTAATTTTTGTGGGCGAGTTTAACGCGGGCAAGATGATTCGGTTCGATCCCGCTACGCAAGCGCTCAAGGAGTTTTCTCTTCCCGGTCCCGATCCCAGCCCGTATGCGATGGGGGTGGATACCGATGGTTATATCTGGTACGACTCCCACCACATGGATAACCTGGGGCGCATCGATCCGAAAACCGGGAAAGTGATCGAGTATCCCTTCCCGCATTTTGAGAACTGCGCGCGGGAATTCTTCCGCGATTCGCAGGGCCGGATGTGGTACGGCACGGCGCCGAATAACAAGGTCGGTTACTTCTACCTGGCGAGCAAAGCCGCGGGCCCCGAGTCGGCCAGCAAGTAAAAACAGGATCTATCCGTCCTCGCCGGCGTTAACCGTTAGCCTCTTGCGTGGTTACGTGTAAAACCCATGGCCCCCCTTTTGGATTTTTCGAACTGGCGCGGCCGTAATTTTGACTATAATCGGCGGGGCCTGCGGGGTAGGATGCTGGGGGTCATTTTAGATCGAGGAGGGATTGTGTTCTCACAGATTCGCGCTTTTGTGCTGCTTGCAATTATTTTGGCGCTTGGTTCGGTTTGTGGCGGCGCTACGGTGACCGGAACCGTGAAGGGGCCGGATAGCGCTCCGTTTCAAGGCGCTTTTGTGGAGGCGCAGAACACGAAAAGCAAGATTACGGTGATCGTGCTGTCTGACAGGCGGGGGCGCTACACGATAGAGAACCTCCCGGCCGGGGAGTATCGCGTGCAGATCAACGCCACGGGCTATCACAGCGATCCCCGCGCGGGTGTGAAGCTTACGGCGGACCAGCGGACTTCGTTCGATTTTGCTCTGCAGACCGCGCCGGTGCGCTGGAACGAAATTCATTTTTATCAGGCCGCGGCGCTTTGGCCGCCTGCGAAAGGGAAGGACCTGATTTTCGATCACTGCTCGATCTGCCATCAATTCCAAAGCCGCATGGCTTCGGTCACGCGCGATGCGGACGGCTGGCGAGATCGCGTCGAGTACATGCGCACCGCCGAGCACTACGCCCTGGGGATGATCACCGATAAGGATGCGGACGAGATCGCGACGTATCTCACCAGCCTGTTCGGGCCGGAGTCGGTGCTGCCGAAATCGCCCGCGGATATGCCGCAGTACAAGTCCACCGTGCGCTCTTTCGACAGCGACTCGATGAATATCGTGTACGTGGAATACGACATGCCGGGGCCGAGCCGGATGCCGTTCAGCGCCGCTCCCGACAAGGATGGGTATTTCTGGATTCCCAATTCCGGATCGGCGAACAAGATCACGCGCCTTGACTCCCGCACGGGTGAGATGCAGGACTTCCAGGCTCCTTACATCGGCACCGCCGGCATCCATTCGGCTGTGCCCGGGCCGGACGGTGCGGTGTGGCTGGCCGAGCAGGGTCCCAACAAAATCGGGCGATGGGATCCCAACACGCAGACGATTACCGAATATCAGGACCCGTATGTTCCGGGAGAAGACGGCATCCGGGGAAGGGGATCGAAACACACTCTTCGGTTGGACCCGAGCGGCAATGTGTGGTCGAGCGGCGTGCCGCTGACGAAATTCGACCCGGAGACGCGGAAATTTACGCACTTTGCCGAAGTCCCGGCGCTCTACGATGTGAAGCCGGATGCCAACGGGGATATCTGGTTCGCGAATCCCACGGGCAACAAAATTGGCAAGCTCGATGGAAAGACAATGAAGGTCACGCAGTGGATTTCTCCCACCAAGGACTCCTACCCGCGGCGTCTGGAGATCGGGCTGGACGGCTTGATTTATTCGGGCGAATTCAACGGCGGCAAGATGATTCAGTTCGACCCCAAGACTCAAGCCCTCAAGGAATACCAGCTGCCCGGGCCCGATCCGAGCCCCTACGCGCTGGGGGTGGATGCCGACGGCGGCATCTGGTATGACTCCCACAACCAGGACAACCTGGGGCGCTTCGATCCGAAGACCGGCAAAATTACTGAGTATCCGTTTCCGCATTATGAGAACTGCGCGCGGGAATTTTTCCGCGATACGCAGGGCCGGATGTGGTACGGTACGTCGCCGAATAACAAGGTGGGCTATTTCTACCTTACGAAAAAGACGGGCGGGCAGGAGTCCGCGAGCAAGTAAGGGAATTTTCGAAACGGATCAGTCGGGCGGGAATTCCGGCAACGGATGGACGGGTGAAAAAGTTCTGACTGCCAAGAGAGGACACACAATGCAAACGAATCGGATGCTGGCGTTCGCGATTGTCATGTCATTGTTCAGCGCCACATTGTTGATCGCTACCGTGGGCAGCGCGGCCCCGCAGCAGGCGCCTACTGCCAACCGGCCGCCTACACTCTTCAGGCTCACGAGCACTGCTTACACCGACGGTGGCACGATACCAAAACCGTACACGTGCCTGGCGACTCCCACATATCCCGACAGCAACTCGGTGTCGCCTCCGTTGCAATGGAGCAATCCTCCCAAGGACACGGCCAGCTTCGCCCTTATTTTGCATGATGCGGAGGGAGCTTCCGCGAAGGGCACGATGGACACCACGCACTGGATTCTGTGGAATATCCCCGGGACCACGACGCAGCTGCCCGAAAGCATTCCGCCGGGTTCTTCGCCCGATGGCATCCAGCAGGGAATCAATGTGCGCAAAGCGAACGGCTATGAAGGCCCGTGCGCGCCTCCAGTCGTGCCGCACCACTACATATTCGAACTGTATGCGCTCGACCAGAAGCTGGATCTGATGGCGGGTTCGACGCGCGCCGATCTGCTGAAGGCGATGGAGGGGCACATTCTCGGGAAAGCGATCTACGTGGGGACCTTCAGCCGGCCGTAGCTCACATCACCTCACATCACAATGGAGGCCGCACATTCCCGTATTCGTAGCGGGTTGAAATTGTGGCGTTGCCATCGTCGCTGGTGGTGACTTCGCGCAGCGGCAAGCCCTTTGTCTTGGAAATCCAGACCTGCGAGTCGATCGTACCCTTGGGTGTCTCCGAGTGCGAGGTGTACACCGACGCGAGCTCGCCGTTTACCGTCTCTCCTTCAGAGAATGGCAGACATCCTTGGAGTGGGCATCGCGCTTGAGCTGTTGCTCCGTCTGCTCCAGGTCCTTTATGGAACCGGCCAGAGTCCATTTGCCGTCGATCTTCATATACATGGAGCCGGCGGCGTAGATGATCTCCGATGCAAAGGTTTGGCCGCCGACTTTGGAGGTCGTGTAGATGTGAGTGGGCGTGCTGTGGACCTTGCTGGAAGCGTCCGCAACCACCTTCTCCATCGCTTTGCACTCGTCTCGTGCCGCGAGAGGCGGCGCGCCAGCCAGAAGGCAGGCGATTGTGAAGGCTGCCAGGATGTAACGCAGCGGGAGCGACTCGGTTTCGATGACCAAAGCCATTGCGTGGATACTAACAAACTTGTCGTGCGCGAACAGGGATGCCTGGGCACATCGGATCCCCCCTGAGTCGTTGAGGGAGTAGTCCGAGAACACGGGCGGAAGCGAGCAGATTGGAACGGCGAGCGCGGAGCGGGTTTGCTCGATGATTCTCCCGTTCCTTTTAACAACAACTCCACAAGGCTCTTCCAACACAATCAGCTTTTGCTTTTTTCGCGGTTACCTTTTATGCTTGTCGATTCGAAACAGGGAATCCCAGGACGGAATGGCCGATCGTCAAAATCTTCGCGGCGTGTACAAGTTTGCAGTGGCGACTTGCTGCTGCACCATCCTCTTATTGATGGCCGGGGCGCTGGTTACCAGCAATAATGCCGCGGACTCCGTCCCTGATTGGCCCCTCGCCTACGGAAGAATCATCCCTCCTCTGGTGGGCGGCGTCCGCTTTGAGTACGCGCACCGCGTCCTGGCCGGCCTAGTCGCTGTTTTAACTCTAATCCTGGCAATCTGGGTAACGCGCACCGACCGCCGGCCCCTGGCCCGCAAGCTCAGCTGGACGGCTTTCGCGCTGGTGCTCGCGCAAGCGGTCCTCGGCGGCATCAGGGTGCTCGTAGGGCATCCCGCGCTTTCCGCGACCGCCCACGCCACCCTGGCGCAAATCTACTTCCTAACCATAGTAGGACTATCCGTTTATCTCAGCCCGTGGTGGCAGAGCGACCTCCCGCAATTGGACGACACATCGTCCCCCCCGGCCCGCTCTCTCACACTTTGGACTACCCTGGCCATCCTCGCCCAGTTAGTGCTAGGCGCGGCCTTCCGGCACGGCGCCTTCGGCATCAATCCTCATCTGATGGGCGCGGGAATCCTGATTGTGCTAGTGGTCTGGGCAGGCCGCACGGTGAAGAAGCGTTTCAAAGAGGTGCGCGAACTACGCCTGGGCGTGGTCTTCCTGCACGCCTGTTTCGGAACTCAACTGTTGCTCGGCGGCGCAGCCTATTGGGCCGTGATGAACGCGGGCGATAATTTTCAGCCGTCCCTGCTCTACGTTGTCCTTACGGTAGCTCACGTGCTCGGTGGAGCGCTAACGCTGGCAGCGTCGGCGGTCTTGACCCTTTCCTGCATTCGTCTGATTCGTCCGTCGTCTTTTGTCGCAACCGATTCATCCGGCGCACGCCTGGCGGGGCGCCCAACCGCGGGCTGAGGCCGCCCGGACAAGCAGGGGAAGAAAAGCACTCATGAACGAACTCCGCGCGGAAGCGATCGCAGCCCAAAGTAAGTCCTGGGCCTATGTGGCTCTCACCAAGCCTGACGTCACGTTCCTCGTGGTGATCACCACCGTCGCCGGTTTCTATCTCGGCTCGAACGGCCCCATGGATTGGCTGCTCCTGCTCCACACCCTCTGCGGCACCATGCTCGTCGCGGGCGGTACCGCCGCACTGAATCAGTACGTCGAGCGAGACATGGACGCGGTCATGCGCCGGACGGCAGCCCGCCCGCTGCCCTCAGGCCAGTTGCAGCCCCGCGAAGTGCTAATCTTTGGCTTTGGAGCCATCGTAGTCGGCGGCGCGTGGCTCGCGGTTGCCGTGAGCAGCCTCGCATCGATGGTGGCGCTGGCCACCTGCGTCCTCTATCTGTGCTTGTATACGCCGCTCAATACCCGCACCACCTGGGCCACCGCCGTAGGAGCGGTGCCGGGAGCGCTGCCGCCGGTGATTGGCTGGGTCGCCGCGCACGGCTCGCTTTCCCTCGGCGGGTGGGTTTTGTTCGCCATCCTGTTCTTCTGGCAATTCCCGCACTTCATGGCTATAGCCTGGATTTATCGCGAAGACTACGCGCGCGCCGGAATCAAGATGCTCCCGGTGGTCGATCCGAAGGGCGACGCGACCTTCCGCCAAATCGTCTGCACCTCCGCGATCCTCGTCTGGGTCAGCGCCCTGCCATCGCTTCTCGGAATGGCAAGCATCCGCTATTTCTTCGGCGCGCTAGTGCTGGGCATGCTCTTGCTGCAGGTAGGCCTCTGGGCCAACCGGTCCCGCACCAACGTCCGCGCCAAGTGGCTGATGCACGCCACGGTAGCGCACATCCCGCTCCTGCTAACGTGGATGATCGTCGACAAGCTCGTCCGGTGAGCGGTTCTTGTATTCCCGACCGCCACGATTTGCGCGAAAAAGCGAAACGCGGTCATTCTGAGCGCCTTTGCGCGAAGAATCCCTCTTGCGACTTCGGTTTCGATCAGGAGGCATCCATCGATCGAAAGACCAGCCCGCCGTTGCAGCCCCGCTTTTCTCTATGACGATCCCTCTTTCGTCTCTCCCAGCCGTCAACGCATCGCTCAACGGGGCCTCGGCTGTCTTCCTCTTTGCCGGCTACTTGTTCATCCGCCGCGGAAAAATCCAGGCGCACCGCGCCTGCATGATCACCGCGTTCACCTGCTCCACAGTTTTTCTGGCGTGCTACGTATACTTCCACCTGCACGCAGGGATCATCCGCTTCGGCGGACAGGGCTGGATCCGCCCCGTGTATTTCACCCTGCTGACATCGCACACGATCCTGGCCGTGGTGATCGTACCTCTCGTGCTGATCACCCTCTCCCGCGCCCTGCGCGAACGCTTCGACCGCCACCGCGCCATAGCCCGCTGGACGCTGCCCCTATGGCTCTACGTTTCCGTCACCGGCGTAATCATCTATTGGCTCCTCTACATTGCCTACAAACCAATAGGTACCCCGGCCTAAAGTAATTTTTCTTTTCAGGTTGAAAAGTTGAGGAAACGCACGCCGCGTCTCATCCGTTAGGCGCCTCCTCCTCACCGCGTGTCATCCCGAACGAGGTGAGGGATCTGCTTTTGCTTTCCCCGGGAACGCCAATCTCCCGATTGGCGCTGTGTCTCAGCCTTTCGCCGCGCCCGCCTAGCGTTGCGCAGTCATTCTGAAGCGCAGCGAAGCACGGTTCTCCATCGCTCGCCTTTCGAGCGATGAATCTCTTTTTCTTTAAGGTAAGAAGAAGGCTCAGGACAACGACATTGCAGGAAGGGTAACACGGCGGGCGAAAGCGCTATTTGTACGACAGCACAGCCTTACCATCCTCGATCTTGATATCGCTGATGTCGTTGGGCAGCTTCAGCTTCTCTCTGTTTTCCGGCGAAGCCATCATCTTCTCCACCGCCGCATCGAGCGTCGCCTGCGGCAAGGGCAGGGAACCAAGCTTCCCGGCCACCGGCTGGAACTTCACGTATCCGTCCTGCGTGCCCATGTGCCCGTCGAGTTCGAGCGACATATCCCGCCCATGAAAGTCAAAGACCACGTAAGCCTTCACGAGGTCCCCGTCCATATCCACCTTCACGTCTTTCACCGACGATTGCACCTGTTCAATCGATTGCGGATCGGAGCTGGACAACGCGGCCATCGCATCGTTCGCGGGATTATTCCCGGGCGCAGCCGAAGCCGAGGTATTCGCAACACTCGCCGCCGGCATCGCCGGCCCGGCATCGGTCGATTGCGTCGGCGGCGTGGAGCCCGCCAGCTGCAGGTTCTGCGCGAGGTAAGAGTTCAACTCCGTGCCGTCCATCTGCACTTGGGCGGGTTGCCCGGCAGCTTTGGCCTGGTCTGCCGCCGCGAATTTCTGCTCAACGCGCTTAGCGGCCGCAGGATCGGTGGCAACATGGGGCGCGGGAGACTTGTGCAGCACCAGCAGGATCACCACGATGAGACCGGCGAAGCTGAGCCGCGTAGAAAGTTGATAGATCTTCCGGAGTACGGTGGCGTCCGCCATGGAATCTCCCTCGCGGAAAGCTTAGCAGGGGAGAGAACTCGGAATGGGGGATCGGCGCAAAGCGTAGCGAAGTGCTTAACTGCCCCGAAGGACAGGCCCCTTCGGTAGAATTGCGGATTTTTGTCTCCGTCCGTAGTTTCCTACTACTTCAAATTTGAAGTATTTCCATGCTCGAAACTGAGTGGATTATCGGCGCGTTTTTGCGGCTGCCGCGGATCAGTTTTCCAGCGCGCGCACCACGGACTCGGTGAATTCGGAGGTGGTCGCCGTGCCGCCGACGTCTCGCGTAAGCGTCTTGCCCTCGCGATACACCTGAAACAGCGCGTTACGGACGCTCCGCGCGGCGGCCGTTTCGCCGATGTAGTCGAGCATCATGATTGCGCTCATCAGCAGCGCGGTCGGATTCGCAATGCCTTTGCCCGCGATATCAGGGGCTGTTCCGTGTACTGCCTCGAAAAGCGCAACGCCCTCGCCGATATTTCCGCTGGGCACCATGCCGAGCCCGCCAACGAGCCCGGCCGCGAGATCGCTCATGATGTCGCCATACAGGTTCGTAAGCAGCAGCATGTCGAACTGGTTCGGATTGAGCACCATCTGCATGCACGCGTTGTCGACGATCAATTCCTTGTACTCGATCTCGGGATATTGCGCCGCCACCGCCCGCGCGGAAGTAAGAAATAAACCGTCCGACATTTTCATGATGTTGGCTTTGTGAATCGCATGAATTTTTTTTCGCCCATATTTCTTCGCATATTCAAAAGCGAAGCGGGCGATGCGCGTGGAGGCTTTTTCGGTAATGATTTTCAGGCTTTCCACCACTCCGGGGGCGACGATGTGTTCCAGGCCGGAGTAGAGGTCTTCCGTGTTTTCGCGGACGAGGACCATGTCCACGTTGTCGTATTTCGTCTTCACGCCCTCTAAGTTCTTGACCGGGCGGAGGTTGGCGTACAAATCGAGCGCCTTGCGCAAGCCTACGTTCATGCTGGGAGCGCCGCCCGCCACAGCCGTGGCCAGCGGGCCTTTCAACGCGACTTTATTCTTGAGGATAGATTCGACTACACCCGAATGCATGAAATCGGCGCCGGGGCGGCCGGTGTCCGGACGGGTGGCCATTTCTTCCCACTGGATGCTGACGCCTGCCGCGTGGATGATTTGTTGCACCGCTGAGGAAACTTCCGGTCCGATTCCGTCTCCGGGAATGAGGGTAATGGTATGGGTCATCGGTATTATTCTAGGGGAGGCGCGCCGAAAGGCATAGCCGTTCGACGGCGAGGTGACGCGTAAGGTTGACCGCGTGACACACGTCACATCGCATTTCGGGTCCCACGGCAAATCTGTTATAATGCTTTTGGATTTATGGCGCGTGGCCGATGGAGTTTCCGCGCGCGATCCGCAGGAGGATGAAATGGTTCAACTTACGCCGACCGCAATCACGAAGGTAAAAGAGATTTTGTCGCAGCAGACCCCTGAACCCGCCGGCTTGCGTGTCGCCGTCGTGGGTGGCGGCTGCTCGGGCTTCAGCTATCACATGGCCTTCGAGAACCAAGTCAATAAGGACGCCGACAACGTGTACGAATTCCAGGGCCTGAAGGTTCTCGTCGACCAGATGAGCGAGATGTACCTGGAAGGCGTTTCGATTGACTACATTGAGACGCTCGAAGGCTCGGGGTTTAAGTTCAACAATCCGAACGTCAAGAGCACCTGCGGCTGTGGCAGTTCCTTCACCGTATAACCTGGCACCGTATAACGGGCCCAGTTTCGCTTTTCGGCTCCCGGAAGCTGTGGCTTTCGGGAGCTTTTTTGTCTCGAAGGCGCGATTATCAGCGCAAATACATTGCATCCAAAAATCTGATCTTCAAAACGGGCCTCTGCCTGTAACCAATCCGCAACATCCGTTGTATATTAAGTGTTCCAGAAACAACGTCCGGGCTCTGCCTGATGACTCTATCGCGGGCCGGGAAAGCACCTTATCGGAGGCTTGGCCGAGGCGTAAGCAATGGTGCAGGTTGGCGCCAGCCAGACTTAGGCATGAACAACCGGGGAAAGAAGTCCGCCGCCTATCCTTATCGGGGCCTGCCGCATCGGGGCCTGCCGCCCGCGCAGGGTCTGTATAACCCTCAAAATGAACACGATAACTGCGGCGTCGGTTTCGTCGCCAATATCGAGGGGAACAAGTCCCACGATATCGTCCTGAAGGGCATTCAGATTCTGATTAACCTGACGCACCGCGGAGCGTGCGGGTGCGACCCGCAAACCGGCGATGGCGCTGGCCTCCTGATCCAGATCCCGCATACGTTTTTCGAGCGCGAATGCGCCCGCCTCGGCTTCACCTTGCCGGCCCCCGGCGAGTACGGCGTGGGAATGGTATTTCTGCCGGTGGACCCCCAGGAGCAGATCCTCTGCCAGGGCGTCCTCGAGAAGATAGCGCGGGAGCATGGGCTCACGGTGCTCGGCTGGCGCGACACACCGATCAATGGAGACATGATCGGGCGCGTCGCTCGGAACACCCAGCCCTACATCCAGCAGTTCTTCGTGCGGCGCGGTCCGGAGATGGATCAGGACGCCCTGGAGCGCAAACTCTATGTGGTGCGCAAGCAGGCCGAGGCGCTGATCGCCGAGTCCGACCTCGAAGAAAAGGATTTCTTCTACATCCCGTCGCTTTCCTCGCGGACGATCGTTTACAAGGGCCTGCTGCTCGCTCCGCAGATCAGCCAGTTCTATAAGGAACTGTCGGACCGTGAACTCACGAGCGCTCTCTGTATGGTCCACCAGCGCTTTTCGACGAATACGTTCCCCAGCTGGAAGCTTGCCCATCCGTATCGCTACATTTCCCACAACGGCGAGATCAACACGCTGCGAGGCAATGCCAATTGGATGTATGCGCGCCAGTCTGTGCTGGCCTCCGGGTTGTTTGGCGCCGACATCGAGAAGCTCCTGCCGATTATCGTCCCGGGCGGCAGCGACTCGGCGATGCTCGACAACGCCGTCGAGCTGCTCACGCTGTCCGGGCGCAGCCTGCCGCATGTGATGTCCATGCTGATCCCCGAGGCTTGGGAGCATGATGCGTCCATGCCGGACGATGTGAAAGCATTCTATGAATATCACGCGTCGCTGATGGAGCCGTGGGATGGGCCCGCAGCGGTCGTTTTCACCGACGGACGCGTGATTGGAGCGAAGCTTGACCGGAACGGCCTGCGTCCCGGCCGCTATCTGGTAACCGCGGATGGCCTCGTGGTGATGGCCTCCGAAGCGGGAGTGTTGCCGATCAAGCCGGAAGACATTCGGATGAAGGGGCGACTCGCTCCCGGCCGGATGCTGCTCGTGGACACAGAGCAGAAGCGCCTGATTTCAGACGAAGAGGTTAAAAAGCAACTGGCCGCGCGGCAGCCCTATGCGCAGTGGGTGCGGGAAAATCAGATTACTCTCGACCATCTGCCCAGCCCCACGAACGTGCATGCCACCAATCACGAAACGATCCTGATGCACCAGCGCGCCTTCGGCTACACGGACGAAGACCTCAAGACGATTCTGCACCCGGCGGCCATCAAGGGCGAAGAGCCCATCGGATCGATGGGAATCGACACGCCGCTGGCGTGCCTTTCGGACAAGCCGCAGCTACTGTTCAATTATTTCAAGCAGACCTTCGCGCAGGTGACCAACCCGGCGATTGACCCCATCCGCGAGGACCTGGTGATGTCGCTCAACAGCTACATCGGGCGCGAGGGCAACATCCTTGAAGAAACGCCGAAGAATTGCCACACGCTGAAGCTGCGCCATCCGATTATTTCCAACTGGCGCCTCGAAAAGCTGCGCAACGTGAAATGGGGAGATTTCCTGGCCACCACTCTTCCCGCGCTCTTCCGCGTAGAAGGGGGCGAGCTGGCGCTGGAGAAGGCCGTGGAAGAGCTCTGCCGCGCCGCTTCGAAGGCCATTAAGGCCGGGAATACGCTGCTGATCCTGTCCGATCGCGGCGTGAACGAAGAATGCGCGCCGATCCCGAGCCTGCTGGCGCTCTCGGCCGTTCACAACCATCTGATCCGCGAGAAAACGCGGAATCAGGTGGCTTTGATCGTGGAATCGGGCGAGCCCCGCGAGGTGATGCACTTCGCGCTGCTGCTCGGTTACGGCGCGAGCGCGGTGAATCCCTATCTGGCCATCGGAACGCTCGAAGATCTCTACCGCGACGGCCATTTCCCGGCGGATTACACCTGGGACAAGGTTTTCAAAAGCTACATGAAAGCCACGGACAAGGGGCTGCTCAAGACCTTCTCCAAGATGGGAATCTCCACGCTGCAAAGCTACCAGGGCGCCCAGATATTCGAAGTGATCGGCTTGAACCGCGAGGTTGTGGACCGCTACTTTACCGGCACCTCTTCCCGCATCGAAGGCGTGGGCATCGAGGTTCTGGCGCGCGAAGCGCTGATGAAGCACCAGTTCGCGATGCGCTCGGTGAGTGAGTCAGACACGGAACTTCGCGTAGGCGGCGAATACCAATACCGGGTGCGCGGCGAGCGGCACCTGCTGAATCCAACCACCGTGAGCAAACTGCAGCACGCCGTGCGGCAGCAGAGTTTCGAGACGTTCGAAGAGTTTTCGAAAATCGTCGACGAGCAGAATCGCAACCTGCTGATGCTGCGCGGTATGTTCGATTTCAAGCCCGCCGGGCCGGCGGTTCCGCTGGAAGACGTGGAGCCGGCGGTCGAAATCGTCAAGCGCTTCGCCACCGGCGCCATGTCTTTCGGTTCGATCAGCAAGGAAGCGCACGAAACGCTGGCGATCGCCATGAACCGCATCCACGCCAAGTCCAACACCGGCGAAGGCGGCGAGGACGAGGCGCGCTTCACGCCCGACGCCAACGGCGATTCGCGCCGCAGTGCGATCAAGCAGGTGGCTTCGGCGCGCTTCGGCGTGACCACCAGCTATCTGGTGAACGCCGACGACCTGCAGATCAAGATCTCGCAGGGCGCAAAGCCGGGTGAGGGCGGACAGTTGCCGGGCCACAAAGTGGACGACGTGATTGCACGCGTCCGCCATTCGATCCCTGGGGTGGGCCTGATTTCGCCGCCTCCGCACCACGATATTTATTCCATCGAGGACCTCGCGCAGCTGATTCACGACCTGAAGAACGCCAATCCCCGGGCGCGCATTTCAGTGAAGCTCGTCGCGGAAGTGGGCGTCGGAACGGTGGCCGCAGGCGTCGCTAAGGCCCACGCGGACGTGATCCTCATAAGCGGCTACGACGGCGGCACCGGCGCTTCGCCGATCAGCTCGATCCGCCATGCAGGCATTCCGTGGGAGTTGGGACTTTCCGAGACGCAGCAGGTGCTGGTGCTGAACGATCTCCGCAGCCGCGTGCGCCTGCAGGTGGACGGCAAATTGCAGACTGGCCGCGACGTGGCCATTGCCGCGCTGCTGGGCGCGGAGGAATTCGGCTTCTCGACCGCCCCGATGATCGCCATGGGCTGCATCATGATGCGCAAATGCCATCTGAACACCTGCCCGGTGGGTTTGGCGACGCAGGATCCCGAGCTTCGCAAGAAATTCCAGGGCGAGCCGGAGCACGTGATCAATTTCTTCTTCTTTGTTGCCGAGGGCCTGCGCCGCATTATGGCTGAGCTGGGCTTCCGTACGGTGAATGAAATGGTTGGCCGCGTTGATTGCCTGACGCAGCGCACCGATATCGAGCACTGGAAGGCGAAGGGAATCGATCTCTCCGCGGTTCTCTACAACCCGCCGGTGCCGGGCAAAATCGGCCGGCGCCACATGCAGGCGCAGGATCACGGTCTCGACCAGGCGCTCGATCGCAAACTGATCGAAATGACGCAGGATGCCATCGAGAACCGCACGCCCGTGTCGCTGAGCATGCCCATCCGGAACATTCATCGCACGGTCGGAACCATGCTGAGCGGCGAAATCGCGCGCAAATACGGCTCGCAGGGATTGCCCGAGGACACGATTCGCGTGCAGTTCACCGGATGCGCGGGGCAGAGCTTCGGCGCGTTTCTGGCGAAGGGCGTCACGCTCACGCTGGAAGGAGACGGCAACGACTACGTCGGCAAGGGGCTCTCCGGCGGGAAAGTGATTGTCTACCACTCCCGCAAATCGGAATTCGTGCTCGAAGAAAACATCCTGATTGGCAATGTGTGTCTCTACGGCGCCACCAGCGGCGAAGCATATTTCGGCGGGATGGCCGGGGAACGCTTTGCGGTGCGCAATTCCGGCGCCACCGCCGTTGTGGAAGGCGTCGGCGACCACGGCTGCGAATACATGACCAACGGCTTGATCGTGGTGCTGGGACGGACCGGGCGGAATTTCGCCGCCGGCATGACCGGCGGCAACGCCTACGTGCTCGATCGCGACGCCGATTTTGCGCTGCGCTGCAACCGCGCCGAAGTGGACCTCGAGCCTGTGGTTCACCAGAAAGACATCGACCTGCTGCACAAGCTGATCTCGCGGCACTGCGAGTACACCGGCAGCCCGCAGGCGAAATGGATCCTCGAAAATTGGGAGGCCACGCTGCCGCAGTTCGTGAAGGTGTTCCCGCACGAGTACAAGCGGGTTCTGGGCATCCCGCGCGTTCCGGCGGGCGTGCTGGTGGGGCAAGCGGGCCAGAAGACTCGCGGGCAGGTGACCGGTGGGTAAAGTCACGGGATTCAAGGAATACAACCGGGAAACTCCGACGCGGCGTCCCGTGGCGGAGCGCGTCAACGATTATTTCGAGGTCTACCAGCCGTTTCCGGACGATAGCGTGCGCACGCAGGCGGCGCGCTGCATGGATTGCGGCATTCCGTTCTGCCACACCGGCTGCCCAGTGAACAACATCATTCCCGACTGGAACGATTTCGTCTATCACGACGAGTGGAAGGATGCGATTCGCATTCTGCACTCGACGAATAATTTCCCCGAGTTTACTGGCCGTATCTGCCCCGCGCCCTGCGAGGCGGCCTGCGTGCTTGGCATCAACGAGCCGCCGGTAACGATCAAGGTGATCGAGAAGACCATCGTCGACCACGCCTGGAAAGAAGGCTGGATCAAGCCGGAGCCGCCGGCCACGCGCACCGGAAAGCGCGTCGCCGTGGTTGGCTCTGGACCCGCGGGGATGGCGGCCGCGCAGCAGCTGAATCGCGCCGGCCACTGGGCCACGCTTTTCGAAAAGGCCGACCGCATCGGCGGGTTGCTGCGTTACGGCATTCCTGATTTCAAGATGGAGAAGCGCGTACTTGACCGGCGCCTCGAACAGCTCACCGCTGAAGGCGTGATATTTCAGACCAACGCGCACGTGGGCCACAACGTTCCGGTGGAAGCGCTGCGCAAGGAATTCGACGCGATTCTGCTCACGGGCGGAGCCGAAGCGCCGCGCGACTTGAAAGTCCCGGGCCGCGAGCTCAAGGGCATCCATTTCGCGATGGACTTCCTGCCGCAGCAGAACAAGCGCGTGGCGGGCGACGATGTCCCCGGGCAGATTTTTGCGACCGGCAAGCACGTGGTGATCATCGGCGGTGGCGACACCGGCGCCGATTGCCTGGGCACCTGCCACCGGCACAAGGCCGCGTCGGTGAGCCAGTTCGAAATCATGCCCATGCCTCCCGCGGAGAGACATGCCAGCACGCCTTGGCCGCTATGGCCGTTGCAGTTGCGTATCGAAAGCGCGCATGAAGAGGGTGGCCTGCGCGATTGGGCGCTTGGCACTACGAAGTTCGTCGGGGATGAAAAAGGGAACGTGAAGCAGCTGCACGGCGTTCGCGTGGGGCCGCCGCCGAAGTTCGAGCCTATGCCCGGAACCGATGTGGTGATCGACACCGACCTTGTGCTGCTTGCCCTCGGCTTCACTGGGCCCGTGAAGAAGGGGATGATCGAGCAGTTTGGCTTGGAGCTTGATTCCCGCGGCAACGTGGCGACGAAAGGGAACTACATGAGTTCGGCTCCCGGAATTTTTGCGGCTGGGGACATGCGCCGCGGGCAGTCGCTGGTTGTGTGGGCCATTGCCGAGGGCCGCAGCGCCGCGAAGGCTATTGACCAGTACCTTTGCCGCGAGCAGTAGCCGCTCGCGGCACTCCGCAACACCAACTACAGAACAAGCGATTCGTTGCTGCTCTCGAAATCTGTTGCTCTCCTGAGATTTTTTCTGCGCCAGCGGTTGCTAACATAGACGTTTCCCCGAAGCTTCATCGCTTCCGTTGTGGTGGATGGGAGAGGCTGCTGTGAAATTCCCGGATTCATGGACCGAACGCCTGCCTTTTCTTCTGGCTCTCGAAGAGGAGTGGGAACCTGTCCCGCGCCTTGTGTTCTACATTGCGGCGTCGTTCTACGCGATCTTTCTATTTCAATTGGTGCGCGGGACCGGCTTTCCGCAGTTCATGGACCTGGTGTTCATTCCCATTCACGAGGGCGGACACCTGCTGTTCCGCTTTTTCGGGGAGTTCATTGCCGTGGCGGGCGGAACGCTGTTGCAGTTGGGCGTTCCGCTGATGCTCGCTTCCTATTTTGTTCTGCACCGACAGGTGCAGGGGGTAACCTTCTGCGTATTTTTCTTTTTCGAGCAGTTTCTGCCGATCTCGGTTTATATGGCGGATGCGCGGGCGCAGGAATTGCCGCTTCTGACGGTCGGCGACAGCGACTACGTGATCCACGACTGGAATTATTTGTTCGACAGGCTTGGCGTGCTCGACCATGACACGCAGATTGCTCACGCCGTGCGCGTTATCGGTTGGGTGGGAATGCTGGGTACGGTTGCGTGGATGGTTTGGCGCAGCCTGCGAGCGAGGTCTAGGCAGCCGCAGGCGCAGTCCCGTCAAGCTGGCCTGCGCTAGTTGGTTGCGCGGGCGTCTTTGCGGTTCGGCGTTTGCTAGTGCAGCCCGCGGCGCAAATCCATCAGGTGAGGTAATTCCACTTCTAGGATTCGTCCGTAATCGCCCAGCGTGATGTGAATATCTTCGGCGGGGCCTACATCGCGATCGGTCCAGTCGCTGCTGGGGATGAGCCTTTCTGGCTGCGCGAGATCGTTGGTTTCGTAGTCGTCTCCCTGCTTTTGCAGATCGCCCGGGACTACCTGATAGACGAGCCTGGCTTTGATGTTGAGCATCAGCCAGCGGTGACCGAGTAACACGAGCACCAGGTTTGCGTCCTTCTTTTTATCCGGCTGGTAGATGTTCCAGGTGAGCGGAATCTTGTCGTCGATCTTTACCTGCGCTTCGGTGACGGATTTCCAGCGATAGCGCTCGGCGCCGGGGGCTGCGTCTGCCCTGAGCATGAGTGCGAGGATACCGACGATTGCGGCAACGGTCGCGATTTTGCGCGAGGGGGTTCGCGTGGCGTGCCTAGCGATGGAAGGGATAATTGTCTCCTGATAAGACAGGTCAGAACGGCTGCGGCTCGCCGAAGCTTCTGTTGTTAGGCAGGGATCTCCGCGAAAGATTTGTCGAGCAGCCGGATGCCTTCGTCTACGTCGGCTTTGGTGATGTTCATCGGCGGGGCCATGCGGATCACGTTGCCGTACAGGCCACCTTTGCCGATGAGGAGACGGTTGTCGCGCGCGCGTTCCATCAGCTGCGTTGCCTGCGCGGGGGCGGGCTCTTTCGTCTGGCGGTCGCGCACGAGTTCGAGCGCCTGCATCATGCCCATGCCGCGCACGTCGCCGATCAGCGGATACTTTTCCTTCAGCTCTTCGAGGCGGGCGCGGAAATAGCCGCCTACCACGTGGGTGTTTTCGAGAAGATTTTCCTCTTCGATTACTTCGATCACCGCGCGGGCGGCTACCGACGTTACAGGGTTGCCGCCGAAGGTGGAGATCGTGAGGCCCTGGAACTTGCCGGCGAGTTCGGAGGTGGTGATCGTCGCGCCGACCGGCACGCCGTTGCCCATGCTCTTTGCGCAGGTGATGATGTCGGGGGTCACTTCCCACTGCTCGATGCCGAACCACTTTCGGCCGGTGCGGCCGAAGCCTGTCTGTACCTCGTCGGAAATGAAGAGGCCGCCGTAATTTTTCACGATGCGGTAGACGATCTTGAAATACTCGGGCGGCGGAGTGATGAAGCCTCCCACGCCCTGGATTGGCTCGGCGATGAATGCGGCGATCGAGCCGCCTGTGGCGGTCTGGATCAGGCTCTCCACGTCGTTCGCGCAGGCCACGCCGCATTCGGGATATTTCAGGTGCAGCGGGCAGCGGTAGCAATAAGGGTTGAGCGCGTGCGATACACCTACGCTGATCACTCCGCTTTTTCGCCAGGGTGCCTGGGCCGTCACGCTTTTCGCGAGTGCTGACCCGCCTGAATAGGCGTGGCGCAGCGCGACAATGTCGTAGCTGGGGCTGGCCATGCGCGCGAGAAGGATGGCGGCTTCGTTCGCCTCGGTACCGGAACTGGTGAAGAAGCTTTTCTGCAGCTGCCCCGGAGTGATCTCGGCGAGCTTTTCGGCCAGGGCTACGATGGCTTCGTTCGGGAAAAGCGTCGAGGTGTGCTGGAGCTTGTCGACCTGAGCTTTGATCTTGGAGGTGACCTTCGGGTTGCAGTGCCCGAGGCCAACCGTCACGATGCCGCCGAAGAAGTCGAGGTACTTGTTGCCCTCGATGTCCCACAAATACTGCATGGAGCCGTGATCGGCCACCAGCGGATGCTGATAGTAATTCGTGACTGCGGGCCACAGATATTCCTTGTGCTTGCGGATGGCCTCTTCGCTGCGGCTGGCTAAGGCTTTGGCTGGCGTGTCCATTGGACGAGAAGAATCTCCCCGAACTTCCTTTACAGCTGGCGTGCTGGCAACCCGCGCGCTCCGATCCCGCAAGTTCATTGCCTGCCGCAGTTTAACCTGCTGTGCTTTCGGCGGCAATAGACCAAGCGGCAACGCCTTGCGAAGAACGGTGTGGCGCTTTCGCCGCTTCCCGTATAATTTGCCCCAAGAATGGACAGCGTATTCAAAAACGTAATACGCGCACTGGCCCGGATTTTCCCGGATTGCGTCACGCTTTGCCAGGCCATCGCGTTCAACATGTTCCTGGCATTTTTTCCCCTGCTGCTTTTCTCGCTGGGGTTTATGGCGATTACGTCGCATTTCGTCGACGCCGTGCGGGAAATCCCCGACCGGCTGAGCCTGATCCTGCCCCCGGGGAGCATGACGGTGGTCGCCGCCTATTTCGTGCGCCGCGTGTTGCGTCCCTGGCGGTGGATGATCTTCGGGCTGCTGGGAACCATGCTCGCGGGCACGCAGGTGATGGCCGGCTACATGGAGGGTTTCCGCATCATCGAGGGAGACCTGCTCGGCCCCACGTACTGGCGGCGTCAGCTCCGCGCGCTGAGCCTGCTTTGCCTGACGATCGTACCGATGCTTTCGGTGGTCATCCTTACGGTGTATGGCAGGCAGATTCGGGAGTGGCTGATGCTCGAGACGGGATCGGTGAGCGTGGCCCGTGTTCTGGATGTGGCTGTTTTTGCGGGCGCCATATTTCCTCTGGCGATGGGCACACTCGTGCTGCTTTACCGCATCGGCCGGCCGGGCCATCGGGGGCTGGTCAATTTGTTCC
The DNA here is from genome assembly GCA_964600355.1 of uncultured Acidobacteriaceae bacterium. GTDB lineage: Bacteria > Acidobacteriota > Terriglobia > Acidiferrales > UBA7541 > Palsa-295. The sequence continues at coordinate 20,617 of CAZRKW010000028.1, forward strand.
CGGGAGCGGCGGTTTCCACGGTCCTGTGGTGGGCCGTCGACATTTCCTTCGGCTTTTACATGCGCAAGATGCCTTACGATTTCGTTTACCGCGGGCTGGCTGCGGCCATCGGTCTGCTCCTCTGGATGTTTCTGACGGCGATCGTCGTATTCCTGGGAGCCGCGTACAACGCGGAAGTGCGCGAGGCGGCCGGGGAAGCCGCAGAGCAGGTCACCAGCCCCGCGCTGCGCAAGATTTGGTGACCGTACCATTCCCGCGCATCCCTCCCTGCGAAAACCTGATACACTCCCGAATAGGCGGTCTGAATAGGCAGTCTGGCTTGGCTGTGGCGGATACTTCGGTTCCCGGAGGCGCCATGTGCGAAATGCGAGTCGAATGCTATTCGGGTTATCGTGCCGACGAAAGTCCTCTCCGTTTTACTCTCCGTGGACGCCAATTCGAGGTGAATGAGCTGGATGGGCGGTGGTACAGCCCGGCGGCCAGCTATTTTCGCGTGCGCGCGAACGACGGCAATTACTACGTGCTGCGCCACGACGAAGTCCAGGATGTGTGGACGCTCGACGGCTTCCGCGCCGCCAGATAGCCTTTTGATCACGCCCGCGTCTCGTGTGCTATACTTGTATAGCGAGGTGCTTATGCTGGCCATCCGCCTGCCGCGGTCCATCGAAAAACGACTGGAGAGGCTCGCTCGGCGCACCGGGCGCACCAAGACTTACTATGCCCGCGAAGCGATCCTCGAATACCTGGACGATCTGGAGGACCTGTATCTGGCCGAAGGCGCGCTGGAGCGCGTCCGCAGCGGCGAAGAGCGCGCCATTCCGCTCAAAGTCTCGCTGAAACGCCATGGCTTGGAGCGTTGAGCTGTCCGAGTCAGCGGACCGGGAGCTCGCGAAGGTCGACCCGCAGAACCGCAAGCGAATCTTGAAGTTTCTTCGCGAGCGCGTCGCCAAGCTGGACGATCCGCGCAGCCTGGGACAGGCGTTGCACGGCTCCCGGCTGGGCGAGTTCTGGAAGTACCACGTGGACGGTTACCGTCTCATCCGCAAAATCGAAGATGACCGCTTGGTTGTTCTGGTTCTCCGCGTGGGACACCCCAAGGAAGTCTATCGCTGAGGGAACAGATCGCAGAAATCCTCTCGCCTCTATCCACTTAGGGTTGATCTGCTTTCAACAGACCGGCTCTTGCGCCTAAGAGGCAATAGCGTCATTTCAGGGCCCCTGAAGCACGAGCAACTTTTGTGGTATTCCTGGGTTGTATCGAAGGAGCCATGAAACTAACTCGTTCAAAGCGCAGCATTGCAGCCCGGCGAAAGACGGCCAGGACGGCCGTCCGTCCAGTTGCCGTGGAAGCCGCATTTGTTGCCGGCGTACTCGCGATTCTACTGTCGCTTTTGGGCAGCGCAATCGTGCCTGCCGCCAACGCGGGCAAGCGCGACAAAAACAAGAATACCGATGCCATCGTTCTCAGCAAGAAGTTCAAGGGCAAGCTTCCCATCACCGAACTTACCGAGGACGAGGCCATCGACCACGCCCTCAACCGCCTCGCTTACGGCCCGCGCCCCGAAGATGTCGAGCGCATCCGCGAGGTGGGGCTTGAGAAGTGGATCGACCAGCAGCTGAATCCGGACTCGATTGACGATTCGGCTCTCGACGCGCGCCTGAAAAAATATCCCACGCTGAAAATGTCGTCGCAGGAACTGTTGGAGCAATACCCTCAGCCCGCTCAAGCGGCAAAGCAGCAGGGCGTCACCAAGGAAGAAATCCAGGAAGAACAGCGCGAGAAGCGGCGCGAGGCGATGACTTCGGTCCTTGTAACGGGCGACGACAATCTCGACAAGGCGCAACTGCAGCTGGCGATGATCCAGGGGCCCGGCCGCATCGTCGCCGAGCTTTCGATGGCGAAAGTGGACCGCGCCATCTACAGCCAGCGGCAGCTCGAAGCCGTGATGGAAGATTTCTGGTTCAACCATTTCAACGTGTATGCGAACAAGGGCGCGGACCGGTGGTTTCTCACATCCTACGTGCGCGACACCATCCGTCCCCGCACGCTGGGCAAGTTTGACGATCTTCTCATCGCCACCGCCAAGAGCCCGGCGATGCTCTTTTTCCTGGATAACTGGCAGAGCGTCGATCCCGACGCTTTCCAGAAATGGCGACAGCAGATGGAAGGCCGGCGCCGCTTTCAGGGGATGTTCCGCGGCGGCTTTACGCCGCCCATGCCCGGGGAGTTTCCGCGCCCCGGAGCCAACATGCCGGGATTTCCAGCGGCGAACCAACAGCCGCAGCGCCCGGAAGAACGCGGCCTGAACGAAAATTATGGCCGCGAGGTCATGGAACTGCACACCATCGGCGTGGATGCCGGCTACACCCAGCAGGACGTAATCGAGATGGCCAAGTGCCTCACCGGCTGGACGATTCGCGAACCGCGCCGCGATCCTGAATCTGTCTTCAAGCCCGAGTTCCACACGCAGGGCAAAAAAATCGTGATGGGGCATACGATCGACTACGGCGGCGAGAAAGACGGCGAAGAAGCGCTGCGAATGCTCGCCAACGACCCGCGCGCCGCGGCCTTTATCTCGACGGAAATCGCCCGGCATTTTGTTTCCGACAACCCGCCGCAATCGCTGATCGATCGAATGACCAAGGAGTACGAAGAGAGCGGCGGCAACATCCGCGACGTGCTGCGCGCGATGATCTATTCGCCCGAGTTCTGGTCGAAGCAGGCCTATCGCGCCAAGGTGAAAACACCCTTCGAGCTGGTAGCCAGCACCGCGCGCGCGCTGGATGCGGACATTGCCGTTTCACTGCCCGTGGCGCAATGGGTGGGCCGCATGGGCGAGCCATTGTTCCTTTGCGAGCCTCCCACCGGCTATTCCGACAAGTCGGAGACGTGGGTGAACACCGGCGCGCTGCTGAACCGGCTGAATTTCGCGCTATCGTTTGCGAGCGATCACATGCTGGGCGCGAGCGTCGATCTGGGCATCATGCTGGGCGATGACGCTTCCAAGGATGCGGAAATGGCGCTCTCCCGCGCCCTCGATGTTTTCCTCAATGGCCAAGTGGCTCCCGGCACGCGCGATACGCTCGAAGAGCGCCTGAAAGACCCGCAGATTCTGCAGGCGAAGCTGGACGATCCGGTGAAGCAGGTGAACGAAGGGCTGATCTCGGGATTGGTTCTCGGCGCGCCGGAATTTCAGCGGCGGTAGTTTCCGGAACAAGCGCAGCCAACGGCCCGCGGCAAGGAGACGTACGATGCCAATTTCACGGCGCTATTTTCTGAAGAGCGGCGGAATCGCGATGCTGGGGATGGCGTCACTGCCGTCTTTTCTGCAGCGCGCTGTGGCCTCCACCGTCTCCCCCAACAAGAAAAAGATGGTCGTGCTGTTCCAACGCGGCGCGATGGACGGCTTGAACGTCGTGGTTCCGTTCGCCGAGCCGAATTATTACCAGATGCGCCCGACGATCGCCATTCCGCAGCCGCAGCGAGGCGGCGCCGAGGCGGCCCTCGATCTCGACGGATTCTTTGGCCTGCACCCCAGCCTGCAGCCATTGCTCCCGCTGTTCCAGAAGAACGAACTGGCCATCGTGCAGGCGGTTGGTTCGCCCGATCCGACCCGGTCCCATTTCGACGCGCAGGATTTTATGGAGTCCGGCACGCCCGGCGTGAAGTCGACTGAGGATGGATGGCTCAATCGCGCGCTCCAGGCGATCCCGGAGGATCACCCGTCGCCTTTCCGGGCGGTGGCGTTTGGTCCCTATCTGCCGCGCACTTTGCAGGGCAGCGTCTCCGCGGTGGCGATCCCCGACCTGAAGCAGTTCAAGATGAATGGGCCGCAGGATACGGCGCAGGGCGGCTTTGAGGCGATGTACGCGCAAACCGTCGACCAGGCGTTGCGCGGCGTGGGCCATGAGACATTCGAAGCGATTGACCAGCTCAAGAAGATCAATCCCGACTTGTACGAACCCGAGAATGGCGCGGCGTACCCCAAGAGCCGCTTCGGCCAGAGCCTGATGGAGATCGCCGAGCTGTTCAAGGCCGACGTGGGCCTGGAGGTCGCGTTCCTCGATAGCGGCGGCTGGGATCATCACGTGAACGAGGGCGGCGTGCAGGGGCAGCTCTCGAACCTGCTGCGCGATCTGGGGCAGGGAATCGCGGCGTTTCATCAGGATATGGGCGACCGCATGGGCGACGTCGTGTTCGTGAGCATGTCCGAGTTTGGCCGGACCGCGCACGAGAACGGGAATCGCGGCACGGATCATGGGCACGCGAACTGCATGTTTGTGATGGGCGGCGACGTGAAGGGCGGCAAGGTCTACACGCGATGGCCTGGCTTGAGCGAGGGGCAGCTGAATCAGGGGCGCGACCTGGCGGTGACGACGGACTATCGCAGCGTGCTGGGGGAGATTATTTCCACGCATTTGGGTGATAGCGACCTGAAGAAGGTGTTTCCGGGATATGCGAATGACCCGCGGCAGTTTCTCGGATTGCTGAAGACTTAGCGCTCCACAGCGTCTCGCCGAGTGTCAGCGAGAACCCAAGAGAGATCCTTCGTCGCTGCGCTCCTCAGGATGACGACGAAAGGCGAAGGCGCGAGAAGAATCGAAAGAAAGACCCACCCTTAAAATCGAAGGGTGGGGCACCCGCAACTACAACTGCCACGGCTTCGCTCTGCCGGGATTACAACGAACGCGAAAGAATGAGGCACGCAAACGAAAAGGGAGGGCGATTTCGCCCTCCCTTTTTGTTTTGAATTACCCGGCCCCTGCGGTTGAGAAAGCTATACGCTTTCGACGCCTTCGCGGCGCGGCGCGCGATGGGCTTCGTCGACCTTGATTCGCATGCCGAAGAACGACCGGTAGACGAACAGGAAAGACACGAGGAAGAACACGGCCGCCAGTACGTGCGTCAATTGCGGATTCTTGGAAGTGAGCTCCACCGCCAGTTCGACAGCCAGCAAGCCGAAGAGCGTGGTGAATTTGATGATCGGGTTCAGGGCCACGGAAGACGTGTCCTTGAACGGATCGCCCACGGTGTCGCCGACTACGGTTGCGTCATGCAGCGGCGTGCCTTTCTGCTTCAGCTCCACTTCGACGATCTTCTTGGCGTTGTCCCATGCGCCGCCGGCGTTGGCCATGAAGATGGCCTGGTACAAGCCGGAGATCGCGATGGAGATCAGGTAGCCGATGAAGAAGAACGGTTCGACGAACGCGAACGACAGCGTGGCGAAAAAC
>CAZRKW010000029.1:0-25004 GCA_964600355.1 uncultured Acidobacteriaceae bacterium
GCCTCTCCTCTTCCCCGGACACAAACTCTTTCCATGTGCCGAGCAGATCGTCGGTCGAAATGCGATAGCCCTTTTCCAGGAAAAAGTTGACGGTAGCCTGCCACACCGGACCCAGATCGAGTACGCGCGCGTGCGGCACGTCGCTCATGAGCCACAGGAATTCTTTCAGTCCATTCGATGTGCGGACTTTCAGATTGGTGTTCGCCGAAGCGGAAGCAGGGCCCGGCTTCGAGGTGGGCGCGATTGCGGGTGCTGCAGCTCCAGGACGCGTCTTGGCCATCCAGTTCATCGTTTACTCGACTCGCTTTCGGAACTTGCCGCCGCGGCTTTGTACACCGCAGCAGGAGGAGCGGGCTTCTCAGCCGTCGCAGGTCCCTTGGATTCCCCGGCTCGCGTCATCTCGACCTTCCCGCGAAGCTTTGCTCCGTCGTCGATGCCGATGCGGGGCGTCAGCACGCTGCCCTGGACTTTGCTCGACGATCCCAGCCGAACGCTTTCCCGGGCCTTCAGGTTTCCCTCTACCGTGCCTTCGATAATAATTTCCCGTGCTTCGATATCCGCTTGTACGCGGCCGTTGGGGCCGATGGTCACCCGGGAGTCCGGCAGGGCGATTTTGCCCTGGGCCTCACCGTCGATATACAAATCGGAACTTCCGGACAATTCTCCACGAATTTTGAGCCCCGGGGCAATCGAAGATGGACCGGAAGTGTCGTGCGTGACAACATTTTTTGTCACCGGAGCGGAAAAAGCCGGCGCCGCGGGCGCGGCAGGAGGCTTCGCCGGTGCCGGAGGGGGCACTGCAGCCACCGGCGTCGGTGCCGGCTGCGGCTTCACCGGTACAGGAGTTACGGGTTGTTCGGGAGCTTTGGAAGCCGGTTCTGGAGACGGCTTTGCATCGTTCTGTTTACGCCACATGGGATTTTCCCCCTCAGTTTTTGGGGACTTCCTGTGCCGGGGGGCAGGGGTCCTCAAGCCGTGAAAACTACAGCATTAGCAAAAAATGAGTGTAACCCCGCAGGCCTCGGTTGTGCGAGCAAAATGCTCACGGAGCGCCTGAAAGTGTCGAATAAGCCGGGCTCGGAGGTCTGCACCGAGTTGTGGCGCAGCTCCCACATTGCGAGGGGCATCCCGGCAAGCTCGTGTACAAAGATCTTGATGCCCCCGCGCGTCTGCCACCATTGTTCGGGATCGTATTCGGAATCGCGCGCGGCTACCACGCGGAGAATCGTGCCGGCGGGGAAGACGCGTTCGCAGATATAGCGCGACCGCCGCGTGTGGTAATCCGAAGTCACCAGGATCACGCGCCTCCACCCCCGCGCGGCAAGCAGCTGGCTGATCGCCACTGCCTCTTCGCGGGTATTGGCCGCATGCTGCGCCAGTTTGACGATCGCTCCGGAGGGAACGCCGCGGTCTGTGAGGTCGTGCTGCTCGAGTTCCGCGATGCTCGCGTAGGGACGCAGATATCGCCCGCTGGCAACCACGTGCGGCGCCAGCCCGGACTTGAACAGCTCCGCCGCCCGGGCCGCGCGGTCCCCGTTGTAGTTGTCGTCGCCCAGCATCACGATCACATCGGAATTATCGGGCGATTCGTCCACCACCCAGAAGCTCCCGGCCAACCGAAGCAGCGGATGCCGCGCGAAGTACACCCCCACCAGCAGCGCGATTAAAAAGAGCAGGAACAGCAGGCGAAAGAAGATGCCCCCTCGCTGGGAATCGCGGCGTGGACTGCGACTGCTTGGGATCGTACTCACTTCCCGCTGTCCAGCTGGCGCAATCGCTCAGCCGCCTTTTCGGGAAGGGTGCCGTTGAAATACACTTCCTTGAGGTCGTAGGATTTTTTCTGCTGTTCGACGATTGGCAGTATCTCGAAATGCCAATGGTAGTCGCTGTCGATGGTCCGCCAGTATTCGCTGAGTTCGCCCTTAGTTTGCAACGTATTGGGAGCCGTGTGCAGCACCAGATGATAGCTGCTGCCCACCTGTAACAGGCGGCGGAGCGTGCGTCCCAGCAGGCTCGCAAGGTGGCGCCGGTTCTCGCCAGGGTGAGGTGCTTCAAACTGGTGGTTGTGCGTGCGGGGCATGATCCAGACCTCGTACGGCACGCGGCCGGCGTACGGGCAGAACGCGTAATAATCGCCGACGCTATCGACAATCCGCTTCTCCTGGCGGATTTCCTGCCGCAGGATGTCGCAGAAGACGCAGCGCTCGCGCTCGCGGAACCACTCCCGCCCGGAGCGAAGCTCATAGAGGATGCGCCGCGGCACGAAGGTCGTGGCCGTCAACTGCGAATGCGCGTGAGTCCACTCCTCGCCGGACTGCGCCCCCTGATTCTTGTACACCGTCACGTACTTGAAGCGCCCGTCGCGCTTTAAGTCCGCAATCCGCAGGGCGTAGGCTTCCAGCACGCGCTCGATTTCCTCATCGCTGAGAGACGGAAGCGAGCGTGTGTGATTGGGCGTCTCGACGATGATCTCGTGGGCGCCGATGGGCGCCATGCGGTCGTAGATTCCCTCGGCCGTCCGCGCCGTCTCTCCTTCCACGTGATAGAGCGGGCGGAAATGCGGGTAGGCGCGAACCTGCCAGGTGCCCTGGCGGGGCAGCTCCAGAAGGGATCGCGTCTCGATGCGGTTGCCGGGGCAAAGCGGGCAGGCATCCGCGCGCGGCTTCTGGCGTTCCGGGTGGCCGACAACCACCCAGCTTCGCGTGATGGGATCTTTACGAAGCTCCATTGGTCTCCAGGGAAAAAATCAAGCACGTCATCTTATACCGGGGATTTCAGGCGTGCAAAAGCTTGTAAGGATTTTGGTGCGGCAGAGTTACGCGAGCGACGGAAGGGAAAGGTCTCGGCGGTTGACCGGCATGCGCACGGTGATCTTCGTCCCCCTTCCATCCGACTGTATTTCCAGAGAGCCTTTGAACTCCATCACTCGCTCTTTCATTCCAGCCAGGCCGACACCCACACGAGTGCCGTTGGTTTTGAAATTGGAGAGCGTTTCGGGCGGGATGCCTTTTCCGTAGTCTCGGATGGTCATCGTCACTTCCTGCGCTTGCATCGCGATGGAGACTTCCGCCCTGGCGCTGTTCGAGTGCCGGTGAATGTTGGTGAGCGCTTCCTGGAGAATCCGGAACAGGCCCAGCTCCAGATCTTTCGGCAGATGTTCTACTCCCGGCGAGATGCTCGCCGTTACGGGGACTCCTGTTCGTTTCGTGAAGCCCTCCATGAACCACTCGGCAGCGGACCTGAAGCCGAGTTCATCGAGCATCGGCGGGTGCAGCAGGTAGGAAATCGTGCGTGTTTGCGCCGCGGCCTCCTGTATCAGGGTGGCGAGATCGTCGAACTTCGGGTTTCCGGCATTCTGCGAGGCCAGGGATTCGGCCATCATCTTCGCGGCGACCATTGTCTGCCCGAGCCCGTCGTGCAGTTCGCGCGCGAAGCGCCGGGCCTCGGCATCGCGAACCCGCAGCAAATGGACGCTCAGTTGCCTCAATTGATTTTCGGCGGACTCGCGCTCGCGCAGCTCACGCTGGAGCATCCGGTTGTGGATCCAGAACATCACAGCGGACAGCGTAAACGAAACCGCGAGAATGCCCACGATACTGGCGAAAATAAGCTTGGTAACGCGACTCCGCTGTGCCAGGAGTTCGTCCTCGTTATCGCGCATCTGCTGCTCGATCGCCGCGGTCTCGATGGCCGCCTCTCCCACTTGGGTGGTTAGCTGCATTTGCCTGGCGGGGTCGCTTTGATTCTGCCCCACCAATTCCACGGATTGAACCGAAGCAGCCATCCTGCGGTCCGCGACTTCCTGCAACCGGTTGCACAAAGGAACCGCGCCCGTATTATCGCTCGTCAGCGAGCGCACCTGGGCGATCGCCAGCGGCACTTTTTGCGTGGCGTCCTTGAACGCCTGCAAGGAGGCAGGACTTGGCGAATCGATGTAATGAATGCGGCTCGATCCCGCTGCGGCGAGCGCGGACTCAACGTCCCCGAGCGCCACTTCAACCGAGTAGGTATGATGCACCCAGCCTTCCGATAAGTAGAGCCGGACCATGGCGACGGAGGCACCGAGGCCGCTGAGCGCGAGGAGCAGGAGGGCGATGAAGAGCGTGAGCTTCGCCCGGTCGCGAGAGGACATTTCCTCACTCTTCGCGTCGGGGCTGCGAGTACTCACTGCGGAATTCTCAACCAAGAGTCCACCCAAGCCGCGTAACCCGGGGCCTAAAGCTGCGACGGGGTTTTGGCGACGCGAGCCGTAGATTAGCACAAAAAAATTGGCTGCAAGCGCGGGAGAAGGCAGGCATATTTTTGTACGAAGTGCTCCGTATCAATTGACTGCTGCGCCGAAGACCGCGGTTTCCACATGGCCCGCGCGCTTGATCTGCACGAAGATGCGATAGAAGCCCGGCTTGGGAAAACCGTAAGGGAACGAGATCGCCGGATCCACCGTCGAGGACATTCCAGGCATGTTCATCCCTGGCATGTTCGCAGCCAGCATGGAGGAGGACATACCCTCCGCCTGGGCGGCTTGCGCCGAACCGGGCGTTTGCATTTGCGCCAGATCGAGCGCAGCCATGGCTACCGAGCCAGCAGGGTGCACGTGTGCGAACACCGAAGCGTCGGAACGAATGATTTCGGCGTGTGCTGCCATGCCCATATACGGCTCGAGGGTGTGCGCGGGTTTTCCGTCCTGATCCTGCACCAGAAACTGGAACGACAGCGGGACATTGGCTTTGAGCGGGCCGGGATCGCGCTGCCAGATCATCCTTCCGCCATCGGGGAACGAGTAGATGGTGGAGTCTTTCGCGTCCTTCTGCGATGTCTGTTCATCCTGCGAGATCGGGGTGGTTACGATGCCGCTATCGTCTCCGGAGAGCGCCTTGCCCGAGTAAGCGGGTACGTCGAGTTGGCCCACCATGGTGACGGGGAAACCGTTGCTGAGCACGACGTCCGCGAAAAGCTCGTAATGTCCAGGGGGAATCGGGGGCAGGTCGTGGGCAAACGTTCCGTTGCCAGCGGGCGAGGGATGCAGGTGCCAGAAGCTGTCCATCTCGGGCATTCGCAGCATGAAGAAATGCATCAGGTGGCCATGGTCGAGGATGAGGTTGTCGAAATTGATCGCGTCGGCCGGGCGGCGCGGGTTGCCCACAGCGAGGTGGGCCGCATGCTCGCGAAGGGTGAGTTGCCCATCCGGCTGGAGCGTCGCGTCCAATTGCGGGGGTGAATAGATGCGGCGCGCGAACTGGGTGGCATCGGATTTCCACCACTCGCCGCCGATAAAAAGAACAGAGCCTACTACCAGCGCCGCAATCACTGTTGCGACGTGCCCGCTCCGGACCTTTGAGGCAGTGGCCCCGGCGCCAGGGGTCACATCCCCTTCGCGAACCGCGGCAGCCGATATCGAAACGATTGCTGAGGCGAGCAGGATCATCAGCCCGAACAGCAGAGCTCCCAGGGGCTTTTGCATCGGCAGAGTGCGCTGCGCGACCGCGGGGACGGGAACCGACAGCTCGCCCTTGCCTTTCGCTCCGTCCACATCCACGCGAACCTGCAGCGATCCCAGCTCCATCAGCCAAAGGCTGCCGGTGAAAAATTGTGGGTCGGTCTTCGATCTCTCGGCGACATCCGGAGTGGGCGCGTATTGCGAGCCGGGGCCGGTAAGCTGCATCGGGGCGATCTTGATTTCGCGCACGTCGCTTGAAGCGCTGCGAATCTCGATCTGCGCGATTCCCGGGATCACCTGCGGCACGCGCACGGTGACAAAAAGGCGGTAAGGCCCCGCGTTGGCGTCGAGAAACACGTCGGGGCTTCCCACATGTGCGCTCGCAGAAAGACAGAAAATCAGGACGAAGAACGCGATCCGCAGAGCTGCATAAGAGTGTCGAGTGAGCACAGTGCCGGTTGTTTGTTTTCTATGATTTACGTGTGTTTCCGTTCGTCCATGTGTGTCGAGTGGGGAGGAGGGAAAATGCGGGGGGACAAAGGAGGCAGAGGACGTCGAGGAGGTTGAGGAAGTAGAGGAGGTAGAGGAGTAAACCGGGAACCGCGCCCTGGCTCGGCTTGAGCTTGCGGCGGCGTTTTCCTTGTCAGAATTTGGGTTCAAAGCGACTCCTCTGACATCAAATTCTACTTTGCAGAGGTGAAAACCGATTTGCAAACGGTAGTTGTCGTGGTAGGGATCCAACTGCTGGAAAAACCACAGAAGTTCGAGAAATTCAGCTGCCCGGTAGGCAGTGCCCAAAGTCTGCGTAAACTGAGCCGAAACTTGTGGGCTTACACTGATTTAAGTGTCATACAGTAAACACCTTATGGGCGCTACAAGGGCCTTTCGCTAGGCTCATTTTCCGCGTACTTGTATTGACCCTACTTTGGTCCTGGAGATAGGTCCCGATGATCGACGGCAGTATGGGTCCAGTCTCACTGGATTCGATTCTCTTCACAGATGAATTGGACCGCCGTCCTTCACGGCCGCCCGATCATGAAAAGCAGAGCCGGGCGCTGGTTGCATTGATGCAGGCCCTCGCAGATTCCCCGCAGACGGTGTTGCAGACGTTGGCCGATACAATCCTGGATGTATTGCAGTGTGGATCGGCGGGGGTCAGCTTGCTTACGACCGGCGATGGCGGTAAGAGATTTTATTGGCCTGCAATCTCCGGCGTGTGGAAAGAGCACATTGGCGGGGGGACCCCGCGAGAGTTCGGTCCCTGCGGAACGGTTCTCGATCAAAACAAGCCGCTACTGTTCAAGCATGTGGAAAAGGTCTTCACGTATTTCGAACCGGTCAAGCCCTGGGTCGAAGAGGCACTTCTGGTTCCCTTTTATTCGGGAACAAAAGCGGTCGGAACGGTGTGGGCGGTGTCGCACGACGATGTTCGCAAGTTCGATGCCGAAGACAAACGACAACTGGAAAGTTTGGCTGAATTCGCGTCAGCCGCCTATCACTCCGTCGGTTTCTTTGAGTCCCGGAATCAGATCGCGGCCATCGTGGAGTCCTCGGACGACGCGATTGTGTCCAAAGACTTGAACGGTGTCATCCAAAGTTGGAACCCGGGGGCTCAGCGCATCTTTGGATACTCCCCCGCGGAAGCAATCGGCCGGCCTATCACAATAATTATTCCCGCCGAACTTCAACAGGAAGAGCGGAAGATTCTCGACCGATTGCGGAAGGGCGAGCGCATCGACCACTTCGAAACGGTTCGTCTCCGCAAAGATGGGTCCCGCGTGAATGTCTCCCTGACGATTTCTCCCGTCCGGGGCGCTCAGGGGCGCATTGTCGGCGCTTCCAAAATCGCCCGGGACATCAGTGAGCGGAGACGTTATGAGGAAGCATTAAGAGAAAGCGAGTTTTCGGCCCGGCTCTTGAAACTTCAAGACGAAGACAGGCGGCGGATCGCTCGTGAGCTGCACGATGGACTGGGTCAGTTGCTGGCGGCGATCGGCATGAATGTCGCAGTAGTTATGAAAGAAATGAACAAGCTCAGTGCGGATGCGGCGCGCCGCGTCGAGGAAAACAAAGCTCTCATTCAGCAGGCGTCTGCCGACATTCGAACGGTATCTTACCTGCTTCATCCGCCTTTGTTGGACGAAATGGGATTGAGCTCGGCTTTAAGGTGGTACATCGACGGGTTCGCCGAGCGCAGCAAGATGAGTGTCGTGCTGGAGATCCCACCGGATTTGGGACGACTGCCTCAGGACTCAGAATTAGTCCTATTCCGTATCGCGCAGGAGTGCCTGACAAACATTCACAGACACGCCAAGGGTTCGTCCGCCTTCATCAGGCTATCCGATACCGGAGGAAAACTGGCGATGGAAATCCGGGACGATGGGCAGGGAATCGACGAGGAACTTCAGAGGAAGATTGCTTCCGGCAAAGCGTCGGGCGTTGGACTGAGAGGGATGCGGGAGCGAGTCGTCGCTATCGGAGGCACCTTCGCGATCGAGTCCAGTGAGAATGGGACTTCAGTTGTTGTAACCTTGCCGACCCACAAGGAAACCGCTGCGCGGGCATAAATCCACCGTTGCCGTAGCAGGGATCGTTGGAAGCCGCATAGAACGGGCCAGAATAAGCCCAGCTAATTGGGATTGTCCGCGAGTTAGACGATTCCCCTGCGCAGAAAATCGGGGAAGTCCCGACGGAAATGGGGCATGATTGCGGGTCATGGCTCCGTTGAAATGGATGCTCAGGCCGCTGGTTCCCGTTTGCCTGGACGAAATTCTGGATGCGCGGAAAGCGCTCTCGCGCGTGTCGAAGCGTCCGTGGGCGGATGCCTTTTCCGCGGCCAAACGGTCGGCTTGGGAGCAATCGCGCCTTGCGATCCTCCCGCAGAAATTGCTGCCTCTGTCGTTCGTGATCGACGTGGGCGCGAACCACGGGCAATGGATCGGCTCCCTGCTGGAATTTCTTGCGATTCCCGAGGTGTGGATATTCGAGCCGAATCCGGAAGCGATGAGGGCCTGCCGCGAGCGGATCGGAACGCGCCCCGGGGTTACGTTTTTCGATCTGGCCCTCGGGGAGTTGCCTGGTCAGGCGGAACTGCACGTGACGGCCTCTTCGGACTTTGCCTCGATTCTTCCGCCCCGGTCTGACTTTCTGGAGGCGCATTACGGAAAGAACGCTGCTCACGTTGTCGAGAAAAAACAGATTCCGGTCGTTACGCTGGACAGCCTCTTTGCGGAGCCGCGAACGGTGGACCTGCTGAAGATCGACGTGCAGGGATTTGAACGGGCCGTTCTCTGCGGGGCGCGGCGCGTTCTGGAGAACACCCGCGCTGTGCTCATGGAAGTGAATCTGCAATCCCATTATGCTGGCGACGACACTTTGCCCGCGCTATGGAACATGCTGGCGAATCAGGGATTCTCGCTCTGGTCGCTTTCGCCACCGTTCACCGGCGTGGACGGCAAAGCCCTGTGGGCCGATGCACTGTTTCTCAAGAGCGATTCTTAGGAGAGCCGGTCACTGCAATGGACAAGACGACTTCGATAGACAAGCTGGCGAATCCCACGGTTACCACGCTGTTTCTGGAATTCTCCCGCAAGAAACTGCTGGAGCAATACTGGCCGCGGCTTCGCGGTTGCGTCGAATCGCTTACCGACGGGCAGGTGTGGTGGCGTCCAAACGAGGCCAGCAACAGCATCGGCAATTTGATCCTGCACCTCGACGGGAACGTGCGACAGTGGCTCGTTTCGTCGTTTAATCGGTCGGAAGACGCACGCGACCGCCCGGCGGAATTCGCCGCGCGCCAGGGGATTTCGAGAAGTGCCCTGCTGTCGCAACTGGATGGCACCCTGCGGGAGGCATCGGCGGTCCTGTCGCGGCTCAGCGAGGCCGAGTTGCTTGCAACCTTTCACATTCAAGGCTCGACCGTCACCGGCCTGCATGCCGTTTACCAGGTGGTGGAACACTTCGGAACGCACTACGGACAGATTCTCTTCATCACCAAGCTGGTGCGAGGCGAGTCTCTGGGCTTCTACCGCGAATTGGATAAGACCGGGCGGCCCGGCTGAATTCACGGTTAGCGGCGGATTTTGCGGACCCAGTCTCCCCAGGCCATTCCCAGGCGGGCGCTCAGAATCGAGAAGACGAAGGCTTCGGCCATGACGCGCCAGAATTCGCCCGCAGTACGCTCGACCGGGAGGAAGAGGTGGCGGACGTCGAAGCCGTTGGGGCTGGCGAAATAGGCGAAATATTTCGTCCCGAAGAAACGGTTGGCCGAGGCGGGCGAGACCAGGAAATTCGCGAAGGGCCATTGGACCGCCAGAAACGCGGCGAGAAAGATCGCTCCGAGCACAGCCGCCTGCGCCCATCTACTCCAAGCGGCCACGCGCGGGCGCGCCAGATCGAGCAGGAACGCCGGCACGATCACCAGCAGCGGAAATTCCATTGGGACCATGTGCGTGATGTGCTGGTACACGGGGCCGAGCTTTGGCGTGGCGGGGAAGAACGGAAAAAGCCACATCATAAAAGCCGCGTACGCGGTGTAAATTCCCGCGACAATCGTGCACGCCCAGCGCTGCCTGGAAATAATCGCGAAGCCGATCAACACGACGGGCAGGACGATTGCCACGGCGCGGTAGCACTCCGCGCTGTGCATCAGCACGCGGTAAGTGGATTCCCACACCACCGTCAGCGCGAGCATAGTGACCATCCCGCCCAGCAGCAGAAGAAGGCGGTCGAGCTTTTTCAGCAGCTCGGCGCTGGAACGGTTCATCGTGCTGGCGATGAGCACCACCGCGCCCACCTGAATCGCAAGCACGCCGCCATCGAGCACTACGTGCGGCGGACTGAAGATTTTTACGTCGAGGCCGTACGCGTTGTGCCACCAGTTGTCGAAAGGCGCGGAACTGAGCATGGTCGCGCCGCCCCAGGAGGCTATGAAAGCTCCCAGCGGCCCGCGGAATTTCCATACTTCCACCGAGGCCGCGCGCAGCGCCGGATCGTTGCCAAACGTACAGGAAAATATGAGGTATGCGCAGGAGAATCCGGCGAGGATGCCGCACATCTGGATGGCGATGTGCGCGGGCGTCCAGAACGTGTCGCGGCCGATCGACATGTGCCAGGAAATGTCCCAGTAGCCCCCGACCACCACCGAAACGACCGCCGCGAAAAGCACCCAGATGTACCACGGGATGCTGGTCATCTCCTGGTTGGCCACAGCGGGAGATCGTTTCGCGATTCGGTCGGTAGCGGAGAGTGCGGTAGCCATCGTGGGTGCGCCCCTGTTTGCGGAAAAGCTGCGCAAACGTCGCTGCTGAAAGTGTACAGCAACATCGGATGCCGGCAGCAGAGCGATAGATGCGCCCTTCCACGGAGACGATTCGCGCCCAGCGTTTGGCGGAGCAAGACAATTCGCCCGCGGATTTGGATCCCAGCTAGTTTGAGGCAGTTGTAGGTGTAGCGGAGACTGCCGAGCTTTGTGGGGAGGGCACCGACGATTGCCGGGGCGGTTTCGGGGCGGGCGCCCGGGTTCTGGCGGCTGACGGGCCGCTGAGACGAATCACGGCCGCTGCTGCCGCGAAGCGTGCCGGTTGGGGCTTGTCGTTGACCATCATATCCTTTAGCTGGGGGAGCGCGGCGCGAACGTTCAGCTTCGCTAGCGAGCGGGCGGCGGCGGCGCGCACCGTCCAGTTTTTGTCGTCGAGCGCGTAGGTCAATTCGTCGACGGTTTCGCGGCTCTCGTCGAGTGCGAGAATCTGCGCGCAGAGCGCCTGGATCGAGGTGCCGTTGTTCTTGGCATACTCCTCGACCATCGAAACGCCCATCGAGAAGGGGCCGAGAAACGCGCCGCTCGCTTCGTTCACGCCAATCAGCGCGAGCGCTTTGGGATCGTGCATTTCCAGGCGGGCCTCGTGCATTTTGCTCTTGAGCAGGCCGGGCTTTACCTTGCGCTCGCCGTCGAGAACTTCATAGAAAATGTCGCGTCCCTCGCGGTCGCCCATTTTCCAGAGCGCTTCGGCGGCGGCGAAGCTCACTTGCGGCGATTTGTCGTTGTTCATTGTGTCTTTCAGCTGAGGAATGGCCGACCGGGCCTTGATCTCGCCCAGGGAGGTTGCCGCGAGCACGCGGATGGTTTCTTCTTTGTCTTTGAGCGCGTCGGCGATGGCCGAAATGGCTTTGCGGTCGCGATCGAGAATCGTCAACGCGGAAAGAGCGTCGGAGCGATCGCGAAACTTTGTGGAGGACTCGCCTTGCATCAGGAGCTTCCAGGCGTCGGCCGGCGAGTTCGCGGCCGGAGCGCTCGCGGATTTCGTGGGCGCCTGTGTGGCGGCCGGCTTAGCGGACGTCGCGGGCGCCGTCTTTTGCGCGTCGCCCTGCCGGGCAGGCGAGGCGGCGGGAAAAGTAGCACCGATGACGGCTGCGAGCAGCAGAGGATGCCCGAAACGCCGGAAATGTTCTATGCCAGCCATGGCCGCTCCTCTTGGTGAATGAAGTGAAAGAACCCGCGCCCATGCGCTGGGCCTCCCGAGCTGCATGTTATTCTGACTCACCGTGAACCAGCAAAACGACGTCGACGAGTCCTACATGCGTGCCGCGCTTGACGAAGCGCGTGCCGCTGCGGGGCGCGGCGAGGTTCCCGTGGGCGCGGCCGTGGTGATCGGCCAGCGCATCGTAGCCCTTGCCGGAAACCGCACCATTGCGGATTGCGATCCCACCGCGCACGCCGAAATCGTCGCGCTTCGCGAGGCCGCGCGCGCCGTTGGAAACTACCGGCTGCCCGACGCCACTGTCTACGTCACGATCGAGCCGTGCGCGATGTGCGCGGGAGCGATGATTCAGGCGCGGATCGCGCGCCTTGTCTACGGCGCGGACGACGTAAAAGGGGGCGCGGTGCGTTCCTGCTTTTCGGTATTCGACCATCCGCAGCTCAATCATCATGCCGCGGTGATTGCGGGGGTGCTGGCGGAGGAGTCCGCGCAACTGCTCAGGGAATTTTTCGCCGCGCGCCGCTAGCAGACTCATAAAAACGCCGATCCCTCACCGCCACCGCTGATGCCAACGCTCCGGCTTTGCCGAACAAGCTGCTACAGCCGACCCATCACCGCAAGAACGATCAGGATCAGCAGCAGAAGGCCGAGTCCGCCGCTTGGGTAATAGCCCCACCCTGCGCTGTAAGGCCACGTGGGCAGCGATCCCAGAAGCAAAAGCACCAGAAGAATCAGGAGAATCGTTCGTATCACGAATTTGCACCTCGGGCGACAGCCTACCGTATCCGCCGATACGGTCTATACGGGCTTCGCAGTATTTCAGAATGGATATTTCGGCAGAGTGACGGGCCGTAGGACGACTTCTGCTCAGGGCACCGTTACCACGATCGCGGTGCAGGGTTTTTGACTGATTCTGCGGTAGGAGTGCGGCAGCGAGGAGTCGAAATAAATCGAGTCTCCCGACTCGAGGGCGTGGTCTTCGTTTCCGATTCGCAGCTCCAGCTTGCCCCGCAGAACAGACAGAAATTCCACGCCCGCGTGCTGGTGCAGGCGCGCTTTTCCCGGAGGCAGCGGCTCAAACTCGGCGTGGAACGCGCTGAGCTTGCGTTCCACGGCGGTGAAATCGAGGGATTCGAAGTGGAAGGAAATGTCGCGCCCGTCGGGTCGTTCGGGGAATCGCTTGCGCTCGGCCCGGCGCACAATGGAAATGGCGTGGCGCTTCTTATCGTCTGAGAAAAAATATTCGAGGCCCACGCTGAACACCATGGCGATGCGCAGGAGCGTGGGGAGCGTCGGAAAAAGCTTGCCGCGCTCGACCTTCGAGAGCATGGCCGCGGAAAGCCCGGTGTGGCTGCCTAGTTCGACGAGCCCCATCTTCTTTCGCAGGCGGAGGGCGTGCAGTTTTTCTCCGATTGAGTATTCGTTGAGTCCCTTCGTCAGCGTCTCGGAAAGCATGATTTCCTCCGTTTTTGAGCAGGAAGCAAAAAGCCCGCAGGAATTTGAGTGCGGCTCAATCGACTTCGTGTCCGCCGTACCTTTGTCCTTGTGATTAAAACATTGTTCACTATAGTTAAAGGCGTAGTCAACAAGAAACGCGCAAGGCGGAGGAAAAGGGACATGAAGAAACTCGATGTACTGGCGGCGGTTCTCGTAGTGGTCGGGGCCCTCAACTGGGGCTTGGTGGCAGTGGCTCATTTTGACCTGGTTGCGGCCATCTTCGGAATGAAGTTCGGTGAGGTGTCAATGCTGAGCGGAATCGTCTACGGGCTCGTGGCGCTGGCGGGGCTCTACCAGGCCGTGGGCTTCAAGGCGATTCAAAACCGGTGGCATGGCGGAGCGGTGCCGCAGCATTCGCGGTAGCCATATTGCATTTCAACAACGCACAGGACAAAGGCGGTCCTGTCCCGCTGGCCGGCAGGACCGCCGTTTTATAGGGATGAACCAGCAAAATTCACGAGATGCCGAGGTGAACGATGGGTGCGGTGACCGAAAGAGCCTGGGAGCAGCATCGCGAGACGGAATTGCAGTTGACGGGCCAGAAGGAGCCCGACCGGCTTGAGCATATTATCCGCGAGTTGATGCTGGAGCTTGGCCTCGATATGGCCGATCAGCACTTCGAGGGCACGCCCGCCCGCGTAGCGCGTCTGTACCGCGAGCTTACGCAGGGCGCGCGGCTGGACCCGGCGAAGATTCTCAAGACATTTGGCTCGAAGCACCAGGAGCTGATCGTGGTCTCGGATATCAACTTTTACTCCCTCTGCCCGCATCATCTGCTGATCTATCGCGGGAAGATGCATTTCGGATACGTGCCGGATGGGAAGATCGTGGGCCTGTCGAAGATTCCGCGCCTGATTCAGGCGATGGCGTCGCGCCCGATCGTGCAGGAGTATCTGGTGTCGGAAATTGCGGATACGTTTATGTCCGTGGTGCGGCCGCTGGGTTGCGTGCTGCGCGCGACGGGGCGGCACGACTGCGTGGCGGTCCGGGGAGTGCGAAGCCGGGAAGCGCAGATGACCACCGTGGCCCTCCGCGGCCTGTTTCGCGAAAAAGCATCGCTGGTGCAGGAATTCAATCAGGCAGTGCCAAAGGCGGAGTGACGAGCCGGCCCGAAAACGAAGCGTTCAGAGAAAAACTGTGACTCCCGTTCCCGAAATTCGCGTCCAAGCTTGCAACCAAGCCCCCGTGCGGGCGGATGGGGATTACGTCCTCTATTGGATGATTGCGGCGAGGCGGACGGGGTGGAATTTCGCCCTGGACCGCGCGGTGGAATGGAGCGAGCGGCTGCGCAGGCCGCTGGTGATTTTCGAGGCGCTGCGCTGGGATTTTCCCTGGCACAGCAGGCGGATGCGGCGCTTTGTGGCCGATGGAATGACGGCCAACGCGAAGTCGCTGCGGAGGGCTAACGCGTTGTACTATCCGTATCTCGAGCAGGCGGCGGGCGACGGCAAGGGTTTGCTGGCCGCGCTTGCGTCGCGAGCCAGCGTAGTCGTCACCGACGAGTTTCCCTGCTCTTTTCTTCCGCGAATGGTTGCGGCGGCAGGGAGCAAATCGCCCGTTCTGATGGAGCAGGTCGATTCGAACGGCCTTCTACCGCTGCGCGCGGCCCCGAAGGAATTTCCAACAGCTTTTTCGTTTCGCCGCTTCCTGCAGAAGCAATTGCCCGAACATCTGCTGAATGTCCCGAGCGCCGATCCTTTAGCGAAATTGAAAGCGCCGCGCTTGAAGGCTCTTCCCACGGCGATTCTACGGCGCTGGCCTATGGCCTCGCTCGATGCTTCCCCCACGGCGGGATTGAACCAGTCGAACCTGCGGGGCGGAAGCGCTGCGGCAAGAAAACGCTTGATTGGGTTTCTTCTCGACAAACTGAGTTCGTACCCGGAGCGGCGCAACGAGCCCTCCGACGACGGCACCAGCGGCCTCTCGCCGTATCTCCATTTTGGGCATATCTCCGCACACGAACTCTTCGCCGCCCTTGCCAGGAAAGAGCGATGGGCCCCTGAGAAGGTTGCTGTGCGCTCAAACGGAAGCGGCACCGGCTGGTGGGGCATGAGCCGCGCGGTGGAAGCCTTCGTCGATCAGTTTGTCACCTGGAGGGAGTTGGGATTCAACAGCTGCCACTGGCGGAAGGATTACGACCGCTATGAATCTCTGCCGGACTGGGCGCGAAAGACGCTGAAAGAGCATGAAGGCGACCGCCGAACTTCGCTCTACAGCTTCGAGGAACTGGACCGCGCGCAGACGCACGATGCGCTGTGGAACGCTGGGCAGAACCAGCTCCTCACCGAAGGGCGGATGCATAACTATGTCCGCATGCTCTGGGGAAAGAAGATTCTGGAATGGACGCGCTCACCGAGGGAAGCCCTCGCGGCGATGATCGAACTCAACAATCGCTACGCTCTCGATGGGCGCGATCCGAACTCCTATAGCGGCATTTTCTGGTGCCTCGGCCGGTATGACCGCGCGTGGGGGCCGGAGCGCCCCATTTTCGGCAAGGTGCGCTACATGAGCTCGGCGAACACCGGGCGGAAGCTCGATGTGAAAGCATATCTCCGCAAGTACGCGCCCGGGAAAAGGTATACCTGCCCGAACGTGGCGGCACTCGAGTTTGTGCGATAAGCGCGGCGTCATCCCTCGGATTGACAGAACTGAATTGTTGCGAGGTACGCATGAAGACTTTTCATTTTCACGACAAGCTGTGGCTGCCGCATCCACGTCCGGCGGTCTTTGAGTTCTTTTCCGATGCGTTCAATCTGGAGAAGATCACGCCGCCGTTCCTGAAGTTCCACGTGGTCACGGCGCCGCCGATTCGAATGCAGGAAGGAGCCGAAATCGAATACCGCCTTAAAATCCACGGCATTCCGGCGCGCTGGCGGAGCAGGATCACCGTGTGGGACCCGCCTAACCGTTTCGTGGACGAGCAATTGCACGGCCCCTATCGACTGTGGATTCACGAGCACCGCTTTACCGAAGAAGGGGGCGGAACAACGTGCGAGGACAGCGTCGAGTACGCCCCCCCCGGCGGCGCGCTCATCAACAAACTGCTGGTCGAGCGGGACGTTAGACAAATATTCGCCTATCGCTCCGAGCGTTTGAAGGAGATGTACGGTTCGCCGCTGGCAAGCGGGCCGCTGAAGGTGGCGTGACACCTGGAGGCAAAAGGAGTTGGGGAGGCAGATGACGTAGCGGAGAAAAGCTCGTGGGAAGGGACCGCGAGCGGTAGGCGCCCCGTTGCGTTATCTCGTGGCTTGACGGCTTTTAGTTGCTGAGCTGGCCGGTGAAAGGGTCTGCGCCGATGGTGCCGCGCAATTCCTGGAGGTAGGCGGGGGAGCTTACACGAGCCAACTGCGAGCGCGCTTCGCGTAGCCGCTCCTCCACGTTGAAATCGCAGCCATCGGCGGCGGACGCTCCCGCTTGCTGGAACTTTTCCAGAGCCGCCACGTGCCGATGCCACAGCGCCGTGTCGCGCTCCTGCTTTACGCGTAGGCGTTCCTTGTACCAATCGCTTGCCAGCACGGCCTCGCGCTCAAAGAGTTCCCGGAACCACGCATCGTCTAGCCCCATTCCTTCGTAGGATCCCTGCGCCATGATGTGCAGGAGCGCTTTGAGCGGGGGGCACGCGGCCGCGACGCTGCCGTCCTCAAAATAGTTCAGCGCCACGCGACGCTGGGCTTCGACGATGGCGTCCACGCCCGCGGCAAATAATGCAACGCCCTGCTTCTCGGGACGCAGCATTTCTTCGGGAAACACAGCGTCGGGCGTTTCAAAAAGACGGCCGAGAAAACGGTCCACGAACGCCGTGGTGATGCGGTAGCCGAGGCGGCTCGCGAGAATTGTGCGGCCTTCGAAGGTGAAATCCTCCATGCGTTCGAGCAGCCCCTCTTCGATCATGTACCGAGGAAGGCGCTCGTGGACGCGCATGCGGCACCAGATTTCCGGCACGAGCATGCTGACATCGTGATCGACGCGCACTTCCGGCCCCACATATCCGGCAGATGTGGTGAATCCCGCGTAGCCAGTCAGGATGAACGACAATAGCGCGTTGTTCAGGTCGACGACCGGCCACAGCGCGTTGAAGGGAGCCTTGGTGAGCGCGCCCTCGCTGCCGAATCCGGTGGTCGAGGGCGATTTGCCGGTGAGGCTCGACACGAATTCCATGAACAGCTCGGGCAGTTCCTGGTAGTGAATGGGATTGTAAACGGCCAGCGGAGGCAACCCGATTTCCGGATCGGGCGGGCTGTTCCGGCGACCCGCGAGCACGGCATTCACCGGGAAGTGCACCGGCTTGCCCTCGGGGATTTCGCGTTCCAACCGGGCGGCAATTTCCGCGAGATACGTTTCGCGCGGATTCTCCAGGTCGGGGCGCCTTTGCAGGTAACGCGGATTTTTCGACGGCTTGCCGTCCACCAGACGCGGGTGCGCGGAGGACACCACGTACGCCGTGGGCATTTTCGCAACGAAGCTGCCGAGCAGCTTCTTCATTGGGCTGGTGAACCTGTCGAATTCGGCGACGTGCCCGGCGATTTTTGCAGCCTGCTCCACGGTAAAAGGCTCGTAGTTGGAGAGAAATGTGCCGGGGCTGGCGATGTCCAGTTCGGCCTGCTTGTCCGCGCCGCGGTGGATGGCGTCGTCCGGGCGCTGGAAGAGCAGCGTCTCGCAATTCACTACCAGCTTGACGCTGGGCTCATCGAATTCTGGGTCAAGGCCGCTGAGGCTTTCGCGCGGCAGCACCACCGAGGCGGTGATATCGTCCTCCACCTGTACTTTATCAGCGGGATGAAAATCGGGGCGCAGTTTGTAAATGCGCCAGGAGCCGTCGCGGTCGTAGCCGACGCGCAGGTAATAATTCACGAGCTTGTGATTATCGAACTTCAGTTCGTGGCCGGGCATGCCGTTCACGAGGTCCACGGCAAAATGCTCGCGCCAGTTCTCACCCCATTCGGGGCGGTAGTAACGCTTTACGGTGAACAGAAGCTCGCGGATCGTGTACGGCATTGTTCCGATCCATGCGTTGTGCTCGTCGGTGTATTCGGGAGACGGCGTAAAAAGCTGGATTACCGAGCCCATGGTGCGCTCGGGGCTCAGCAGCGAGCGCTGCGCGCGCCGGTCGCGAGGGCGGTTTTTGTAAATGGCCGAGAAGTCTTTCTTCAATATTTCGGCCACCTGCTCGACGTCGTGGTGAAAATCACCCACGAAGACTGGCCCTTCTAGGATCACGTTGGCGATCGACTTCGAAATTTCCGATTTGCCGCCGCCTGAGACGGTGCAGGGCTTATGGCACAGGGTCCCGCGCGGGCGCGCGCCGACCAGCCTCCACGCCGAGCCGCCCGACTGCTTTTCCATGCGCAGGCGGAAGCCGTTGGGAAGCACGTAGGTGGTATCGGCGCGAAGCGAAAGCTGCCCGCTCCCCCCGTCCTGTTTCCATTGCACCGTCCCCTGGCGCACGCTGAACTCGGAATTCTCCGGCACGTACAAAATGTCCGGGTAGCGCCGGTCGACGGCATAGCCTTCCGGCTTTCGCTCCGCGAGCGATCCCAGCAGGTGCATCGCTTCGCGGAAGCTCGCCTTTTTCAGGCTTACCGCGTTGGCGGCGCGAAAATCCTGCCCCAGCACATAGGTGGCGAATGCGATGGCGCCGCCGGCATGCTCCTCTTCGCACAGACCGTAGAGGTTGGCGGCGTAGCTGATCTGCGTCTTCACTTCTTTTTTGCAGTAGCCGTAATAGTTGTCGGCGATGATCGTCACCATCACGCCGCGCTTGTCCCGGCACGCGACTTTGAACGAACCGCCGCCGTTATACGGCTCTTCGGGATCGCGCCAGAACATTCCGTCGCGGCGCTGGCGCTCGGTGGCGTCTTTCTCGTGCGGCAGCCCGACATCCTTCTTCCTGATTCCCGCCAGATGGGGCGCCACGATCACGCACCCGGTGTGCCCGGTCCAGTGCATTACGTCGAGGGCGGCGTCGTTTTCGGGCAGATACGGATCGCCCGCGTTGCCGAAGATTCCTTCCACGAAGTCGAGATTGCTTACGAGGCTTCCCGGCACGAAGAAGCGAATTTCCATCGACTTCTGCGGATCGCGTTCCGTGGCTGGGCAGACGATCGGCCGCAGCAGCAGCGAGACAAACAAGCTGACGGCTGCGTCGCGGTCGCCGGAGAAGGGAAGCGTCATCAGATCGGCTGGCGGATTCAGGGCGGCGGTCAGCAATGCAGCGAACGTTTTTTTGGATACGGTGAGTTTATCCGCCGGAACCGCCAGTCCGCCTTCCACGATGTGAAAAATTCCCTGAGTTGTTCGGCGGTCGCTCTTCGGATTGTGCAGGATTCCCTGCGGTAGGCGGTAGGAGCGCAAGTAAGGCGACGAAAAGGTGTCCCCGCTGAGCGGCAAAGACAGCACGCGCGCGAGCCCGGGACGGTCGAGCAGGAACGTGTTGCCGGGAATGGGCGCTGCGCCGTTCGGGCAAACGTCTTTCAAATAGTCGTCGAGGAACGCCTGAATGCGCCGGTCTGCGGGACACAGCAGATTCCCCAGCATCAGGTCCTTCTGGTGATAGTTGCGGAGCAGCGGGCGCGCTATCTCCAGAAAATCGGAGTCGGCATAGCGGGCTGTAGCATGGCCGAGAGCCGCCAGCTTGAGATCGATGTAGCGGACAATTTCCGCTTCAGGCGCAATACTTTCGGTCTTAGCCAAGGGTGGAGCGACGGGAAGATGGCCGGGTGCTGGGTGTGCCATTCCGAATCATATCATGGGGTCGAAAATTTGCGCCACGGGAGGTATTTGCGACGGCATCTCAGTTCACCGCGAATCTCGCGGCACAGCCACTCGGCCAAGAATCAGCCGGAGTGGCGGTGCCGCCGGCTTATTCTGTCAGCCTGTCGCCGTGGGCAGCTTCGGTCATCCGCGGCCATAGCGGACGGCACGGCGTGGGATTCCACTTCGAGGCATCCGGCTCGCGCTTGAACTGGCCGCTGATAATGAAGCGATCATTCAGATACTGCGGATCGTCCATCACCGATGTGACGATCAGGTAGGAGACGCCATTTTTGTCGAAGCGGTCGAAGTATTCAGTGAGCACAGCGTTGGCGCTATAAGGTACGCCGTTCTTGCGCAGATAGCCGGGCTTCATGTGCGTGGTCACTACGTGTAGCGTGCCACCCTTGCCCGGCTCGGGTCCGCCGAAGCGGCCCGCGGCGCCGCCGGACTGCACCTGCTTCTCCCACGCGGCCACCGAATCTCCCTGCCATTGCGGCGCGCCGCCATTCCACTTCGAGCCGTCGAAGTGGAACAGGCGCGTCTGCATTCCGGCGTCGACATCCATGCGCAAAGTGTTGTCGTTCTCCCAGGTGACGTGCAGGCGCTCCGGGATGCGCAAAATATTACCCGCGCCATATGCGCGGCACTGATTGCCCTCGCGCTCATCCTTCGCTGCATCCCAGGTATCCGCAACGCGCTTGCCTTCGGCGTTGAGGGGCACGCTGGCGTAGTCGCCTTTGGCGGGCGTCATCATGCGCCAGCGCCAGTCCTCGTTGACGATGGAGACCCAGTAGCCGGTCAGATCGATCAGCGATTGCTCTTTTGCGGTCAGCGGAGCCTTCCTGGCGGCCGGGGCACCCGCCTGGGCGGCGATGCCGGTGCGAACACCGCTCATGGCCAGCAGTAAAAACGCTGCGACGGCGGCTGTTCGCCGCAGGCTGAAATTGCTGGAAATCGGGGAACTCATTCTCTGCCTCCGGCTGTTTTCTGTTGAGTTTTGTTTTTGCTGAGCTCTTGATAAATCGCTTCGACGAACATATCGGTGGTCCATGGACCGCTTGTTGCGCCGTAGAGACCGTCGTAGTCCACCGTGGTCTTCGCTGCTTTCACCTGATCGAGGGTCATGCCCTTGCTCACGAGATTCTGGATGCGTCCGCGAATGATGGTGACCATGTCGCGATAATTGACGACGTCGTGCCGGTCGCAGATGTGCCCGTGCCCGGGAATCAGATAGGTGCCGCCCTCTTCATTCTCTTTGGGCTCAAGAAGCACGAGGATTTGATTCAGCGCGCGAATGAGTCCATCGATGCTGCCGCCTTCGCTGGCCTTGATTACCGGATAGCTTGCCAGGGTGAGAATATCGCCGGTGCTCACTACGTCCGACTTGCGGAACAGGACGTAGCTGTCGCCGTCTGTGTGCGCGTTCGGCGGGTGATAGATGAATACGCCCTCGCCGTTGTAGAGCTTCCAGTCGTCATTTTCATACGTGTCGCTGGGCCACATCGCCTGCGGGAAGGCCGGTGCTTTGCCGCTCGGCGCGCTCATCCTGTCGAGGACATTGATGTGTGCGATGACCGGCGCGCCCGGCTGCATCTCCAGGCCCTCGAGGCCTCCCTTCAAAAGCGGGTTCAGGCCGGTATCGGGCAGCGCCCAGCCCGCCTTAGACAGCGCTTCATTGCCGCCGGTGTGATCCGGGTCGACGCTGGTGTCGATGATGAAAAGGATGTGTTTGTTCGTGACGCTGCGGATCGCCGACAGCACTTCCTCGCTCTTCTGCGGGACGCCGGAGTCCACGAGGATCACGTAATCGTCGCCCACCTGCACCGTGATGTTACCGCCCGCGCCGGCGATCATGTACACGTTGCCCTGCACGTGGAGGAGCTCGACCTTATCTTCGACCTTATCCCCGACGCCGGATGGATCTCCCTGGCCGGAGTTCTGCTTTGGCCGGGCGGAAGCCGCGTGCGCCGCGGCAAGAAAAACAGTCACGATCAGCGCGAGTGCCGCTCGGCCCGCGCCCGCACAAGTCCACGCCCTCTTCTTCATCGATTCGTCTCTTCGCCCCCGGTAGGTTTGCGCGACGGGAATTCTAGCAGGAATTTGCGTTTTGAGCCTGCCGCTGCGTGGCTTTTGTGTGCGATCCCTTTTAGCGTTCGTGGTTCCTCAGCAGGATGAACGCCACGCCGCACACCAGCAGGAGCGCGCTCATGGGCCGGGGGATTGCAACGACGCGGCGAGTCTCGATCTTTACCGGTTGCCCTTGAATGATCAGATCCTGCCGCTTCGCCGGCATCAGTACGTTCGGTCGCGCCAGAGCATAGCCTGCCAGCAGGATCAGCACCACGCCGCCCAACACAAACAGTTTAGGCCTCATCCTCTAAATTCCTCTTTCGCGAAGGCACTTTCGCACGGCGCCCGCTCAGGCGCGCGTGCGGCCCGGCCAGACCCGTTTATTTCGCCAGGGGCTGAATAATATCGCTCAAATAGTCCGGCGCGCCGGTGTTCTGCTCGATGTGCGGATAGCGCAGACCGCCGTGATAGTCGATCGAATACGTTTGCACCTGCGGCCCGTTTGAAATGATGAGCTGAATCGGTGACGCGCCAGATTTCGCGGCATTGATCGAGTCTTTGAGCGCTTCGAGCGTGAATTGCCGGCCGTCCACTGCGGTGATTTTCATGCCCGGTCCCAGCCCCGCTTTGTAGGCGGGTCCATCGTGGATCACGTCCAGTACGAGGCCGTCGTGGTCCACCTGCAGTCCGATCGAAAGGTTCAGATTCAGATACTTCCTCACCGTTTCAATGTTCTGCTGGGACTCGTTGGGCTGTTCGCTGTAGACAAGCTTCCATCCGCTGTTCTCTACGGATTCTACAGGCGTTTTCGACGGGGTAGCATCAAGGCGCTCGCGGAGAAAGCCGGACCAGTCGTAGGGAGCGAGCACGTTCAGGGTCGACACTACGTCGTCAAACGTATACGTCTTGAGCACAGGCTCGCCGCCCGTGCCGCCGTGAAAAATACGGCAGAAATCGTTTATGGATTTCTTGTTCTTCGTAAGACGGCGAAGCGTTGCATCCACATCCAGCCAGAGCAGTTCGCCTTCCTGGTAGAAATCGACGCTGCGCCGCCAGTTGGACCAGTCCACTCCAGAGTCGTAGAGAAAGACCGCGGCATCCGAGGTGTCCTGCAGGGGTCGCCAATCGCGGCCCGGCCGCTGGTCGAACATCGCCGCGAGGTAGGCCACCGATTCGCGGAACATCTGCGGGTTCTCGAGGCCGCTGCGCGCCGTGAGCACCTCGCCCAGATATTCGGTGAGCCCCTCGTAGACCCACAGCAAATCGTCCTTCATAGGCTGCTGGTAATCCGGCGTGGCCAGCCCCGCGGGGCGCCGGTATTTCCCGTTCCATGAGTGCGTGAATTCGTGCGGAAGCAGATCCGAGAAATACTCGCGTTCGGCTTCGTCGATGAGGCTGTTGGCGGCGGTCTGGTCGTCGCTCGATTCGTGGTGCTCGAGGCCGAAATGGGCCACGTCGTCGCTCAGCGCCAGCAGAAAATGGTAGTCGCGATAGTGCCGCGATCCGTACAGCGCGCCGGTCTCCTCGACAAGCTGGTGAAAGTGCATCTCCATCTCGGGAGTCATCGCCAGCTCGGACTCGCTATCGGCGGCAATGTCCATCTCATGCAACGGCTTTTCGCCCGGCGTCAGCTGGATCACGCGGAAGTAGCGCCCGGCGATCACCGGGGAATCGATCAGCGTGGTGAGCGGCACGGGATCGAACCTGATTGTGTCGCCGTTCTGCTTCGGCCCTGGCAACGCCGTGCCGAATTTCCATCCGGACGGCAACTTCACGCTGGGTATAAACGTGATGTCCTTCGCGGCGAAGCCCTTGGGATAGAAGAGCACCTGGTTCC
The DNA here is from genome assembly GCA_964600355.1 of uncultured Acidobacteriaceae bacterium. Lineage (GTDB taxonomy): Bacteria > Acidobacteriota > Terriglobia > Acidiferrales > UBA7541 > Palsa-295. The sequence goes on from CAZRKW010000029.1 coordinate 24,074, forward strand.
AGCTGAGCACATCGAGAAAAGCGGTGGCCGAGGCGCCCGCGGAAAATCCCGACGCCGGCGCGGAGAGCAGAAAGTCGAGGTCGACATCCAGCATGCTTGTGCCGGGCGGCACGTCGAGGTGAATGGAAAACATCTCCACCAAATCCCGCCGCCACGGAATCGTTTTCCCTCCGGCACTGAACTTCAGCCCCGCCACATTGATGATCGGCCCGCTGGGCATGTGCTCGCCCGGAATCCATTCCGGGTAGTAGAGGGTCAGCGCGCCCGGCTGCACGGGAATCTGCAAATGCGAGTGCAGGATTTTTTGCGGGGCGTGCGACGCGTCCACTTCGAGACGGATCGGCCCGGGCGCCGTTTGCGCGCGCAGAGCGGTGCCTGGAATCGCGACACTGACCGCTAGAACGGCCGCTGCGGCGAATGCGAAACGAATCCTTCGAAGTGCTGACATTCTTCCCCCCTACTGCGATGTCTTGTTATCCAGAGTCACGTCGAACAAGTGGGACTGAAATCCCTCCAGGCGGACGAACAGGCCTTTCGCGTGCAACTCCTCGCCCTTTCGAGGATAGCGGACATCGTGCAGCTCGTCATAGAAAATGTAATCCTTGTCCGCCTCCACGCTGCCGTCGAAGGGGACGCGCCCCTGTGAGGCCTGACCGGTGAGGTTCACGACGGCCACCTTCCAGGATTGCTGGGAGCGCCATTCATAGGTCACGAGGTTCGGCGCTGTCTGATCGCCCTCGGGCCATATCGCGAGCAGCCGGAATTGGCCGCGATGAAACGCGTCGTCTTTGCTGATCTCGAGAATCTTCTCGTACAACTCCAGGCAGAACTCGTCCGGCGGCACATTCGCGGGCGCCCGCAACGTGATCGGCAGATGGGGGATGCACCCTTCCAGCTCGCCCTGGTAGTAGAAGCGCATGCCGGGAACCGT
>CAZRKW010000030.1:0-16543 GCA_964600355.1 uncultured Acidobacteriaceae bacterium
CGCGCCGAGCGCCGCGAATACGGCCCCGCCCAGCTGGATATCGAGGGCAGTTCCGTTCTGTTCAAGGGACTTTCCGGCGGAGGAAAGGCCTGGAGCAGCCACGGAGACCACGTAGTGGCCCTGCCGGGCGGCTTCAGCGTCACGGGCCGCACCGATAACGCCGTAGCGGCATTCGAAAATTGTGCCCAGAAAATATATGGCGTGCAGTTCCATCCCGAAGTGAATCACACCGATAGCGGCACCGAAATCCTCCGCAACTTTGTATTCGACATCTGTGGTGCCAAGAAGAACTGGGATCGCGCTGGATTCATCTCCACCATGGTCGAATCGATCCGCGCGCAGGCCGAAGGAGCTCGCGCCATCTGCGCCCTCAGCGGCGGAGTGGATTCCGCCGTCGCCGCAGCACTGGTCCACCGCGCCATCGGCGACCGGCTCACCAACGTCTTCGTCGACAATGGCCTCCTGCGCCGCGACGAATTCGAGCACACTCTCGAACTCTTGCGCACCAGGCTGGGCCTCAACGTAATCGGCGTCGACGCCTCCGACCGCTTCCTCTCTCGCCTGAAGGGCATCGTCGACCCGGAAGAAAAGCGCAAGCGCATCGGCGCCGAATTCATCTCCGTCTTCGTCGATGAGGAAGTAAAGCTGGTAAAGTCTGCCCAGGGACTCCCCGTGAAGTTTCTCGTCCAGGGCACCCTGTATCCCGACGTCATCGAATCCGTTTCCGTGAAGGGTCCCTCCGCCGTCATCAAGTCGCACCACAACGTAGGCGGCCTGCCGGAAAACATGCCCTTCAGCCTGATTGAGCCTCTCCGCGATCTTTTCAAGGACGAAGTCCGCCGCATCGGCAGGGAACTAGGCCTGCCCGACGAGATCCTGGTCAAGCATCCGTTCCCCGGCCCAGGCCTTGCTGTGCGCGTGCTGGGTGAAATCACCAAGGAGAAGCTGGAGACCGTCCGCGGCGCGGACATCGTTGTGGTGGAAGAGATTCGCCGTGCGGGGCTGTACGAAAAGGTCTGGCAGGCCTTCGCCGTCCTGCTGCCGGTCAGAAGCGTCGGGGTAATGGGAGACGACCGCACCTACGGGCACACGGTAGCCGTACGCGTAGTCGACTCGCAGGATGCCATGACGGCAGACTGGTCCCGGCTGCCCCTGGGCGTGCTGGAAAGAATTTCAACGCGGATCGTAAACGAAGTGCCGGGGGTAAACCGGGTAGTCTACGACATCAGCTCGAAACCCCCGAGCACCATCGAGTGGGAGTAGCGCCAGAAAGCGGCGGCAAGCAAATTGTCGGGAAACGCTCTTAGCGGGTGGCCATCTTCTGTGCCATGTAGAGAAGCAGGCGGCGATCGCCCTCTTCAATACGGCCTAGCAAGCGGCGAAAACGCCCCAGATAACGAGCTTCCTTGCCGGTAGCGCCCCACGCGATATCGTCCGCGCTCTTCCGCTTCGGAAGGTTCGGCAACTCGGGTGGTTGTTCGCCGTCGTAGAAGAGCTGGTAGAGCGGAACTTCCATGGCTCGCGCCAGTTTCTCGAGGGTCTCAATGGCCGGTACGGTATGCCCGTTCTCGACACGCGAAATGTAGCAGCGCAGAAGGCCGGTACGCTTTTCGATGTCGCCCTGGGAGAGTTTCTTGGTTTCACGCAGTAAGCGAATTCTTTCTCCGATTATCATGCCCGCTATTGTTACATGGGGCAGCAATGCCCGCAAGAGCTTTATCTTAGGTAATCCTGCAAGCCCGATCCGTCCTTGGGTTGGAATGCGACGCGCGTCACACGGTTGGAATCTCTGTAATTCTGGCGTAACCTAAACAAGATGGCCAACGTCCCAAAGACTATGGTAGCCAGCGCTCAGGCCCTCTCCATTCCCCTCGAGAAACGAAGGGGGGGGGAAGAGGAAAGAGAATTGGTGCGGCTCGCGCAAGCGGGGAAGGAACCCGCTTTTGAGGAGTTGGTACGCCGCCATCAGCAGCGCGTTTTCGCTTTGGTCGGCAGCATCCTGCGCAAGCAGGAGGACGTGGAAGACATTGCCCAGCAGGTGTTTCTGAAGGTCTATCTTTCGATCAAGAAATTCGATCAGCGCGCGGCCTTTTCCACCTGGTTGTATAAGATCACGGTGAATGAGTGCTGGGATTACCTGCGAAAGAAGAAAGTGCGCCCCCTGGTTTACGAATCGGACTTGTCCGAGGAGCAGGTGTCCCGCCTGGACGGGATCATCTCCGCCGACCGCAATGCCATCGGGCCCAGCGAGCGGCTCGAAGTGAAGGATCTCCTCGAACAAATGCTCGAGAAGCTGCCCGAGCAGGACCGGCAATTGCTCGTGCTCAAGGAAGTGGAGGGATTCTCGGTTCAGGAGCTTGCGGAGATTCTGAACCTGAATGTGAACACCGTAAAGGTTCGATTGTTCCGGGCGCGCGGCCGCATTATGGATGCTTACCGCCGTAGGAAAGGCCAGGCAGGGCATCCGGTAGGGGAAAGGGAGAGTTCAATTTAATGGACATGCACACACGAACCGGGCATGCATGCAAGGAATACGAGGCGCTTCTCGACGATTACCTCGGTGATAGCCTGGACGCCGCCTCGCGTCAGTCCGTCGCGCGGCATCTGAGCGATTGCGCGAATTGCCGGACTGCGCTCGAAGCCTCCAGCCAGGGTGCCCGCCTTTTCCATGCCGCAGGTTTCGTTCTGGAAACCTCCTCTGCGCCGGGACCGGCGTTCTCGCGGGTCGTGATGGCCCGAATCGGCCAGGAAAACGAGCGCCGCGCAGCCGAGCGCCTGAACGACTGGCAGCCCTTTGTTTCCCTGGCCTGGAGATTTGCGGCCACGGCGATGCTGGCGCTGATGCTCTTGCTTACGTATGCAGTGCGCGGTCGCGGACGCGCCCGTCAGGTCATAGGGCCCATCGGCCAGCAATCGGCGGTCGTGGATGTGTTTGCTCCTGATCCCACAGCCACTCCCGCGAATCAGGATGAGGTTCTGATCATGGTGGCGGGGTCCACGCATGCCAGCCACTAAGCCCCGCAGCGAAGCGGCGATCCTCGTGGCGGTGGTTTTCCTGCTCGGCGTTCTTCTGGGCGGCCTCGGAAATCACCTCTGGGGTGAACGGGTGTGGGGAGTGCGCGCCGACGCCTCTCTGCCGCCGCAAAAGCATTTGGATGTTCTGCTGAACGAGGAGCTGCAGTTGACACCCGACCAGCAGAAGCAGATACAGGTCATCATCACGCAGACCCAAGCCCGCTGGCGCTCGCTCTACTCCCCTCTCGAAGGGCAGCGCGACCAGATCCGTGAGGAAAGCCACGATCAGATGCGCGCCATCCTGACGCCGGAACAAAAGCCCAAGTTTGACGCGTTCATGAAGCGCATCGACCACGACCGCAAGAGAGTCGGCGAAAAGAATCCCATCCCCGGTCCCGCCCGCAAGGAGTAGCAGCGGCTTTCCCGTGACGCAGAGTCGGCGCGCCCGCCTCAGCTTTTCCTGAATGCAATCAAATTGCGCAAGGGGAATAGTGTGCCCGGCGAAGCTCGGTTGGTAGGAAGGGAATACCCGTCAGGAGTCCCCGCAGCCTCGCCTTCACAGACTCACGGGAAAAAAGCTAAAAGGGAATATCTTCGTCGGAGATTTCCGGCCCCGCCCCGTGCTCCTCGGGAACCGCGGCATCGAACTCATCGGCAGGCCGTGAATGGCCGCCCCCGGCCGGCGCACTTCCGCCCGCCCCAGCCGCGGCGCTCTCCGCCCGCGACGTCAGCATCCGCATCACGTTCGCCACGATTTCCGTCGTGGACTTCTTCTGCCCGTCGCGCTTGTCTTCCCATTGCCGCGTCTGGATGCGCCCTTCGATGTAGACGAGCATCCCCTTCTTCAAATACTGCTGGGTGATTTCGGCAAGCTTTCCCCACAGCACGATGCGGTGCCACTCGGTGCGTTTCTGCCGCTCGCCCGAACGGTCCTTGAACGTCTCATCGGTCGCCAGCGTGAAATTCGCCACCGCTTGTCCGCCGGACGTATACCGTGTTTCAGGATCGCGGCCCAGCCGCCCCACAAGAATCGCTTTGTTAACAGACATGCGGAGGAGTATATCGGAAAACGCCACCGGGAGGAAATTTCAGGCATGCTCTTGACCGTCTCGCCAGCCGGGCAAACTCGTTGTATCGAAGGCACGAGAAGAGTACCATGCGCGCGTTACCAGGAAATTGAGACGGGAATTTCCAGGGAGGAAATTGAAATGCTGCAACGATGGCGAATCGTGTTTTTGCTCCTGATCGCAGTCATCGCTGCGCTCGCCCTGTCCGGGCGCAGACAAACCGCCCGCGCCGACTCCGGAATCGCCTCCCTACCCGATCCTTACGGTCCCGCCGAATCCTTCGGAAAGCTTCCGCCGGGCCGCCCCTGGGGTTCTACCAGCGCAATCGCGATCGATTCGCAGGGCCATGTCTGGGTGGGCGAACGCTGCGGCAAGAACAGCTGCGGCGATTCTCCCTGGGACTCGATTCTTGAATTCGACTCCTCCGGCAAGCTCCTCAAGAGCTTCGGCGGCGGATTACTCGCCGTTCCCCATTCGCTGTATTTCGACAAAAGCGGCAACCTCTGGGTAACCGACTCCGGCGAGCTTCGTCTGTCCAGCGACCCCGCTCCCGCCCCGGGCACTCAAGAGACGAAGGGTCACGTAGCCATCAAGTTCAGTTCCGAAGGAAAAATCCTGATGACGCTAGGCAAGCCCGGCGTCACGGGCGATGGCACCGACACCTTCCACGAGCCGAACGCCGTAGTCGAAGGCGCCCACGGCGATCTCTTCGTCGCCGACGGCCACGTCCCGCACAAGGGCGGCGCGCGCATCCTGAAATTCACCAAAGACGGCAAATTCATCAAGCAGTGGGGAAGCCTCGGAACGGCGCCTGGCCAGTTCGACGTTCCCCACGCCCTAGCCCTCGATTCCCGCGGACGCCTGTTCGTCGCCGATCGCGCCAACAAGCGCATTCAGATTTTCGACCAGGACGGCAAATTCCTGGATCAATGGAAGCAATTCGGCTCGCCCAGCGGAATCTTCATCGACAGCCACGACGTAATCTACGTCTCCGACTCCCAGTCCGAGTCAGCCGATCCCAAGGCGGAAAGGTACAATCCGGGCTTCGAGCATGGAGTGCGCGTCGGAAGCGCCAAAGACGGCACCGTCACAGCCAATATCTCCATGCAGCCCCAGCCGAAGTCCGACAACGCGCCCGAAGGAATCACCGCGGACCCCCTGGGCAACATCTATATAGCTGAAACGATCGTCCAGGGCGTCTGGAAATACTCAAGGAAGTAGCCCAGCTGTTAGACTGCAGTCTGTCAACCTGCGGAATCCGGAGGGAACTCATGTCCCAGCCTCAAAACTTCGAGAACCACGCGAAATTCGTGCCGGCGTTCCACATCGTCACGCTCGGTATTTTCTTCATCAACCTGATCTGGTCGATCTCCAGGGTAATCCGTTCTTTCTCTGGCCAAACGGTGATGTCGCTCCTGCTAGCTATCGCCTTTCTCCTGGCTGCCCTTTACGCGCGGATGTTCGCTCTCACCGTGCAGGATCGCGTGATCCGCCTCGAAATGCAGCTGCGTCTCCAAAAGCTCCTGCCGGCCGATTTGCAGCCGCGCATCCCGGAATTCGCGCTAGCGCAATTGATCGCGCTGCGCTTCGCAAGCGACAGGGAACTCCCGGATTTGGCGCGGAAAGTACTAGATGAAAAGCTAAGCGACAGGAAGGCCATCAAAAAGCTGGTAAAAGAGTGGCAGCCGGACTTGCTGCGGGCCTAAGCAACCGTTGAATGTCTAGGGTGTTCCCGGGAACGCCATTCTCCCGAATGGCGCCTTTGAATTTGAATTTCTTACTGCCGTGGCTTAGGAGTCGAGACCGCGCCAATTTCCCGCAACTTGGCCTGCGCCCGCCGAGCCTCATCGGAGCCTGGAAACCGCCGCTCCACCTCGCGCAGGTCCCGCACACCCGAAGCCTTCAAACCAAGCTCCAGCTCCGCCGTCCCTTTCTTGTACATCGAAGCCGCGAGCTTGAAACTCCGCGGATAATTCGTCAGCACCGTATCGTAGGAAGCGATCGCGTTATTGAAATCGTTCTGCGCGTAAAAAATCTCCCCCAGATAGAACTGCGAGTTCGACGCCAGATCGTTCGTGGGGAAAGTCTTGATGTAGTCCGAGAACTCCTGCCGCGACAAGTCGTACTTCCCGCTCGTGAAGTCCCGCAGGGCGTTCTGGTAAAGTGTGTCCGCCGAAATCCCGGGCACTCCCGCGGGCGCCGAAGGAATTGCCGCATTCGGCCCAGGCCCTGCCGCGCCCGGTGTCGTCGTTCCGGGACTCACCGGCGCTCCCGGCGCCGCCCCGCCCGCGGGCGCATTGCCCGAAACCTTGGCGTCGATGCTCTGCAGCAGACTCTGCATGTCGGTCATCTGCTGGGAAAGCTTGCCGACCCGCGCCTGCACTTCCTGCAGATTGTCTTGCAGCCCCTGCGTGGTTTGCGTGACGGAACTGATGCTCGATCCCGTGTTCGCCTGTACGTCCTGCACCACCTTCTGCAGCGAGCCCATTTGTGTGTTCAGCTGACTCACCCCGTCGAGCGATTGCTGGATGAGCGTTTTCAGTGTAGCGCTGTTGGTGTCCACCGCGCTGCGCAGGTCCTGCTGTTGCTGCAGCACCTGCGACACCTGCTGCTGCAGCTCCACGATCTCCCGCGACACCGCGCTGGCTGGCGCGGGCGTCAGGACCACTCCGCCGAGCGCCCCGAAGCACGCACTCACGATTCCGATAATCCACCATTGTTTGCGCAAAAGGACCCCTCCTTCTGTAAGCAGCCGGACACGCCGTCGGTGAGACCGCCGCATGCCTCGGCTTAGAAACCATTCTGCCACGGATATTTCGCCGCGCGGGCGCCGCTTCAAATCTGCCCCGCAACTGGAAGAAGTTCCGGGGCGGCGTACCGCTCCCGTTCCGCCGCCCCACTCAATGCTGTCGTCTAGTGCGACATCACGAAATGCGCCCGCCGGTTCTGCTGCCAGCAGGATTCGTCATGTTCGGTGCAGAAGGGGCGCTCTTTGCCCCAGCTGATCGTCTCGATCCGGTCGCCGGTGATCCCGAGCGAGATCAGGAAGTTCTTCGCCGCTTCCGCTCGTCGCTGGCCAAGGCCCAGGTTGTACTCGGTCGATCCGCGCTCGTCGCAATGTCCCTCAAGAGACAGGCGCACCTGCGGATACGAGCGCAGGAACTCCGCATCCTTCGTCAGAGCCTCCCTCGCGTCGGCGCGCAGGTCGGATTTGTCCAGATCGAAGAAAGCGTCCTTCACATTCTGGTCGAAAAGCTCCTGCACGTTCGCCGGTCCGGAAGGTGCGGCTTCCGTAGTCCTGGGAGCCGGGCTGTTGACGTCCACCCGCGCGCTGGCCGTGGCCGTCCCGCCCGCGCCCGTCGCAGTGATCGTGTATGTCGTCGACTCGCTCGGATTCACGGGCGTAGACCCCTGCGGCGCCACTTTGCCAACGCCCGGCTCGATGTCCAGATCGGTGGCGCTTGTCGAAGACCACGACAGCGTCACGGTCTGGCCTGGCCGGATCGAAGCCGGTGCCGCGTTCAGCGTCACCGTCGGCTGAGCCGCGGGAGCCGGTGGAGGAGCCGGCGGCGGTGCCCCCACCTGCTTTTTGCAGCCGGCTATAAATGCAAACGATGTTGCGAGCATGAGCAAGAATACGACTTTTCGAAGAGAACCGTATTGCATCGACTGCCTCCTTCGACTCCCCCGGAGTTTCATCGGGGGTTGTCGGGCATGAATTTGAAACTTCTGATGATTGGCCGGTACATCGCAACAAAAATCGGTGCCAGGGCCGCTGAGAGGGTTTCTTTGGGTCGCGCCAAACCCCAAAGCGAACACGATGCTACTCGGTTCGTCACTTGGGAGACCAGTTCGGCGATTCATTTTGTCCTTGATAAGTTAACTGCCGCGGCTGGCTTCCATCGGCCAGCATGGACCATATCTGCCGCGTGCCGGTGCGTGTCGATTCAAATACCAGGTGCCTTCCGTCGGGCGCCCAGCTGGGCCGCTCGTTTCTTCCCTCATCTCGTGTCAATTCCACCAGTTGGTGGCTCACGATGTCCATAGCGTAAATATCGTAATTTCCGCTCGGCCGTCTCCAGCTGAACGCCACCAGCTGCCCGTTGGGCGACCACGACGGGTCGATCACATACCCCATGTCCGGCAGGTCGATCTTCTGCACATCCGACCCGTCCGAGTTCGATAGATACAACACCGGCGAGCCGGCCCGGTCGCTGACAAACACAATTTGTTTCCCGGTTTTAGGATTCCATGCCGGAGACGTGCTCACCCCCGCCGCAAACGTCACGCGGTGAAGGTGCCCCCCGGCCACGTCCGAAACATAAATCTCGGGATCGCCCCCTTGGCTGGACATAAACGCGAGTTGCGACCCGTCCGGCGACCACGCCGGCGAGCTGTTCGTCCCGCGATACCTCGGGAAAGCAATCAGATGATTCGAGTCGGTCGAGTAGATGCAAATCTGCGCCGAAGTAATTCCGCGAAACGGCACATAGCAGGTAAACGCGATCCGCGTCGCGTCCGGCGACCATCGCGGCGTCAGCGAAATCGATTTCAGCGTCGTCACCTGGTGTTGGTTCGCCCCGTCGTAATCCATGATCCAGATTTCTTTGTTGCCGCTCTTCTCGCTGGCGTAGGTGATTTGCGTCTGCGCGATCCCCGGCAAGCCCCCGCTCAGCACGCCGATGATGTCGTCGGCGAACTGGTGCGCCAGGTGCCTCGCGTCGCCATCCTTCGCCGCCCCGCGGTAAATCTTCTGCAACGCCAGCGGTGCCGTAGGGTTATGCACGTCGGAGAGAAAGCCCGCCACCGCCAGATTCGTCCCATCGACGGTCATGTTCCCGTACGCCACCATGTAAGCATTGGCCGGCGCGGCGACCCAATCGGCCGCTTTCACCTCGCTCGGCTGGCTCGGCACCTGTGTCGGATAAAAGCTCGGACTCACCATATCCAGCACGCCCGAATATTCCAGGTCGGCCCATAGCACATCGTGAAAAGTTTTTTCCAGTGGCGCCGCCGGAGCCGACCGCACCGCAATATCCGGCGCCGCAAGCCGCGCCTTCGTAACACCCAACCCAGTCCCGGTCTTGAACCAATCCTGTGCCGTAGCGGGAAGGGAAGTACCCAGCAGCACAATAGCCAGTGCCCAAAATGTGGAGAGAAATGCGAATTTTCGTCTCATCTATGAACCGCCTATCGCTTGAAATCGAACCAGAACTCCACATTCACGCTCGACCCTGAATATCCCGCCGGGAGCGCCTGCAACGGGCTCGAATCCCGCACCGCGCGCACCGCCGAAGTATCCACGGAATTGTTATTGCTCCGCTGTGTCAATTGAATATTCGTCACCGTCCCGTCGCGCAGAATCGTGAACACCACCACCACGCGCGGCGCCGCCGCAACGCTCGGATCCACCGCCGATTGCAGCCAGTTTCCGCTGACGCGCCGCTGCACCGCCTCCACGTACCAAGAGAATCTCGACCCGAAATCCCCGCCGCTAACGCCATTAAAGCTCAACCCACCCTGCGTAGTCCCTTGCCCCATCGCAAAAGACGATGTCGGAATCGCCGGCGCGCCTCCTCCGCCGTAAGGCACCGCATTCGGCGGAGGTGGAGTAGGATTCTCGAGAATCTTAGAAGGCCGCGTGATGATTTTCGGCGGAGGCTTGATCGCTTTGAATTTCGGTATCGGCAGCGCGTCGGGAGGAGGCGTTTCGATCTTGGGTGGTTCCGCCTTGTAAAGCCCTTTCGAGTTGTCCACCACGCGGCTCGTCGTCGAGACATCCGGATGCGGCAGCGGAATCGCCGGCACGTTGCCCACCAGTCCCACCGTCACCGATCCGCCCGGCCCGCCCCAGGAGTCGCCGCTATGCGAGTGCACCACGCCGTAGATCGCGATGCCCGCCAGCGCGCAGTGCAGCAGCACGGAAAACGAAAGGGGCATCTTGTAGCTGTCGGTCGGGCGATAGCTTTCGGCGTAGGCCATTTTATTTCACTGAGATTGCGGCCTCTCGTTCAGAGGTTGCGTCACCACGCTGATGTTCTGGATGCCCGATTGCCGCAGGGTATCCACGACCGTCGCCCAGCTTCCAAACGGCACCGTCTCGTCGCACCGCACATACACCGCTTGTTTGGACACGTCCTTCGACTGCGCGGCGATCTGCTGCCCGATCTCATGAACGTTCACCGGCTTATCGTTCAGGTACACGCGCTGCGAGCGGTCGATCGTCACCACCATCCGCGCTTCGGTCAGCTCTTTCACCGTCTTGGTCTTCGGCACGTCCACGTCGATGCCAGACTGCAGGATCGGCGCCGTGATCATAAAGATGATCAGCAGCACCAGCACCACGTCGATAAACGGCACCATGTTGATCTCGGAAAGCGAGGTGCCTGTCTCTTGTTGAATTCGCGGCATAAGAGAAGCCTAGGAGCCGTAGAGCGTTTCGATTTTCGCGACGAACTCCGACGCGAAATTGTCCATGCGCGTCGCCACGCCGCGAATCCCGTGGAGGTAGTGGTTGTAGGCGATCAGTGCTGGGATAGCGGCAAAAAGACCAGCCGCCGTAGTGATCAACGCCTCGGCAATTCCCGGAGCAACCGCCCGCAGGCTGGCCGTGCCCGCGTCTCCCAGTCCTGCGAACGCGTCCATCACGCCCCACACCGTGCCGAATAGCCCGATGAACGGTGACACCGAAGCGATCGTCGCCAGCCACGACATTCCGCTCTCGAGCCGCCTCACTTCGTCTCCGGCAGCCACCTGCATCTCGACGCCCACCGCATTCGGGTTCTTCACCGAGCCGCCGCGCGGGTTAGCCCCATCGAGCTGCGAGCGCAGTTCCGCATACCCCGCGTCGTACACGGCAATCAACGGAGTGCCGCCGGACCCCGCGCGCAAAGTTCGCGGATCGGGCAGCGTACCGCCCGCCCGAAACATCTGCAGAAAACGATTGGTCTTGCGATTGACGCCGCCTAGCTGAACCGATTTTTGAAAGATGATCGCCCAGGAAAAGATGGAAAGCAGAATCAGGATACCGAGGATAACGCGGGCCACACCGCTCGTTTGTTCCAGTAACGTGAGCGGGCTGGCAAATAAAAGCAGTGCCAAGCCAGAAATTGTTCTTCCCCCTCAGGAAAAAGTTGCCGCAACTCCGGCCAAATCAAACCTAGCACACGCATACCACCCGGTCAAACACCGTTCCACCAGCACCCAAAATGGTGCTCTCAACCGCCATACAGGAAACCCCTTAGCCCGCGTGCCAGCCGATGGTTCTCGCGACAGTCATTCGCGGACCCGGCAAACGTGCAACCGTCGAAGCTCCCGCGCGCCAGGGGCTTCGCCCCCTGGGAACGCCAATCTCCCGATTGGCGTATGTGCATTTCCGGTCACCACCGTTCCCGAAATCCTCACCGCACAGGCATCAGCGGCTTCTGCCCCTCCGGCAACTGCTCATCGAAAGCCGTAAGCTCCGCCGCCGTCGCCGTATGCAGCGTCATCAACTCCACCAAATCCACCGCCCCACGCCGCCCGAACAACCGCAGAACCTCGGCGAAAGCAGCCGAAGAAACTTTCTCCTCGCCAAACATCCCGCGCCCAAGCTTAATAATCGCGGTTTCCTTCTCGCCCAGCCCCACCGCCGGCTTGTCGTACTTGATGATGTCGATGATCCCCGGCTCAATATGCCGCGAATCGCTCGGGTCCCGTCCATGCATTTCCCATTCCGTCCATTCGTACTGGCAGTCCCGCTCCCGCGCCGTCACCAGCACCGCAATCTCCACCAGTCGATCCGGCAACCCCGCCTCGTAACGGATGTAACGATGCGCTTCAGCCAACGGCTTGGCGACTTTAGGATCGTAGAGACGCACGCTCGGCAACTCCGGCTTGTGAGTCAGCTCGTCAAAAACCGCCTTGCCGTAATTGTCCATGTCTTCGCGTTTAGGCAACGGCAGACGGTTTCGCGACTCGGGATAAACGTCCGCAGGAAGCGGCCCCGCGGCTGGCGGCACGGCGGAACTCTTCACCTTGACGTACGCGTGGCTCCGTCCAGGAGGAAGCAGCGGCGTCTGTCCCTCATTCAACTGCTGATCGAAAGCCCTCATCTCCGGCGCGCAAGCGGAGTACCCGGCCATCAGCTCCACCAGATCGACAGTAAGCCGAGGCCCGAACAATCGCAGCACATCGGCAAATGTAGCGGACGAAACCTTCTTGTCACCCAGCATCTCGCGCCCGAAAGCAACAATCGCCGTCTCTTTCTCGCCGAGGCCAACCACGGGCTTGTTGTACTTGATCAGATCGATGGTCGACTGTTCGATATGCCGCGGATCGTTCGCGTTCCGCCCGTCGTTCTCCCACTGCGTCCACTCAAACTGGCAGTCCAGCTGTCGCGCCGTAACCAGCACAGCAATCTCCATCAACCGGCTAGGCAGCCCCGTTTCATTTTTGAGGTAGTAGCCCGCCTCGCTCATCGGCCGGGCCAGCGGCGGGTCGTACAGCCGCGGCAGCGGATGCTGCGAGTGCCGCGTCATCTCGTCGAAAATTGTCTTGTCCTCATCGCTAACATCTTCGCGTTTCGGCAAGGGCAGCCGGTTCCTGGACTCGGCATACACATCCTTCGGAAGCGGAGCCGACGCTGAAGCCGCGGCGGAATCTGCGGTGCTCTGCTGATTCTGCGCCTGGCATGTTCCGCCCGGCAGCAAGCACACCCCGCCTGCCAGCAGCGCCAAAACAACGCGTCTCGACAAGTTCATATCCATCTCCCTTGAAGAATCCTCAGTCCGAATGCCTATGCGCCGGTAGTCTCGGCGATAAGTTACACCTACCGCGGAGGGAGCAACGGCTTTTGTCCTTCCGGCAATTGCTGCTCGAACGCCACCAGTTCCGTCGCGGTTGCCGACCACTGGGAGAACAGCTCCACCAGGTCCACAGTGCCGCGGCGGCCGAACAAACGCACCGACTGCGCGAACGTCTCCGATGACACCTTTCTCTGTCCCAGCAGCTCCCGCCCGAAGGTGATAACAAGCGCTTCCTTTTCGCCAAGTCCCGCCACCGGCTTCTCATACTTGATTGCGTCGATAATTCCCGCATCGATATGCCGAGAATCCTTAAGGTCCCGCCCATGCTTTTCCCAGATCGTCCAAAGGAACTGGCTCTCCATCTCGCGCGAAGCCACCAGCACCGCGATCTCCGTCAACGGGTCCCCGAATCCCGTTTCCGACTTGAGGTAGTTCTGCGCATCGCCCAGCGACTGCGCCAGCTTCGGACTATATAGCCGCACCGAAGCCGCCTGCCCGTGCGTCATAGCATCGAAAGTCTTCTTGTCGTCGTCACTCAACCCGTCGCCCTTCGGCACCGGCAGCCGATTCCGCGACTCCGGGTCGATGTCCTTGGGAAGCGGCGCAGCAGCCGTATTCGCCCCGCGCGTCGCAGTCTGCGCCCCAACCCCACCCGCCGCGGGCATAGACGTGGCAGCCGCGTCCGCGCTCGGCGCCGGAGTCTGCGCGTGGGATGCGCCAGCCCCCAGCATCGCCGCCATGCCTGCGAGCAAAATAATTACCAGGCCGTTCCGCATCTCCATATTCATTCTCCTTATGTCGGAAGAGCATTTGCGCCATGTGCTCGAGTCTCCTTATCGTCCGCCGTCATCCCAAGCAAGCAAAGGGACGAGGGATCTCTTTGCGCACAATTCCCTGCAACCGCCCGCCGCCAGTAAACGCTTTTTAACGGGTCCGGGCTTCGATTTACGGGCCACTCGCGATATTCTTAGGTATTGCTGTTCGAAAAGCCGGAGAAATTGAAACTTCTATCCTCATGGGAAATCCCTGCTGTCAGGCCAACGCCTCCGCATGCTGATTGACCTGCATTCCCACACCAACGAGTCGGACGGTTCGGATTCTCCCTCGGAGCTCATCGATATCGCCCGCCGCACCCAGGTGGGAATTCTTGCGATCACCGACCACGACACGTTCGCAGGATACGATGGCGCGCTTTCGGCCGCAAGGGATGCCGGAATCGAATTGATCTGCGGCATCGAAATTTCCGCCAAGCTGCAAGGCCATTCGTCTCACCTTTTAGGCTATTTCACCAAAACAGATGAGTTAAGCGGTTTCCGGGAGTGGATCAAGCAATTGCAGGTTTCGCGGCGTGAACGCAATGTCCGCCTGGCTGCCCGGCTGCGCGAACTCGGTATGAATATCACGATCGAAGAAGCCGAAGCTCGGGGTCGCGCGCTCACCGGGCGCCCTCACTTCGCCCAGATACTTGTGGAAAAAGGCTACGCGCCGACCATGCAACGGGCTTTCGACGACTATCTCGACGAATCGGCTCCGGGATACGTCTATCGAAACGAACCGGAATTTTTCGATGCGGTTCAGAAGATCCGCCAGGCCGGAGGCGTCGCCTCGCTCGCTCACCCGATCCGCCTGAAGTGCGATGTGCAACCTGCGTTGCCGGAGATGGTGGAATCGGGGCTCAACGCCATCGAGGCCTACCACAGCGATCATTCGCCCGAGGACACGCAACTCTATCTTTCGCTCGCCAATCGTTACGGGCTTCTGCGGACGGGCGGTTCCGATTTTCACGGCACGACAAAGCCGGACGTGGAGTTAGGCACAGGCCGCGGCGGGAATCTTCATGTCCCGCGCGAGGTGGTACACGAACTGAAGGCCGCTTCTTCCTAGCTTTAACCTGATCGAACCCAAAAAACGCAGGCTACTTCACCTTTACGTTGTAGAACCAGAAGGGCGCGCCGATTTCGCTGAACCAGTGCGGCACGCCGTTGGGGATAACGATCACGTCCCCTTCACTGACGCGGCGCGATTCGCCGCCTTCAATGCTGCGGCCCCAGACCTCGTCTTTCGAGAAGGGCCGTCCGTCGGGATAGGTGGCGGGAGTAATGATATCGACGAGCTTACCGCCGGTGATGAGCGTCGCCGATCCCTTCACCACGTAGACGACGTCGGTATAGGTCAAGTGCACTTCGGCGCGCGTCGGCTTTTCGCGATGGCTCGTCTTGATCTTGAAGTTCTGAGTGCCGTAATCGCTGTCGTAGAGCGATTCGTCCTTCCCTTTATGGTGCTCGAAGTTCGCGTCCACCTCCTGTTTGGAGAAGTAGACGACGGGCGGCAGCGACGCGCTTGACGGAGCTGGGTTTGCGGCAGGTTTCGCCTCGCCGGTTCCCGCAGGCGCAGGGAGAGCAATTGGCAGGGCCAGCATCCCAGCGATCACTAGGGATACCCACT
Organism: uncultured Acidobacteriaceae bacterium; assembly: GCA_964600355.1. Taxonomy (GTDB): domain Bacteria; phylum Acidobacteriota; class Terriglobia; order Acidiferrales; family UBA7541; genus Palsa-295. The sequence goes on from CAZRKW010000030.1 coordinate 15,314, forward strand.
TAGATGTGATTCTGATCACAGGTACCTCCCAACAATGGCTTGCTGAAGTATTAACCCGCGCATCGTACGCTTGTTCCACTTCGGTAGGCAACGCCTTGGCGGTTGCCGGTTACCGGGATGAGGGCCTTGAGGGGTTTGCGCCTCAGGGCCGCCTGTGAAAATTTCGCTAAAGACTATTGGATTGCCCGCGCAGTTGTGGTAATTGTTTCAATTATGTGAACCCCAACTCAACCAGGAGGGAACGGATGCCGACCACGGAAGATATACGGCAGTCCCTGTTGGAACGAAACGCCGAATTCCGGCGCCTCGCAGAAGAGCATTTCCGCTGTGCCGTCCAGTTAGAGCAAATTCACGACGATCCCTACGTCAACGCCGACGATCTCATTCAGGAATCCGTGCTGAAGAAGCTGAAGCTGCGTTTGAAAGACGAGATGGAAATGATGGTGGCGCGGTATCACCAGGGTTCGCTGCAGCACTAGCTGCAAGCGTCGAGCAGTCCTCTCCGTTCTGTCGTACAATACCGGTGTCTTTTTATCCAGAGTTACCGGGACGGCCGCACCGCACTCGCGTGGTTCCCGAATTCACCTCACAGAGAAATATGACGAATGGTTAAAGATGCGTACGGGTTTGCGGCTCCGCCGCTCGTGCTGGCAGTGCTGTGCCTGGGCTTCGGATGGTATTGGGCGGCGGGCGTTCTGATGTTTCTGGGTTTGTTCGTGTTTTATTTTTTCCGCGACCCGCACCGCAACATTCCCACCGAGCCGAATATCGTGGTGTCTCCGGCGGACGGCCACGTAATCGAGATCGTGGATGAGGAGTTCGAATCCACGATGGGCCATCGCATCACTATCTTCCTCGCTGTGTGGGACGTACACGTGCAGCGCGCGCCCGTCGCCGGAAAAATCGCGAAGGTGGTCTATAAGCCCGGACGTTTTTACGCGGCGATGCGCAAAGCGGCCTCCGAGAAGAACGAGCAGAACGTGATCTATATGGATACGCCACGCGGGAGATTGGTTTTCAAACAAATTGCCGGGGCCATCGCGCGCCGCGTGATATGCTGGAAGCGCAAGGGCGAAGAAGTGGCCCAGGGAGAGCATGTGGGAATGATCCGCTTCGGCTCCCGAGTGGATGTGTGGCTGCCCATGGAAGCGCAGGTAGTCGCGCAGCGCGGACAAAAAGTGAAAGGCGGCGAAAGCGTCCTGGCGAAATGGAATTCAACGAGTTAGACCC
>CAZRKW010000030.1:16643-24814 GCA_964600355.1 uncultured Acidobacteriaceae bacterium
GCGTATGTGTGGGGAGTGCGCTCCATGGCGGCGACCGAAGCGCCGCAGATGCTGCACCTCACGCAACTCGGCTGGCTGATCGGATTTTTCTTCGTGGTCTGCTGCGCCTGGCGCCTGGCGCGTTTCAATATCCAGGGGATGGCCCCGGGCGGAAGCCGCTTCTTTGTCGGCATGCCCACGCCGGCGGCTGCGGGCATGATCGCGGCGGTGATTCACTTCGTCGTATACCCGATCCAGGATGTAAAGGTCTCGCTGCTCTGGCTGCTGATGGTGCTCGCGCTGGGCATTCTCATGTCGAGCAGCCTGCGCTACTACAGCTTCAAAGATATTCAATGGACCAAGCGGCAGCCCTCTCTGGCTGTCGTGCTCTTTGCGCTTCTGATCGGCGCGGCCGTGTATTTGTCGAGGCCCACGTTGCTCGTTGTCGCAAGCGTTTACAGCGTTCACGGCGTGGTGCTTCAGGTGGTGCGCACGGTGCGCCACCGGCTTGCGTCTCACCCGGCCTAGAACATGCCCGCCGGGCTCGCTCGTGCCAATCTGAATCGCGTCGCTATCGTCGGCGCATCCTCCCTTCGCGGTAAAGAACTCAAACTGGTCCTCGAAGATCGCAATTTCCCCGCCAGCGAAATTATTCTCCTGGATGAAAGCGTCATGGCTGGCACGCTCACCGAAGCGGGCGGCGAGCCCACGTTTATCCGCGAGCTGGCGGAAGACAGCTTCGACGGCGTCCGCTTCGCTTTTTTCGCGGGCACCGCTTTCGACACCGAGCGCAACTGGGCGGCGGCGCAGCGAGCCGGGGCGACGGTGATCGATCTTACCGGCGGCGTGGCAGCGTCCGGCCGGGCGACGCTGTGGATTCCCTCGCTGAACGCGGTGCTTGCTCGGCGGCCGGGATCGGGCGCCAACGGCTCCGCGTTGGCCGTTCCGTATTATTCTCCTCCCACGCCCGTGATCGTGGCGTGCACGCTCTCGGCCGCACTCGGGAAATTTGAGCCGGGGCGGATCGCCGCGGTATTATTTCCGCCGGTTTCCGAGCGCGACCAGCCAGGCATCGAAGAGCTCGAAAGCCAGACGACGAATCTGCTATCGTTTCGCCCGGTCTCGAAGATCATCTTCGACGAGCAAGTGGCGTTCAATTTGTTGTCTGCGTACGGCGGAGAAAGCAAGCCCAGCATGGAAACGGTGCGGCAGGGAATTGTTCGCGACGTGAATACCTATTTGTCGGGACGCGCGCCCGTGCCGGCCCTCCAGCTCGTGCAGGCGCCGGTGTTTTACGGCTACGCCTTTACCGCGTTCGCGGAATTCAAATCGGTGCTGCCGCCGGAGCAGCTCGCGTCGGCGTTTGCCGATCTCGGCGTTAAAGTGGACGCGGCCGGAGAAGCCGGGCCCACCAATATAAGCATCGCTGGCGAAAGCGAAATCCATCTGGGGCCGATGGCGCCTGATCCAAGCGTCCCGGAAGGACAGTGGTTCTGGGGCGTCGCGGATAATTTGCGCCTAGCGGCCACCAACGCAGTGCGCATCGCGGAGGAATTGGTCGCGGAGTCGCTCCTTGCCTAACGGCGCCCTTTGTAAACGCAGAATGCCTAGCGGCGTGCCAGGCAACGGCGCAGCGTGTGAAGCTGCATTGAACAAAGTTGCCCGTACAAAAAAAAAGCCCTGTCATTCTGAGAGCGGTTTGTGCGCGAAGAATCCCTCTCGCCTTTCCGTACTGCTGGGGCTGGTGCTGCTCGCCGCGGGCTGCGGATACCACGTCGCCGGGCGCGCCTCGAATTTGCCGCCGGACTGGAAGACCATCGCCGTGCCGGCATTCAAGAACGATACGACGCAATACCGGATCGAGCAGCGCTTCACGGCGGCGGTGACGCGGGAGTTTTTGTCGCGAACGAAATACCGCGTCGTGCAGGACGCCCAATCCGCCGACGCCGTGCTGCAAGGGGAAGTGCTCTCCATCGAAACGAGCCCCGTGCTGTTCAACGCCACCACCGGCGAAGTGACCACCATGCTCGTGACCGTGCACGCGAAGGTGCAGCTCACCGACAACAAGACCCAGAAAGCCGTCTACCAGAACGACGACATGCTGTTTCGCGATGAATACCAGATCTCGCCCGACGTGAAGAGCTTCTTCCAGGAAGAAGACCCCGCCCTCGAACGCATGTCCCACGATTTCGCGTCTCGCCTGGTGGCAAACGTCGTGGAGGGATTCTGATGGCGCAGGCGTCGCCGGAAAAGCTGATCGAGCGCCTCGCGAGCGGCAAACCCGTGCCGGCCATCGTCCTGCAGGGCACCGATGTTTATCTCCGCGACATGTGCCGCAACCGGATCATCGACGCGTACGTGCCCGAAGAACTCCGCGGCTGGGCGCTCACTCGCCTTTCCGCCAGGGAAGCAGGCTGGGACGAAATTCTGCAGCGCGCACAGACGCTCCCCATGCTGGCGCAGCTCCAGGTGATCATCGTGGATGGCGCGGAATCGGTGGAAAAGCTGGGAGACAAATCGCGCGACGAAATCCTCGACGCGCTCGGGAAATATCTGGCGTCTCCCGCGCCCTTTACCGTGCTGCTTCTGGAAGCGGCGTCACTCGACAAGCGCCAGAAATTCTTCAAGCTGCTCAGCGAAAAGGCGCTCATCGTCGAGCTGACCATCGGCGGCGAATCCGCCGCGCTGCTGGCCGCGCAAATGGCCCAAGATCTCGGCGTAGAGATCGACCGGGACGCCGCCGCGTTTCTCGCCGAAATTCTCAACAGCGAGCCCGCCCGCATCCGCATCGAAATCGAGAAGCTCGCTTCCTATGTAAAGGGAGCCGGGCGCATCCGGCTGGCCGACGTGGAAGCGCTCGTGGTGGCAGCGCGAAAAAACACCGTGTGGCAGCTGGCGGACATGCTGGCCGACCGCAAGCGGGACGCGGCGCTCGCGTTCCTGGACAATCTGCTGCGCGAAGGCGAAGAGCCCGTCGGCATTATCGGCGCGCTGGCGTGGCTCTATCGCAAGCTAATCGAGGCGCGCAGCCTTCCCGCGCACACCAACGGCTACCAGGCGGCGCGCCAGCTGGGCATGCGCCCCGAAGCCGCGGAAGCGGCCGTCCGCCAGGCGCATCGCATCCCCAAGAAAGACCTGCTCGCGGGGTTGATCGCCCTCGCGGAGGCCGACAGCCAGCTGAAATCCTCGAATCCCAACCCCCGCGCCCTGATGGAATTCCTAATCGCCCGCCTCACCATGCGAACCGCGGCGTAAGGTGCCGCTGCGGCAGACCTGCTCGCTGTTTTGAGCCTTTGCCTTCAGTGTCATCCTGAGCCCATACGCGCGAAGCGCGGATGGGTGAGGGACCTGCTTCTCCTTTCACTGTGAGGCATTCCGGGCCTGTCAAAGCTTCGGCGCACCAGGGGTCGCCCCCCGGGAACGCCAATCTCCCGATCGGCGTTGTGTCTCGCCTTTGCGCCGCGGTCCGGCTTGCCTTTCGCAGCCATTCCGAGCGAAGCGAAGAACCCCTCTTCGTCTTCTGATGTCCCCTAGACACTCGCCAAGAGCCACTTCACTCTCCCGTCGCTTCGCTCTGTCGGGATGACCACGAAAGACAAAACAAAAAGGCGTCCCGGAAACCAGGACGCCTTTTGAAACCGTTCGAGAAAATCCGGTCCCAAGTCGAAACTAAGCCTTTTTCTCCTTCAGCGCATTCAAGGCCAGCGTGAGCCGCGACTTATAGCGATTCGCGGTGTTCTCCGAAAGCGTGCGCTTGCGGATAGCCTTGTCCAGCTCCGAGAAAGTGGGGGAAGCCAGTTTCTCCGCGGTAGCGACGTCAGCCGCGGTCAGCGCAGTGCGCATCCGGCGGATCGCGCTGCGGACGCGCGTGCGGTTCATGCGGTTGATCGCGGCCCGGCGCTCCGTCTGGCGGATATTCTTGAGAACCGATTTCGTTTTCTTCTTGTGCTTGACAGCTGTACCCTGTGCCATTCCTGCTCCTGTGCGTTAATTTCGCAGGATCAACAATATCCGAGCCCGTCCCCGCTGTCAATTTTGAAGCCGCCGAACGTGACAGGCGCACGCCCCATTTACCCGCCGCGACGATTCGGTTTGCCGTCCGCCCCATCCAAATTTACAATTGGACGCCGCACATCCAACTGATCGGAGGAGTTTCCCATGCGATCTGACATCGTTCCAGGCGCCATCTTCCCGGACTACGAGCTTTCCGACCACACCGCGAAGCGCCGCAAGCTTTCCGATCTACAGGGACAGCATCCCATGGTTCTCGTCCTCAGCCGCGGAGGTTTCTGCCCGAAGGACCGTCGCCAGGCCGAAGGGCTGGTTCAACTCCACCGCGAACTCGAGGTTGCCTACTGCCGTCTCGTAACCATCAGCACCGACAACATCACTGCGACGAATGAATATCGCAGCGGAGTCGGCGCCCACTGGCCTTTCCTCTCCGACGCAGGGCGCATCGTCCAGAAAGATCTCGACATCGCCGAATACACCGATCCGGTCAACAATCCGATGATCCCGCACGTGATTGTGCTCGAGCCCGGTCTGGTGATTTACAAGATCTACAACGGCTACTGGTTCTTCGGCCGGCCCACCCTGGAAGATCTCCGCCAGGACCTGCGCGCCGTCAGCAAGAAATGCCGCCCGGACTGGGACATCACCACCCCCGAACTCAAAGCCGCCTGGCAGCAAGGCCGCAAGGAACTCTTCTATCCGTACGGCAAGACCTACCTCCAAACTTTAGGTGAACAGGATTAGCCGCAGCGATTGGGCATCGGCATCGCCAGTCTCGGCGGTCCTTGTGTCCAGCTGTCGAGGGTCTCGCTGCCCTTTGGAATTCGATTCTGGTAGAGTCGGGGGCTTATGACGGACGCATTCCGAGGATCGAAGCCGTCCCGGCGCGAGTTGCTGGCGCTGATGGCCGGCGCGGGCGGCGCATTGGGCTCGTCATTCCTATGGCCCGAGAGTTCCTGGGCCGACGATCTCGATCCGCGCGTGGCGCAGATTGTGTCGTCGAGCATCGCGGTGGACATGCATAACCACACGCCGGTCGGTTCCTCAGGGGAGGGCCACACCGATCCCGCCGACGTGTCCGCAACGGGCTTTGCCAGCGAACTCAAGCGTGCCGGCCTGACGGTCGCCTGCCACACCTACGCCGTCGACAACCTGCTGAATACTTCGACGCCCGGCGAGTATTACAAGCTCCATCTGGAACAACTCGCGCAGGAAGACCGTCTGCTGGCCCAGGAAAAAATGCGCCGTGCTTTCAACCTGAAGGATATTGAGGCGGCGCACGCCGCCGGGCAGGCCATCATAGTGCAGACCTGCGAGGGCGCCCTTTTCATCGAGGGGCATCTCGACCGCGTCGAAGAAGCCTATCGCCGCGGCCTCCGCCTGATGCAACTGGTGCACCACGCGAACGACGTAGTCTCGCCGCTGGGAGACATCCAGACGCGTCCGCCCAACGAATTCGGCGGACTCACTCCGTTTGGCGCGCAAGTCGTGAAGGAGTGCAACCGCCTGCACTTGCTGATGGACCTGGCGCACGCAGGCTTCCCCATGGTGAAAGGCGTCCTGAATATAACCACTCAGCCGATTCTTTTCACCCACACCGCCATCGACTCCCCGCAGGGCCGCGCCGGCAAGCAGGAATCCCTGACACGCAGATTGGTCACGCGCGATCAGGCTCGCGCGGTCGCCGATTCGGGCGGCGTGGTGGGCGTCTGGCTGAATTGGGATTCGGTAAGCGACTTCGCAAAGGGCGTCAGGGAAATGACGGACGCCGTGGGCATCGACCACGTCGGAATCGGCACCGACACGTACACCGGACTCCGGTCACCCGCCGCCGGAAACCGTCGCCTCACGAACCATATCTGGCCGGATCAGCAAAGCGGTTTTGCGTATGCGATCACCGACGCAATGCTTCGCGAAGGCTTCACGCCCGCGGAGATCGGCAAAATCCTCGGAGGAAACTTCTGCCGCGTGTTTTCCAAAGTGATGGAAAACCGGTCCTGATTTAAGAGTCGCTGGGTCACGGGCGCGCTCACCGCGTTCCAAAGCCGTGCAGGAGGCTCTGGAACGCGACCGAACGGTTGCGGAATATTATCTATGGCCGTGATCGTCGTCGCGATCCCGGTAATCCCGGTCCCGGTCGTGATCCCAGCGGTGATCGTGTTCGATTCGTCCCCGATCTCCATCCCAGTAGCCCGCGAAGAATTCGTGGCCGTCGTGGCGCGGCGCAACCCAACGGGCGCCTTCATAGGGCGGGCGCGTCCAATATCCGTCATGCCACCTGTAATGCCCTCCGTCGGCAAACCAATAGCCGCCGATCCAGGAATACCCTGGGCCTGGCTGCGCAGGTTGGACCCGGACCACACGCGGGCGCGGAGGCGGGCCGATTCTGACTCCTACCGAAACCTGTGCGCCAAGAGCCGAAACACTCGCCAGAAACATCGCGGCAAGCAGTGCTGTCCTGATGAGAATCTTCATTGTTTCCTCTTTTTACGGCATCGACTTTAAAGATTTCTACTCCGGGAAGGTTATTACCGAAAGGTGTTGCAAGACTGTCCGGTTAGCGACACTTCCAGGGCATCCTGGCGATCCTGTCTCAACTCAAATAACGCGCTCTTCGCACAAGTCGAGCCTGCTATCCGCCTGCTTTCGAAACGGAGATTCTGATACTCTTTCGGCGATCGCAGCGATTCAGCGGAGGTAGTCGAATGGTACCGAAACGCAGTGCGGCTGGGGAAAAGGTGACCATCCGGCGGGCGCGGCCAAAGGACGCTCAAGCCTGCGGGAAGATTTGCTACGGAGCGTTCTCCACGATCAATGCGGCGCACGGCTTTCCGTGCGATTTTCCGTCAGCGGAGGCGACGACGGAAGTGCTTGCGATGATGTTCTCCACGCCCGGATTCTACGGCGTGGTGGCGGAAAGAGGTGGCCGCATTGTAGGCAGCAACTGTCTGGACGAGCGCGCGACCATTGCGGGTATCGGGCCGGTTACGGTGGACCCGGCTGCACAAAACCTGGGCGTGGGGCGGAAGTTGATGGACGCGGTGATGGATCGCGCGAAAGAACGCGGCGCGGCGGGAATGCGCCTCGTGCAGGCGGCGTTTCACAACCGCTCGCTCTCGCTCTATGCCAACCTGGGCTTCGACGTCCGCGAGTCGCTATCCTGCATGCAAGGGCGTCCGCAGAAACGCAGCGTTTCCGGCTGCAAGGTGCGCGCGGCGCAGCCAGCCGACTTGGACGCCTGCAACGCGCTGGCGCGCCGAGTACACGGATTCGATCGTGGCGCCGATCTGGTCCAAGCCACCGAGCAGGGCACCGCCAAGGTGGTCGAGCGCGCCGGCCGCATTACGGGATACGCCTCGCACCTCGCCTTTTTCGGCCACGCGACGGCGGAGACCAACCTGGACTTGCAGGCGCTGATCGCGTCGGCGGAATCCTTCGGCGGTCCCGGTATTTTGGTGCCGTCGCGGAACAGCGCGCTTTTCCGCTGGTGCCTGGGAAACGGTCTGCGAGTCACCCAGCCGATGACGCTGATGAGCGCCGGCCTCTACAACGAGCCGTCCGGCGCATGGCTGCCTTCCGTCATGTTTTGAACAGCGCGACGCCATGCGCCGCATTCCCGCGAGAGCCGATTTTTCTCAGGAGACGTTTTTCTTGCGGTACTCGATGGCTTTAAGCTCCGCCGCCACCGCGTCCATCACATCCACCACCGGCTCCACCTTGAATTCGAACGCCGCAAAGACGCTCGTGAAGTAGTGAATATCGAGAGGCTTGTCCGTCTCCAAAATGATGTAGCCGCCGTAATCGCCTACGCGGACCACAAACTGCAGCATCGAAAAGCTCGCGGGCATCTTCCACTTGTCCGAGAAGATCTCCAGGATGCGCTCATGCGCCGCTTCGTATTCTCTTGAGGATGCTGCCGGGCGCTCGCGCCAGGAAATGACGTATTTCATGTGGCCTCCTTAGGCCCTTCTGCCAGAGCGTCGAGCCGCATAGGCCGGACTGCCCGGGTGACAACCGCGCCAACAATCGCATGGGGATGACTCGTCGAATGTTTGGAGCACGGAAATTTTAAGGGAACAGCCCACGCGAAGCAATCACATGCAGCGATTGCTTCGATTCTGCGAAATATCTATTCTTCTGCAACTCCGCCGCCACGCGATATACTCTCCGCCGATGCGAAC
>CAZRKW010000031.1:0-24646 GCA_964600355.1 uncultured Acidobacteriaceae bacterium
GTGCGTACGTTGGAGAAAAAAGGAGAATTGAAGCGCGTTTCGGCGGAGGTGGATACCGTCCTCGAAATCACCGAGATCACCGACCGCACCGTGAAGGCAGGAGGCCCTGCGCTTTTGTTCGAGCGACCGAAGGGCTCGCGCATTCCGGTGGTGACCAACCTTGTGGGCACCGAACGCCGCATGAATCTCGCTTTGGAAGTGGACTCGCTCGACGAAATTGCCGCGCGCATTTCCTCCTTTCTCGAGATGCAGTCGCCCCAGGGAATCCTCGAAAAAGTAAAGATGCTGCCGAAGCTCGCCGAAATCGGCTCGTTTTTCCCCAAAGTCGTCCGCAGCGGCGAATGCCAGGAAGTGGTTCACACGGACCGTCTTTCGCTCGCAGATCTGCCCATTCTGCAGTGCTGGCCGCAGGACGGCGGGCGCTATATCACCTGGCCGATGGTGATCACAAAAAATCCAGAGACCGGCAAGCGCAACACCGGCTGCTATCGCATGCAGGTATTCGACGAACGCACCACCGGCATGCACTGGCAGACGCAGAAGCACGGCGCCGAGCATTTTCGCAGCGCCCGCGCGAAAAACAGGGAAGGGAAGATCGATGTGGCGGTCGCGATCGGCGCCGATCCGGCGACGTGCTTCGCGGGCATCCTCCCCGTCCCGCCGGATATGGATGAGTTTCTGTTTTCAGGCTTCCTGCGCCGCGATCCCGTCGAGCTGGTGAAGTGCAAGACCGTCGATCTGGAAGTGCCGGCCAACGCGGAGATCGTGCTCGAGGGGTATGTAAATCTCGGAGAGATGCGCACCGAGGGGCCTTTCGGGGATCATACCGGCTTTTATTCTCTCGAAGGCGAATACCCTGTCTTCCATCTCACCTGCATCACCCATCGAAAAGACGCGCTCTACCTTACGACTATCGTGGGGCCGCCGCCGCAGGAGGATTATTTCATCGGCCACGCGATTGAGCGCGTCTTCCTTCCCGTGATGAAGATGCAGCATCCGGAAATTGTGGACGTCGCCATGCCCGCCGAAGGGATTTTCCAGAACCTGATGATCGTCGCCATCAAGAAAAGCTATCCCGGGCATGCCCGCAAGACGATGAACGCGATCTGGTCGCTGGGGCAAGCCATGTTCACCAAGGTAATCGTGGTCGTCGATCACGACGTGAACGTGCAGGATTCCGGCGAAGTAGTTTGGAAGGCGCTATGCGCGATCGACCCCGAGCGCGATATCCAGTTCGTGATGGGTCCGGTGGATACGCTCGACCATGCCGCCCGCCGGCAGGATTTCGGCTCGAAAATGGGGATCGACGCCACACGAAAATGGCCTGAAGAGGGCTTTGCCGGACGCTGGCCGGACGAGATCAAAATGGACGAGCAAACAAAAAAGCGCATGGACGTGCTTTGGCAGCAACTAGGCCTGGGCAATGAGAAGAAAAGGTAAAGCGTTGGAGTCCCCATCCCTGGGCGGCGCCACCACGCTTCCCACCCTCATAACAAAGGCCTTTTCAGCGCTTCATGCGCACCGACCTGTACCTTACCTGTCCCTGTAAGCCCAATGTCCGTCTAGGACGGGTTATATCAATAGCACACGCCTCCGGTACGTTTTCTTGACACGGTTTGTCGCAGATGCAATAAACAGTTCAAGCAGTTCCAGTACCGGGATTCATAGTACTACGCGAGTTCGGGCGTTTCGGGGCCCCGCTTTTCCGGGGGAAGTAATCGGTTGAATAAGAAGCAGGTTTCGATAGGGCAGCGGACTACTGCAATTCTGTGTGCAGGGGCGGTAACGCAGTAAGGAGTGAGAGGCTGCACGATGTTTAACCTGGGTAAAACCAAATCGCTGGTCGGGTTGGATATAGGCTCAAGCTCGGTAAAGGCAGTTGAGCTGAAGAAATCGAAGGGGGGATACGAACTGGTCAGTTTCGGTCTCGAACCCCTGGCGCAGGACACCGTAGTAGACGGCGCCATCATGGATGCGCCCTCGGTAGCCGAAAAGATCGTTTCCATCTTCGACCATCAAAAGATCAAGTCCAAAGACGTAGCCACCTCCGTCTCGGGCCATTCGGTGATCGTGAAGCGGGTCAGCATGCCCCTGATGGCGGAAGAAGAGCTCTACGACCGCGTTCAAGCCGAGGCCAGCCAGCACATCCCCTTCGATATTGCCGACGTGAACCTGAGCTACCAGCTCCTGGAAGCCACCGAAAACCAGATGGACGTGCTGCTGGTGGCCGTCAAGAAAGACAAGATTCTCAACCACACGAACGTGCTGGCGCAGGCAGGGAAGACGCCGGCAGTCGTCGATATCGACGCCTTTGCCCTGCAGAACAGTTTCGAGCTCAACTACGAGCCCGATGCCTCGCAGGTGGTGGCTCTTCTAAACGTCGGCGCGAGCGTCATGAACATCAACATCATCCGCGGCTGGACGCCTCTTTTCACGCGCGACGTTTCCGTGGGAGGCAACCAGTACACCGACGCGCTGCAGAAGGAACTCGACCTCAGCTTTGAAGACGCCGAAAAATTGAAGATGGGCGGGTCCCTCCCGGGCGTCAACGAAGAGCAGCGCACCGCCATTCTGCGTTCCGTTTCCGACATTCTGATCCTCGAAATACAGAAGACCTTCGACTTTTTCCGCGCCACGGCCAGCGGAGAAAATATCCGCCGGATCTACGTAGCCGGCGGCACGGCGCGGGTTCCCGGACTTCTTGACCTTCTAAAAGAAGAATTCGCCATGCCGGTCGAGGAGCTTTACCCGTTCCGGAAGGTTTCCATTGTTCCCGGGCGCCATGACGAAAACCAGCTTCGCGAGTTGGCGCCGCGCCTGGCAATTGCCGTGGGCCTGGCGCTTAGGAGTTTTGACACGCCATGATCCGGATCAATCTATTAGGTCAAACGCGTCCGAAGGCCGCCAAGAGTGCGGTACCGCTCGAAGCGACCATGCAGATTGTCTTCGCGCTGGTCGCAATCGGCGTCGCCCTCACGGTTCTGGGCGTCACCTATTACCAGCAGAAAAGCGAACTCGACCGCACCAACGCCAGGATCGCTTCCTTGCGCGCAGAACGGGCCAGCCTGGAACAGATCAAGCAGGATGTGGACCGCTTCGAAAGCCAGAAGAACGTCCTTCAGCAGCGCATCGATGTGATCGAAACCCTGCAGAAGAACCGCACGGGCGGCCAGGACCTGTTGCAGATGGTGGCCAATACCGTCGTGCACGTCGACAACGTGTGGCTCACGTCGCTCAACCGCACCGGGAATTCCATCGACATGCAGGGCGAGGCGGGGTCGATCAACTCCGTGGCGAACTTCATCACCCAGCTCAAGAGATCGGGCTACTTTGACAACGTGGAGATCAAGCAAGCCACCGAGGACGACATCGTGCCGACGGTTGCAACGTACGGCTTCTCCATGACCGCGGCCATCAGCCCGCAAACGGCCGCCAAGACGCAACCGACCGGAGCACCGCAGCCTCCGCCGCAGCCGGCGAAAGCGGGGAGGAGCTAATCATGGGAACCAGTTTTCGAGATTGGCCCTGGCCGCTGCAGGCGTTGTTCTATATCGGTCTCGCGGTAGCTCTCATCCTGGTGGGCTTCTACGTTCCAGGCCTGCCGCTTAGCAACGTTCGCACGCAGCTTCAGAGCGCCCAGGCGGAAATGAAGCCTCTCGAGGCCGACGTCCAGAATTTGCGCGTTTACAAGCAGCGCCGCGCGGAACTGCAATCCGAGATGGACGCGCTGCAAAAACAGCTCGCCACGCTGCAGACGATCGTTCCCGAAGAGAAGCAGACCGATCAGTTCATCCTGATGATCCAGAGCGCGGCGGTCAGCTCGGGAGTCTCCGTCAGAAAGCTCACGGCGAAAGCGATTGCCAACAAGCCCTACTATTACGAGATGCCTTTTGACATCGACGCGGACGGCCCCTACTACTCGGTGCTCGACTTCTTCGCCAGGCTCGGCCGCCTTTCGCGAATCATCAACGTGGGCGACGTGAAACTCAGCGCTGTTGCCAAGGGCAATGGCGGCAAGTTCCGCATGAATCCGGGGACGTCGGTAAACGGCACCTTCACCATAACGACGTTCTATACGCAAGCGGCTCCGACTCAGGCGACTCCGGTTTCCGCGCCGGGGACGGCGAAGCATTAGGGCGATCACGATGAAACCTGCAAACACATTCGCGAAGCTGGCAACAACCGTGGCGATCTTCTTCTGTTTCGCCGCCGGTGTTTCCGCGCAGAGCAGTCCGGCGAAGCCCGCCCACAAGGCAAAGGCCAGAAAGCCTGCGTCCAGCGCACCGGCCGCCGCTGCCCCCGCTGCAGATGCAGCTCCAGCTTCTCCCGACGCCGCGAAGCCGGCAGGGCCCAGGCGCGATCCGTTTCTGCCATTGGTCAGCGACAAGAAGGAAGGCGGCAGCATGGAACACTTGCCGCCAGGCAAGGCTGGACTTGTGATTACGTCGGTGCGGGTCGATGGCACCGTGCGCTCTCAGGAAGGCATGATTGCTGTGCTATCCAATGCCGACCAGCATGTCTATTTCGTTCGCGAGGGCGACCAGTTGTATGACGGGAATGTGGACAAGATTGGTTTGGACGGGGTCACGTTTCGACAAAACTCCAAAGACGCGTTCGGGAAACCAGTCGAGCGGGTCGTGACGAAGCGAATCTACGCGAGTGCAGGAGAGCAGCAATGAGGATGATTTGGCGAGCATGGGGGCTGGGAGCATTGGTCGTGCTCGGCCTGATATTGTCGAACGGGACGGTGTCGGCAGACGGCAGCGCGGCATTGCGCGTGAAGGCGCAGACCAGCGACGGCGCGGTCCGGCTGGATCTGCAGGCCGATGCGCCATTCCAGTACACCACCTACCGCCCCAGCGAGAGTCTTTACGTAATCGACCTGACCGGCGTATCCGCCGCGGATGCCGCGGGCGTTCGCGTGGTTCCCTCCAACCTTATCAAGAGCTATCGTCTGTCGAACTACACGTCGGCCGGCAAGCCGGCCGTGCGCTTGGAGCTATTGCTTGATTCCGGCGTGGAACCCAAGCTCGACCGCACCGATGCGCAGGATTTGAGCATCTCGGCTTCGCGGCCACGCAGCGCGGCAATCGTTCCGGCGCGCGTTCTCACCGCGGCGGAACAGCCCGTCGTGATTCCGGCCTCAGCCAAGCCTGCGAGCGACAAGGTTTCGGCCGCAAGCGCCGGAGCAATTCAACAGGTGAATCTGGCGCAGAATGGCGATCAGACCAACGTCAACGTTCTTGGCTCCGGACCGCTCAACTATCACGCCATTCATCTTCAGAATCCCGACCGAATCGTGCTCGACTTCTCCGGCTCGTCCCTGAAGACATCCGTAAGACATATCGCCAGTAATCTGGACCCGGTTCGTGAAATCCGGGTCGCGCAGTTCACACCGGAGGTTTCGCGGGTGGTGATCGATCTGCGCCAGCCCTCGGAATACAACATCAACGCCACTGACAACACCGTGACCGTAGCCTTTGCTCCGAAGGCCTCGGGCGGAGTGGTTGTGAGTCCGGCTGCGCCTGCGGAAACGGCGAATTTGACGACCACGAAGGCGCGAGTTCAGCCGCGAGCGGCGCAAGAGCGCGCTTCGTTAAAAACCACTTCCGCGATTCCTTCGCCGGCCGCCGTTCTGCCGGCCACGATGGCGGGGAATTCGTCGTCGCTGGCCGCGCCGGTTCCGGCTGTCGCGCAGTCCGCGATGGAGCCCGCTGCCGTGGCTTCCACTCTGGCAAAAGCAGCGCCGCCCGCGGAACAGCCTGCAATGGCTGCCCCGCCTGCTGCGCCCGTGGCCGCTCCCGAACGCGCAAGCTATGCTCCCCAGCAGGCGCCGGCTCCCGCTCCTGCGACGAACGGAAAGTATTCCGGCGAACCGATTTCGGTGAATTTGAAGGACGTCGATCTGCGCGACTTCTTCCGCCTCATTCATGAAATCAGCGGGCTCAACGTCGTGGTGGACCCGAGCGTCAAGGGAACTCTCACCATCGTTCTGGACGATGTGCCGTGGGATCAGGCGCTCGATATCGTGCTCCACAACAACGATCTCGATAAACAGCTCGAAGGAAACGTTCTTCGCATTGCCACACGAGACACCATCCGCAAGGAGGCCGAAGAGAGCCGGGATCTGGCTCGCGCGCAGGCCGAGGCCGCGGATATCGTAACCACGACGCGGCGGCTCAGCTACGCCAAAGCGACGACGATCGCCCTGGTCATGAAGAAATTCCTGTCGTCGCGAGGCGATATCCTGGCGGACGACCGCTCGAACACCCTGATCATCCGGGATATTCCGACGACCTTCCCGGTCCTGGATAATCTACTGCGCCAGCTCGACCGCAAGTCGCAACAAGTGGAAATTGAGGCGCGGGTCGTCGCGGCGAACCGTTCCTTTTCCCGTGAACTGGGCACCGAGCTCGGCATGGCGGGCCGGATTGGCAATAGCGCCGTCGCCGGAGACAACGCGGTAGGAGCCAGCCCGACCACCTTTACCCCCGCGCCACCTGTGATCATCGGAACGGGAGGATCGGGCGTCACCTCTGGCCAGATACCTCTTCTGACCAGCCTGGCGACCTCTGTTCCCACCAGCGGCATCCAGTATCTGTTTGCGTCGTCCAACTTCGCGCTGGATTTCGTGATTGACGCCGCCGAAACACGGGGCGTCGGCAAGCTGCTCTCGAAGCCGAAGGTGATCACGCAGAACAACGAGAAGGCCACCGTCAAACAGGGAACCAAGATTCCCGTGCAGACGGTCGTGAACAACACCGTTTCCGTCCAATTTGTCGATGCGGTGCTGGAGCTGGATGTGACGCCGCAAATCACTGCCGAGGGCACGGTCTACATGGATGTGACGGTCGAGAACGACCAGATCGACCAAGCCATCCCTCGTGTGCAAGGGATCCCCGCGATCGATACGCAATCGGCGGAAACCAAGGTCACCGTCACCGATGGAGCCACCGTTGTGATCGGCGGAATCATCGTCACTCAGCAGCAGACCTCCATTTCGCAGGTGCCCATTGTCGGCAGCGTGCCGGTGCTGGGGAACCTCTTCAAGCACACGACGGTCAGCTCCACGTCGCAGGAATTGCTCTTCTTCCTTACTCCCAGAATCCTTCCGATGTAACATAGCGGGTCGTGGGATCTCACAACCAAAATTTACGCCGGAGCCGGATCGATCGGCTCCGGCTTCGTTTTTCGGAGCTTCGCGCCGATGCCATGCTCGTTTCGCAACCCGCGAACATTCGCTACCTTTGCGGATTTTCCGGCAGCGCAGGCGTGCTGCTGGTCACGACTTCAGAAAGTATCCTTTTCACGGACAGCCGCTATACCTTCCAGGCACAGGAAGAGGTTTCCGGTGCTCGAATCCATATCGCGAAGAAGGGGCTGTTGCGCGAAGCTGGCGCGATTCTGAAATCACGGAAGGGCCGCACTTCGGTAGCGTATTCCAGCAGCCACCTGACGGTGGCTCAAATGGAGGCGCTTCGGGGGGCAACCGGCGCCCGGGTGCGCTGGGTGAAGGATGCGAGCGCGGTCGAGACGCTGCGCGCCGTCAAAGACGATGCCGAAGTGGCCGCCATGCGCGAAGCCGCCGTCCTGATCAGCCGGGTCTTCGAGACCGCTTTGCCGGCCATCAAGCCGGGAATCAGCGAGCTGGATCTGGCGGGCAGGCTCGAACTCAGCATGAAGCGGCGCGGCGCCTCCGGTCCCTCCTTTGAGACGATCGTAGCCTCGGGAGCGCGTTCTGCCTGGGCCCACGCGCGGCCGCAGACCAAGTTATTGGGAAAGGGCGAACTGGTCGTCATCGATCAGGGTGCTATACTTCACGGCTACTGCAGCGATTTGACCCGTACCGTATTTCTCGGACGGGCGTCTCGGAAGGTGCGCCGCCTCTACCGCGCCGTCCTGGAGGCGCAGGAAGCGGCCAAGAAGGCAATCCGTCCGGGAGTAACGGCGGGGGCCGTCGACAAAGCCGCCCGCAGCACCTTGAAGCAGCACGGCCTTGACCGGTACTTTACCCACAGCACCGGCCATGGGCTTGGTCTCGAAGTCCACGAGATGCCCCGGCTCGGCCGGGGCGAAAAGTTCGTCATCCAGAAGGGCATGGTATTAACGGTTGAACCCGGCGTGTATCTGGAAGGTTTAGGCGGGATACGCATTGAGGATGATGTCGTGGTGACGGAGAATGGAGCGATGGATTTGACGACCGCTCCAAGGGAATTTCTCGAACTCTGATGCCCAGAAAACCTAAACAGCAGAAACCCGTCCCCTCCGCGGGCGGCGTCGACTTGGCGGAAGTAGAGCGCTTGCTCAGCTTCATGGAGAAGCACCATCTCGAGCAGTTTGAATACGAGCGAGACGGCGTGCGCATTCTCCTCAAGAAAGCGTCCGCCCCCGCAAGAGAAAGAACCCGGCCCGCGCCGGTGGCGGAAGTTTCGGTAATGGCGGAGCCGGCGCTCGCACCCTCTCCTTCATCGAAATCAGCGGCATCGCCCGTACCTGCCACAGCCACGGCCGCTGAAGCCGCGAAACCGGAGGACCTGCATGTGATTAAGTCTCCGATCGTGGGCACGTTCTACGCAGCGGCCGGTCCCGAAGCCGAGCCGTTCGTTTCCCTCGGAGATAGCGTCGGTAAGGGCGAGGTCCTTTGCATCATCGAAGCCATGAAGCTGATGAATGAAATTGAGTCGGATGTGGCCGGGGAAGTGGTCAAGATTTTTGCAAAGAACGGCAGCCCGGTTGAGTATGGCGAGCCGTTGTTCGGTATCCGTCCAGGCGGCAAGGCGTAGTTCCCGGCAGGCAGACTCCGGATCGAATGTTTCGAAAAATCCTGATTGCGAATCGCGGCGAAATCGCACTGCGCATCCTGAGCGCCTGCAAGGAGCTGGGGGTTCAAACAGTCGCGGTTTATTCCGAGGCCGACCGCCACTCCCTGCACGTGCGCTTTGCCGACGAGGCCATTTGCATCGGCCCTCCGCGGAGCAGCGAAAGCTACCTGAATATTCCCCAGGTGATCAGCGCGGCGGAGATCGCCAACGTCGACGCAATCCATCCCGGCTACGGCTTTCTCTCTGAAAATGCCAATTTTGCCGAGGTTTGCGAGGCGTCCCACATCGCCTTCATCGGGCCGTCGCCTCCTGTGATCCGCATGATGGGCGAAAAGGACCGGGCTCGCGCGGAAATGGCGGCGGCCGGGCTGCCGATCATTCCGGGAAGTCCCGGCGTCGTCGCCGA
Organism: uncultured Acidobacteriaceae bacterium; assembly: GCA_964600355.1. Lineage (GTDB taxonomy): Bacteria > Acidobacteriota > Terriglobia > Acidiferrales > UBA7541 > Palsa-295. The sequence continues at coordinate 9,229 of CAZRKW010000031.1, forward strand.
CGAGCCGGCCGCGAAACAAATTGCGGACGAAATCGGCCTCCCGGTGATGATCAAGGCCGCAGAGGGTGGTGGCGGACGCGGAATGCGCCTGGTGCGGAAGAAGAGTGAGCTCGTCGCCGCGTTTCAGACCGCGCGCACCGAGGCGGAGCAGGCCTTCGGAAGTCCCAACGTGTATATCGAAAAGCTGATTGAGAACCCTCGCCATATCGAATTTCAGGTGCTCGGCGATAAATATGGCAACGTCATTCATCTCGGCGAGCGCGACTGTTCCATACAGCGGCGCCACCAGAAAGTGCTAGAGGAATCGCCTTCGCCGGCCCTCGACGCGCAGACCCGCAAGAAAATTGGCGACCAGGTGGTGGAAGCCCTCGAGCGCGTCGGCTACTCGAGCGCCGGCACGGTGGAATTCCTTCGTGACGGGTCCGGGAAGCTCTATTTCATCGAGATGAACGCTCGCATCCAGGTGGAGCATCCGGTGACCGAGATGGTCACCGGTGTCGACCTCGTGAAGTCGCAGATCCGCCTCGCGGCAGGAGAAAAGCTGGCCGATGTCGTCGGCCCGGTGGAATTCCGCGGCCACGCGATCGAATGCCGGATCAACGCGGAAGACCCCGAAACCTTCGTGCCGAGCCCGGGCCACATCACCACCTTCCGCGTGCCCGGCGGCCCGGGCATTCGCGTCGATACAGCCGCGCACGCCGATGCAGTGATACCCCCTTACTACGACTCGCTGATCGCGAAGCTGATAGCGCACGGCCACGACCGCGCCGAAGCCATTGCCCGCATGCGCGGAGCGCTCGATGGCTTCATCGTGGAAGGGATCAAGACCACGATCCCGCTGCACAAGTGCATCGTCGTCTCGCCCGATTTTGCGGCGGGCAAATTCGATACGCATTTCCTCGAACGCTCGCTGGCTGTGGGAGCGAAATAGCCGAACCCTTAGCGGAGCCTTTAGCGGAGACAAGGATTGTTTCCAGCCCTCTACGCCATTCTCGATCCAAGCCTGACGCCAGAACCGGTCGCATTCGCCCGCCAACTCGCGGAGGCGGGCGTGCAGCTGATTCAGCTTCGCGACAAACGCGGCTCTTCGCGAAAGATTCACGAGCAGGCCCGGGAATTGATGAGCCTCCAGTCGGGCGGCGTGCGCATCATCGTCAACGATCGCCCCGACATTGCCGCCATTGCGGGCGCCGCAGGCGTGCATGTCGGCCAGGATGACCTTCCCGTCGAAGATGCCCGCAAGATCTGCCGGCCGCCGCTCTGGGTAGGCGTTTCGACACATAACCTCAATCAATTAAGAGAAGCCGACGCCACTTCGGCGGATTATATTGCGGTAGGGCCTATCTTCCCGACCAGCACCAAGGAAAATCCCGACCCGGTAGTCGGGCTGGAACTGTTGCGAACGGCGCGCCAGTGGACCCGCAAGCCGCTGGTGGCGATTGGCGGCGTCACCGTCGAGTCTGCGGGAGAAGTCTTTGCGGCCGGAGCCGACTCGGTAGCCGTAATCAAGGACTTGGCTGAGGCAGGCAACGGTCTCCGCGAGCGCGTGCGAGAATACCTGGCGATTGCAGAGCGCACACGCAAACTGCGCTCCTGAGGGCGCGTTCCACAATGGCACAGCAGGCTCAGACGATCGGAGTCGCTGCCCCCACCTCCCATCCGGGACTCGTGAAGAGTCTCGGCCTGTTTGACTCGACCATGCTCGTAGCCGGATCGATGATCGGCTCCGGTATCTTCATCGTCTCCGCCGACATTGCCCACCAGGTGCAAAGTCCCGGCCTCCTGCTGATCGTATGGGCTGCCGCCGGTCTCATGACCGTGATCGGCGCGCTCAGCTATGGAGAGCTCGCCGCGGCCATGCCCCACGCGGGCGGGCAATATGTCTACCTGCGCGAATCGCTCGGCCCGATCTGGGGATTTCTCTACGGCTGGTCGATGCTGCTGGTCATTCAAACCGCGACGATTGCGGCGGTCGCCATCGCCTTCGCCAAATTCACCGCCGTGATCGTGCCGTGGTTCTCCGCCTCCGCCTGGATCTGGAAAATTGGCACATTCGGCCCGTGGCAGCTGTGGTTTGGGTCGCTCGGACCCTACAACGTCGGTCTCAACCGCCAGAATCTCCTCGCCATTCTTTCCATCGTTTTTCTCACCTGGGTCAACACGCAGGGTCTGGGATTCGGAAAAATTGTCCAGAACGTTTTTACGGTCGCCAAGGCGCTATCCCTCGCCGCGCTCGTCGTCCTAGGTTTCTGGTTCTCCACTTCCGCCGCCCGAACGGCAAACTTCACCCACTTTTGGCGGAACGCCTCGCTCTCCGCGATGCATCCTTATCCACCGGATCACGCCACTTGGATGGTCGGCACGCTCACGCTGGTCGGCGTCGCCATGGTCGGCTCTCTTTTTTCGATGGACGCCTGGAACAACATCACGTTCACCGCCGGCGAGGTGAAGAATCCCGGCCGCGACCTTCCGCTCTCCTTAATCCTCGGAACGGCTTTGGTGATCGGTCTCTACCTTCTCGCGAATCTTGCGTACATGAGGGTGCTGCCCGTTTCGGGTGATCCGAACGCCGTAACGCCCCTCGCGCGCGGAATCGAGTTTGCCGCGGATAGCCGCGTCGCAACGGCTGTCCTGGCGGCGATCTTTGGCCCCGCCGGAGCGGTGCTGATGGCTGTGGCGATCCTGGTTTCCACATTCGGCTGCAACAACGGCCTGATTCTTTCCGGCGCCCGAATTTATTATGCGATGGCGAAAGACCGCCTGTTTTTCGAGTCGGCCGGCAATGTGAACCGGCACCACGCGCCGGGAACGGCCTTGATCGTACAGTGCGTCTGGGCCGCGGTTCTCTGCCTCTCGGGCACCTACGGACAGCTGCTCGATTTCCTGATCTTCGCGGTCCTCATTTTCTATATCCTGACGCTGGTAGGCCTCTTCGTGCTGCGCTGGAACCGCCCGGAAATGCATCGCCCTTATCGCGCTTTGGGTTATCCTGTGCTGCCGGCCCTGTACATCGTGCTGGCGACGTTCGTCGAGATTCAGTTGTTGCGCTACAAGCCGCAGTACACCTGGCCGGGCCTCATCATTGTTCTGCTGGGGATACCTGTTTACGTTCTCTGGAAGTGGGCGCAGAGACCGGGCGGCGCTCCAGACGCGGCGTCGTAGGGTAAGCTGGCAGTTCTTTACTTGGGAGAGTGTCCCGCATGGGCAATCCATTATTTGCCAAGAAGCCGATGGAGTGGCTCCTGCACGAGGCCCAGGATTCCGGCGAGCACACGCTCAAGCGGAGTCTCGGCCCCGGCTCGCTGACGGCTCTCGGCATCGGCGCGATCATCGGCGCGGGAATTTTCGTGCTTTCCGGGCTGGGCGCGCACTATGCCGGCCCGGCGTTGATGCTTTCCTTCGTTTTGTCCGGGTTAGGCTGCGCGTTCGCGGGTCTCTGCTACGCGGAATTTGCGGCCCTGATTCCGCTCGCAGGCAGCGCTTACACCTACGCCTACGCCGCGCTCGGCGAAATTTTCGCCTGGATCATCGGCTGGGATCTCACGCTGGAATACGCCATGGGCGCCAGTACCGTATCTTCCGGCTGGTCCAACCATTTCATCGAATTTCTTAACATCTTCCATCTGCGCATGCCGTTCTGGCTCGCCTACGACCACTGGACCGCTCTGCGCGAAGCGGAAAACGTCGTCGCCCGGCAAATGGTCCACACCTCCTCCCCTGGGCTGGTGGAGGGATCGCAATCGTTTCTCGCGCGCGTAGGCGAAGTGGTCAGCGCCCAGTCGCCCGAACTCATCCAGCGGGCGCACGATCTGGTCAACGCCCCGCATCTTTTCGGCATGGAGATTGGCTTTAACCTTCCCGCTTTTTGCATCGCGTTGATCATCACCGCGATTCTGGTGATCGGCATCCAGGAAAGCGCCACCTTCAATTCCGCGATCGTAATCGTCAAGGTGGCCGTCGTCCTCTTCGTGATCCTTCTGGGCATGCGCTACATAAGCACTGCGAATTGGGGACACGACTGGCACACCTTTGCGCCAATGGGCTTTTCTGGCGTAGGAGCCGGGGCCGCCTACATATTTTTCGCCTACATCGGCTTTGACGCGGTTTCCACCACCGCGCAGGAGGCCAAGAATCCGCAGCGCGATCTGCCGATTGGGATCATCGCGTCCCTGCTGGTCTGTACGATCCTCTACATTCTCGTGGCCGGCGTGCTGACAGGAATGGTGCCGTGGACGTCGATCAACATCGAAGCGCCTCTTGCCGTAGCCTTCCTCGACCGCGGCCTCACCAAGGCTTCCTATCTGATCACCGCGGGCGCGTTAGCCGGGCTCACCAGCGTCATGCTCGTGATGCTGCTCGGTCAGACGCGTGTGCTGTATTCCATGGCCAACGACGGTCTTCTGCCGCGCAAGTTTTTCGCGGCCGTTCATCCGAGGTTCCGCACGCCGTACAAAAACACGATTCTAGTCGGTCTGCTCGCGGCGATCGTCGGCAGCGTTACCCCGATCGACGACATCGGTAAAATGGTCAACATCGGAACGCTGCTCGCCTTCGTCATCGTCTGCATCGCGGTGCTGGTCCTTCGCAAGACCAACCCAGGCCAGCCCCGTCCCTTCCGCACCCCTTGGGTACCCTTCGTGCCGGTGATGGGAATTCTCTTCAACGGATATATGATGTACAAGCTCGGCTGGATCAACTGGGCGCGCCTGATCATTTGGCTGGTGATCGGCATGGTGATCTACTTCACCTACAGCCGCCACCACAGCAGGGTAGGGAAGAACGACCGCTCGGCGCTGTAGCCCTGGCGTCCCGCGAGGCTGCCGGGCGAATTCTGAAATGCTTTCGTGACGCAACTCTCTCCACGGCGCTCTTTCGTCGTCCTGCGGCGAATCTCACCCCGCGACCGCATCGCGCTAGCTTTCATCTCCGCTTACGTCGTTCTGCGCGCAGGTGTCGTTCGCCATCCCTTTCCACTTTCCGGATTTCTCGGATTCCTGAGCGTTGTGGCATTCGTCTACCTCTGCTTCCGGTTGTTCTTCTGGGTGCGTAGAAAGCTTCTGTGGCGGCTGCGGAACAGGCTCATCGTCGCCTACATTTTCATCGCCGTCGTGCCCGTAGTCCTGCTCCTCACGATGATGGCCATCGGCATGTACCTGCTCTATCCGCAGATTGGAGCTCACCTGCTTCAGGATGGCCTGCAGGACCGCATCGGCATCATCGCCGCCGATGCCGGGGAGATCGCCGAAGCAGTTACGCAGGAAGTCCATCCGGGGGAGTCTCCCACCGATCCTTCCCTACTGTCGCGCCCGAGCGTCGCCGAACTAATCGCCGCCTTCACGGCGGATTGGCCGGGGCTGCGCGTGTCCCTTCACAGTGACAGGGTCGTGGACCTCTCCAGCGGAGATCGTTTCGCTGGGTTGACGGAGCTTCGCGGACAGCTCTCCTTTGCCGCCGAGCAGAGAGTGCAAAGTTCTGCCGGTCCCGTCGTCGTGCTCGTAAGCGCGCACATGACTCCGGCGCTGCTCGATGGCCTGACGTCGGAACTGGGCCCCATCCAATTCACGCTAATGGACCCCGCCGACGAGAGTTCCAAAGGCATCCGGTTCGGCGTCGATGGCCGCTTCTACGTGGTGGGTGAACGTGTCGTAAGCAACAATCGCAGCTTGCCTCCGGCCGCGAGCTGGTACGACATTCCGGTGGGCGGAGCGGCAACCCTGCAAGCCTATCGAATCGATACCGATCCTGGGCCGCATCCTGTGAGGCGGTCGGTTGCCGTGCCGGTCCTGACGACTTTCTCTCTGCGCCCGTCCACCCTGAATAAAACTCTTTTCTCTTCGGTCGGGGCCGTGGGCCCGATTCTCATCGATATCGTGATTGCATGTGCGATTGTGTTTCTGCTCCTGGAGGCTGCGGCACTCGTTACAGGAACGATACTCACCCGCACGATCACCCGCTCGGTAGCGGACCTGTACGACGGCACGCTCCACGTGGCCCGCGGAGATTTCTCTCACAGGGTTCGGGTGCGTACGCGGGACCAGTTGGGCGCCCTGGGTGATTCCTTCAATGAAATGACCGGTTCGATCGCGAATCTGGTGGAGGAGCAGCGCCAGAAGCAGCGTCTTGAGCACGAGGTCGCTATCGCAAGTGAAGTCCAGCAGCAGCTGTTCCCGAAGTGCTTCCCGGTGCTTCCCGGTCTTCATCTTGCCGCTCTGTGCCGGCCCGCGCGTGTGGTGAGCGGAGACTATTACGATTTCGTGCGCCTGGGACCGACCAGTGTCGGCATCGCCGTGGCCGATATCAGCGGCAAAGGAATTTTCGCCGCGCTGCTGATGGCCAGCCTGCAGGCGGCTCTGCGCAGCCGCGCCGCGCTCGACGGGAACGGCCAGACCTCCAAGCTTGTGGCTCAGCTGAACGATCATCTCTTCAAGAACACCTCCGACGACCGCTACGCCACGTTTTTCTACGCCACCTACGACTCGGAGACCCACGTGCTGACGTACACGAATGCGGGCCACCTCGCCCCTTTTCTGATCACCAACGGGCATGTCCAACATCTGGAGCAGGGCGGCACCGTAATCGGTTTGCTTGAGAATCCTCCGTTCACCCAGGTCACGCTCCCGGTTTTGCCTGGCACGATTCTGGTGGCCTTCAGTGATGGCATCACCGAAACCGTAAATGCCTACGGAGAAGAGTTTGGCACGCAGCGCCTGGAGGAAGAGATTCTCCTGCACCGGGACCTCGATGCCGATTCCCTGATGCAAGCGGTGCTGAAAGCCGTCGAAAGCTGGGCCGGCCAAAACGAGCAAGCCGACGACGTAACCATAGTAGTCGCTCGCATGGATTGATGTTGTCGGTAACTCCACCTGCTAGATATCTGCGCAATGTCATCCCGAACGAAGTGAGGGATCTGCATTTGCTATGATGTGCGTTCTTCCCTGATAGCGTTAATGCTGCTGCCAAGCGCTTGGAGAAACCGTGACCCTTTGCGATAGTTGTGGCGCGCCCGCCGATGACCGGCATGTCCGGGAAAGAATCGAGCGCCTGGAGTTGGCGACCCGCCTTCGCCCCGTGCACATCCAGGTTCTGCTGCTCGACGCCGCGCCTCCGCCGCGCCCCGAAGATTATTTCTATCGCGCGGCCCAAGACCGTTCGGTCCGCTCCGAGGGTGCGCGAAACTATTTCGACGAACTCATCGCTAGCCCGGGCACCGCGGCAGCCGGTGAAATCGGCGAAGAGGTTGCGCTCGAAGGCTTCCAGCGGCGAGGCCTTTTCCTCGCATACGCGGTGGAATGTCCGGTCCAGGACAATGCCGCGCTGGCGCATGCTGTCGGACGGGTTGTTCCAACTGTCCTGAAACGTCTCCAGATTTCCTACCGTCCGAAGTGCGTGGCCGTTCTATCGGAGTCTTTGCAGGGGCTCATTCCCGTCCTTCAGGATGCCGGATGGGCTGACAGCCTGATTCTCGACGAGGGAAGGCCCTTTGCCAGTCCGTTTCGGGGCCTCGCCGCGGGGCTGAAGAAGGCCCTCCAGCCGGTTCAGCACCCATGAAGCGACTGTGCTAAAATCACGGGTTGTCCGGGGAATCGTCTAACAGGAGTGCGCGTATGAAGGCACGCACCAAATTTTTGGTCGGCTCTGGCATTATTGTGGCCACGCTGTGCATGCTCGCCTACGTGGGTTTCACGCAGAGCAAGACGTATTACCACACGATTTCCGAGCTCCCTACGCTGCAGGGCGCGTCGCTCCGCCAGCGCATGCGCGTTTCCGGGAACGTTCGCGCGGGCTCGATTGCCCATCGCTCCGGAGAAGTGGATTTTGTGCTGGAAGAACAGAATAAGACTTTGCCGGTCAGCTACATCGGCCACGATCCGCTTCCCGACACTTTCAAGGACGGCGCGCAGGCACTCGTGGAAGGGAAGATCAATCCCGACGGCAGTTTCGTCGCCGAGCAGGTGCAGGCCAAATGCGCATCCAAGTATCAAGCCAGCCCCACAGGTTCGCCGGCCGCGGCACAACCGGGGCAGACGATGAATGGCGCCGGTGGTTCAGGCCTTCCGAACAAGAGTTGATTAAAGTATTGGCAACGGTTTCGATGAGCGGGCGGAGGTAATCGGTGGATATTTTCGGTTCATTTGCACTTCTGCTCGCGCTGCTGGCCGCCGTCTATGCCTTTGTCGCCGGAATCGTAGGGATTGTCACCCGGCGTACTGTTCTCACGAAGAGCGCGCGCAATGCAGGCATGGCCGTTTTCGGCCTGGTTACCCTCGCCGTAGCGTCTCTTGAATATTTTTTCTTCACTGATAATTTCACGATGGCGTACGTTGCCGAGCACAGCAACCGCGCCCTTCCGCTGTTCTACAAGTTCGCGGCGCTCTGGTCGGGCCAGGAAGGCTCGCTGCTCTTCTGGAGCTGGCTGCTTTCGATTTACGCCTTCTCCGCGCTCTTCCTGAACCGCAAGAAGCATCCTGAGCTGATGCCGTATGTAGGCGTAGTACTCGCAGGCGTCCAGACGTTCTTTCTCACACTCAACAATTTCGTGGCGACGCCCTTCAACGTGCTCGCAAGCGCCAATTCATCGGGCGTTTTTCACCTTGCCCGAGTCACGGAAGGGAACGGCCTGAATCCGTTGCTTCAGTATCCCGAGATGGTGATTCATCCCCCGATGCTCTATCTCGGCTATACCGGATTCACGATTCCATTCGCGTTTGCGCTGGCCGCTTTGCTCGGCCGCTATCCCGGCGAAAAGTGGATTCACATCACGCGCCGCTGGACGATGGTGGCTTGGTGTTTCCAGAGCATCGGCATCCTGCTGGGCGCTCACTGGGCGTACGCCGTCCTCGGCTGGGGCGGCTACTGGTCCTGGGACCCGGTGGAGAATGCTTCGCTGCTGCCCTGGATCACCGGCACGGCTTTCCTCCACTCGGTGATGATGCAGGAAAAGCGCGGCATGATGAAGGTATGGAACGTGTGGCTGGTCTTCACCACCTTCATGCTTTCTATCCTGGGAACCCTGCTCACGCGTTCCGGTGTGATCAGTTCGGTTCATGCCTTCGCGCAATCGGGCATCGGCAACTGGTTTGTCTCGTTTCTCGCCATCGTTCTCGCGGTCTGCTTCTGGGCCTGGTGGATGAACCGCGACTATCTGCGCAGCGACAATCAGCTGGATTCTCTCGTCTCCCGCGAATCGAGCTTCCTGTTCAACAATCTCGTGCTCCTGGCCGCCTGCTTTGCCGTTCTGTGGGGAACGCTTTTCCCGGTGCTTTCCGAATGGTTCACGCGCAGCAAGATCAGCGTAGGGCCGCCCTTCTTCAACAAGGTAAATGTGCCGATCGCGCTGTTCCTGCTGCTCCTCACAGGCGTAGGCCCGCTCCTGGCGTGGCGCAAGACTTCCTTTGACGCCCTGCGGCGCAATTTCGCGTGGCCTCTCACGGGCGGCGTGGTCGCCGGCGTGATTGCCTTTATTTTCGGCTTTCGAGAGATTTACGCGCTCATTTGCCTGATTCTTTCGGTGTTCGTCACCCTCACGATCTTTGCCGAGTTCTATCGCGGTGCCCGTGTAATTGCCAATCGCGACCACACGAACATCCTCAGCGCTGTCGGCGATCTCACCATGCGCAACACCCGCCGTTATGGCGGCTACGTGGTGCACTTCGGGATGGTGCTCGTTTTCATTGGCATCGCCGGTTCCGCGTTCAATAAAGACATCCAGATGGACATGTCGCCGGGCCAGTCCCTATCGATCGGCCCGTACACGATTCTCTGCCAGAATTTCGACCAGGTAGCGAACGACAATTACCAATCCGAGCGCGCCACACTCGAAGTCTTCCGCAACGGCCACTCGGAAATGATGCTCTACCCGCAGCGCCGCCTTTACTTGGCGAGTCAGGTGACCGAAACCATGGTGGCAGTGCAAAGCTCCGCCCTGCGCGATCTTTACGTGGTCTACGCGGGTCGTAACCCCGATACCGGCAAGCCGGTGATCCACGCATATCTAAATCCGCTGGTGAAGTGGATCTGGTTTGGAGGCGTGGTGGTCGTGTTGGGAACGGGACTCGCGATGTTGCCGAACCGCCGTGCCGCGATTGTGCTGAGGCCAGTGCAGGAAAAATCCTGGGGCGACGCCTTGCCCGCAACTTCTCCGGCCCCAGCTCGGCGGCCCGAATCGCATGACTAGAAGCTTTCACCTTTTCGGCCGAACCTCGCTCTCGGTTGGCGCGAGAATCCTGCTCGCGCTGGCCATGGCCGGGCTTTTCCTGGCCGGATCAGCCGGCGCGCAGGAGACGCCGCGTGCCAAAGCTCTCGGGCAGAAATTGATGTGCGTGTGCGGCTGCAATCAGATCCTTACCGCCTGCAACCACGTCGGCTGCCAGTATTCACACAAGATGCTCCAGGAGTTGGACCAGCTGGTCGCGCGCAACGATTCAGACGACCTGATCCTGCAAGCCTTCGTGCAGGAATACGGGCTCACGGTGCTTGCCGAGCCTCCGACAAAGGGCTTCGACTGGGCCGCCTGGATCGTTCCGATCGTCGTGCCGCTCATCGCCATTTTCCTCGTGTGGCAAGTAGTGCGCCGCTGGCGGCTTCGCGCGCAACTCGCGCCCGCGGGACCGGGCGTTTCGCCCGAACTCCTCGCCCGGGCGCAGCACGAGTCGGATAAGGACTCCGATGGTTAGCGTGGGAATTTACATCGGCGCGGCGTGCGTGCTGCTGGCCGCCGGCACGCTGCTCTTCGTTTTCAACGTGCGCCTCGACGCTTCCGATTACGTCCCGCATCGCACCAAGCTCGACCAGCTCCTCGAGCGCCGCGACGCCATTTACGACAACCTCCGCGACCTTCGCTTTGAATTTCGCGCCGGCAAGTATTCCGAGAAGGATTACGAAGAAATCAAGCAGTCCCTGGAAATCGAAGCGGCCCGCGTGCTTGCCGAAATGGATACGCTCACAGGGAGCGTTCCCACACCCGCTACGCGCCAGGCGGCCGCGGAACGGGCAAGAAATTCATGACCTTCCGTTTTCGCAAATTCCAATCGCCGGCCCTGGCGGCCGCTTTTCTGGCTGTAATTCTCGCGAGCGCGACCGCCTCATTTGCCGGCACGGTCACCGGCACCGTCCGCAACGGCACCACCAATAAGCCCGCACCGAATGTGGAGATGATCCTCATCCAGTTGCAGGGCGGAATGCAGCCCGTGGCCAACACGAAAACCGATGCCGACGGCCACTTCAAGTTTGACAACCCCATGCTGGGCACCGCCCCGATGCTGCTTCGCGCCATCTATCGCGGCGTCACCTATCACGAGCCCGTGCCTCCCGGCAAATCCACCGCCGACGTGCAGGTGTTTGAGCCCACCGACAAGCCCAGCGCCGTCAGCGTCACCGCGCACGCCATCATTCTGCAGCCCGACGGCTCCGACCTCGACGTCGGCGAAGAGTACAGCATCACCAACAAGACGCAGCCTCCCCTCGCCTTCTACAAGGCGGACGGTTCCTTCGTTTATTCGCTCCCGGAAGGCGCGGCGCAGAACCAGGTGTCCGCGGTAAGCCCCGCTGGGATGCCCGTGATCCAGACGCCCATCGACAAAGGTAAGAACCGGGAAGCGATCGCCTTCCCATTTCGCCCCGGCGATAGCGGCGTGCGCATGTCGTACAAGATTCCCTACGCCAACAACCAAACGAAGCTCACCTTCGTCTCGCCCTACGCCGCGGATCGCCTGGGGATCTTCGTTCCTCCCACCGTGCAGGTCACCGGGGACGGCCTCAACCCGGCCGGCCAGGAGCAGGGATTGAACGTCTACATGCGCCAGTCCGTGGCTGCAAACACGCCGTTTACGATATCCGTTTCCGGCACCGCACCGCCGCCACCGCAGGAAGGCGCAGGTGGCGGCGACCCGTCGCAAGACCCGTCTGTGAACTCCCGCGCCGAATCCGGCGGAGGAGCACCCACCGCGACCGCTACCACGCTTCCGGCGCGTCTCGACAGCCTGAAATGGACCATCGCAGCCGGTTTCGTGGCCATTTTTGCGCTCGGCCTCGCATTCCTCTGGCGGCGTCCCGAAATGTCTTTCGATGCCGCCGGCGAGTCAGTAGCCGCGGCAGGCCCCAGGCGGAAGCAGAAGAGTTCTCGTTCGAAAGCGGCTGCTGCGGAAATTGAGGCGGAAATCGAGCTTGACCAGAAGGTCCAGGGCAGCCTCGACGGATTGAAGGAGACGCTTTTCCGCCTGGAGTTGCGCCGCCAGGCCGGCACCATCGGCGAAGAAGATTACGAGCGCGAACACGCCCGTGTCCAGAAGCACCTCCGCGATCTGGTAAAAGGCTAGCGAACCCGCCTTGTCCGCGACCGGAACGACTCCCGCACCAGCATCCATTCGGCAATGCGGCATACGCTTCAACAAGGTCGAAAAGCGCTTCGGCTCGCTGATCGCCCTGCGCGCCGTTTCGCTCGATATTCTGCCCGGAGAATTTGTCGCCCTGCTCGGCCACAACGGGGCAGGGAAGACCACCCTGCTGCGCATCTCGGCGCTCCTGATGAATCCCACCAATGGCCAGGTTTCTTTCACCGGCACGGGAAGCGAGCCTAATTCGGACCCCGAATCGAACAAGCGCCTGATCGGCATGGTCGGGCACAGCACCCTGCTCTATGACGAACTCACCGCCGCGGAAAATCTCACCCTCTTCGGCCAGCTCTATGGTCTCGACGGCCTGCCTGCGCGCGTCGCCAACGCCCTGGCGGCCTGCGGACTCTCCTCACGCGCGGGCAGCCTGGTGCGAACATTCTCGCGCGGCATGCGCCAGCGCCTGGCGATTGCGCGCGCCCTGCTCCATGGCCCCCGGCTGCTTCTGCTCGACGAGCCTGCGGCAGGCCTCGACCGCCAGGGCCTTTCCTGGTTCGGCGACACGCTCGCCCGCCTGCGTGACGAAGGCGTCACCGTTCTGATGAGCACCCACGCCCGCAACGAATCGCTCGATCTGGCCACCCGTGCGATATCCCTGCGTGGCGGGCGCCTCGAGCACGATAGCGGCCCGGGAGGCGACCCGCGCCCCCTGCTTGCAGCCTTACGAGCGGAAGCCTGATGGAGAGCGTGACGGAAATTCCGATGGCTAGCCCGACGCACGCACCAGGTATGCTCGCCACTCCTCGTGCCGCCGCCATCCTGCTCACCAAGGAACTCCGTCTCGAATTCCGCTCGCGCGAAATCCTCACAGCCACGGTCGTCTTTTCGCTCGTGGTGATCACATTCTTTAGCTACGTCTTCGAGCCCACCGCAACCGAATCGCGTCGCTACGGCCCCGGCCTGCTCTGGATCGCCTTTCTCTTCGCCGGTTCCTTGATGCTGCATCCGTCCTTTGCGCGCGAGCAGAACAACGACACGCTGGACGCGCTTCGCATGGCGCCCATCTCCCCTTTTGCGATTCTCTTGGGCAAGCTGCTCGCAAATTTCATTTTCATGTCGATCACCGAGCTGGTGCTCGTGCCGGTATTCGCTGTTTTCTATAACCTCTCGCTCGCCGGCGTCGCAGGCCGCCTGACGCTCGTTCTGATGCTTGGCACCCTGGGTCTCGTCACCACCGGCACGGTTTTCTCTGCCATTTCGGCGCACGCCCGAATGCGCGAGCTTCTGCTTCCGCTGCTCCTGCTTCCGATCCTCGCGCCCCTGCTTATCGCCGCCGTCGAAGCCACAGCTTCCTTATTCGCCGAGCAGCCCGCGCTCGACCGCACCTGGGTCGCTTTTCTCGCTGGATTTGATATTGTGTTCTTCAGTGCTTCTTGGCTGCTCTGCAATTTTCTGGTCGAGGAATAAAGGGCGAAAGGAGGTCAGCCGTGAAGGTCCGGATTGCAGGGACGGTGCTCGTGGCGGCCCTCGTCTCCTTTGCCGGTTACGCCGCCCTGTTCATCGCGCCGGACGAATCCACCATGCACGAAGTCCAGCGCATCTTCTATTTTCACCTCCCGGCCTGGATGACGTCCTTCACCGCCTTCGCCATCGTCTTCGTTTCGAATATCGCCTACCTCACCACTCGCCGCCTGAAATGGGATTGCCTCGGCGTGGCCGCCGCGGAAGTAGGCGTCGCCTGTTGCTCGATCGGTCTCATCACCGGCCCGCTCTGGGCCCGCCCCGTATGGGGCATCTGGTGGACCTGGGACGCGCGCCTGACCACCACATTCATCCTCTGGCTGCTCTACATCTCGTACCTGCTGCTTCGCGGCCTGCTGGAAGACCCGCAAAAGCGCGCCTCGCTCTCGGCCATTTTCGGAATTTTCGCTTTCCTCGACGTGCCGCTCGTGTATGTCTCCAACCGCCTCTGGCGCACGCAGCACCCGCAGCCGGTTTTGGCGGGTGGCGAAGGCTCCGGGCTCGATCCGACGATGGCAAAAGTCCTGCTACTGTGCGTCATTTCCATGTTTGCGGTGATGATCCCCGTGCTGATTGACCGTTACCGCCTGGAAAAGTTGCGTCACGAATACGACGAACTGCGGATCGAGGCCGAAAATCGCGCCACCGACCCGCATCTCATTCCGACGAAGGGGCATGCATGAAAAATTTCCAATTCCTGTTCGCTGCCTGGATGGCGGTCTGGGCCGTGTTTCTCGGCTATGAACTGTCCGTCGCCCGCCGCCTGAACCAACTGCGCGAAGACGTCGAGCGCTTGAAAAATCAGCTTCGGGAAGGGTAGACTCCGTACTCCATGCGGCGTGGGTAGCGCCGTTTGTCTGTATTCGGCTCCGTTTGGGGCTTTTTTAGGACTTTACTTACTTCCTCAGAAGCGCGATTCTAGGGGCCGGAACGCACCATGTCGTCGCATAAAAGATTTGCGGTTGTCCTGTTCCAGCTGGGCGGGCCAGACTCTCAAGCAGCGGTCGAGCCCTTCCTCTATAACCTGTTCTGCGACCCGGACATTATCAATTTCCCGGGGTCCTTCCTGGCGCGCAAGCCGCTCGCAAAGCTGATTTCCACGACGCGCTCGAAGATTGCCCGCAAGCATTACGCCGAAATCGGGGGCGGTTCGCCCATCCGCCGCCTCACGGAGCGGCAGGCGAAAGCCGTGGAAGCGGCCCTGCGAGGCCATATTTCCGCTCGTACCATCGTAGCCATGCGCTACTGGCACCCGGACACGCAGGAAGCCATCGCGTCGCTCGAAAGCGCTCCCTATGACGAGCTGATCCTGCTTCCGCTGTATCCGCACTATTCCTTCGCCACCACCGGCAGCAGTCTCAAGGAATGGAACCGGCTCTATAAGCCGCAGGTTCCGGTGCATGTGATCGAGCACTTCTTCGATCACCCCGATTACATCGGCGGCATCGTCGAGCGCATCAATGGCGTCTTGAATCAGCTGCCCAATCCCGAAGAGGTAACGCTCGTCTTCAGCGCGCACGGGCTCCCGATGACCCTCGTCGAAAAAGGCGATCCCTATCCCCAGCACA
>CAZRKW010000032.1:0-23961 GCA_964600355.1 uncultured Acidobacteriaceae bacterium
CCTGTTTAGGTAAAAGCGAACTGCAACCCCAAAGCTCGGTCCACTTGAAACGTATTGCCAGATCAAATGACCAGCGGGGTGTTGCATCGACCGTCTGAACCGACAGGGGTTTGCGGAAGGCTAGCATGCGAAGAGAACAGAAAAGGTTCGGGAACCAGTAGTTCACGACCTCACGTGAGGTTTTTGCCGGCCGTTCGGATCGAGAAGGATTCAGGCGAGCCGGAGAAGCGCCGTCACCACAAACAGAACGCTTTGCCTTGACGGACCGTCTTGCGAGCAGACAATTGGCGCCTCTTAAATAAACTATGGTTCTTGAACCACCACGGACAAACCATTGCTCGGGGCGGGAAGCGTTCTCCGCACCGGCTTTAAATCCGGTCCTCTTTCTCCCGGAACGATCATGTATCGGCCCGGCGGAAGCGAATAATGCCCTTCGAGGTTTGTTGAAAAATCGTAACTGAGTGTGGAGAAGTTGCCGTGTATGCACGCGTGCGGAGGGATATTGATTGCAAAATTTCGAGTGCACATAAGGACTCCCTGCATGTCTGGTTTTTTCTTGTCTTTTTCCTCTCCGACGCTCAATACGCGCTGCCCGCTGGCCTCAAATACGTCGATGCCCAAGGCCCAGAACCATTCGATGCCCGAGCACGTCATCACCGGTTGGGGCGTGTCAGTTGGGTTGTGAAGCCAGAGCAAGACAGGAACGGGCTCTCCCCACGTGGCAGGCTTTGTGGAAACGCCCCAGAGGAGGTCCGAATGCTTCGGAAACATTACCGGCCTGCCGGTGTCCGCGGAAACCTCCTTTTCGCACTCTTTGGGCAGTGGATCGGCATTCGCGGCGGGTTGTTTTTCTCGTTGGCTTACCTGGAGGTCGTAACGAATGTTCATTGGGTCGTCGTCATACCTTCCCTCGCGCCACGAACTCACCGCGATCTGATCACAAAACGCAGCCTCAAATGGGAGATGTAACAATTCCTTTTCGCCTGCCAGCAATAGATTAATCCCCCCCAAGACGTTGCAGAGGAATGAAAAGTCCTGGTCAAAAGTGGTACTAACCGCAATCAAGTGGGCGGAGTCGTTCGGCTTCAAATCAATCCATCGGTTCCCCCGCGGCTTGAATAACGATGTAGCGCAATCGCGACACACCGGAGCCATGATGCCTCCGCTCGTTTTTTCAGAAGCCCTCAAAAAACTCACGCCGGGAACTCCGCCCAGCATGCAGTCCTCATTGGAAACATTTGTGACTTCCAGAATTTTGCCGCGCTGCCATCGTTCGCCTGAGGGGGCATAATTTCTTGGCTCGGACCAATGATTTCCCAATTCCATCGGTGGATTCGTGGTCTTCAATTGGGGCAGTCGGCAGCTGGGTGTATCCGTATCGATTGTCGGTAAGATTGGCCATTTCGCATCGCGCATCGAGAGTGTCGTTCGCGCTGATGCCATCGCTGGCCTTCCGTTTTCCAGGACCTCGCTGACGACGTCGTACTCTACACGACCCGGTCTCTCAGGCAGCAGCCCAAGTTCGCGTATTAACAGCCTTATTTCTTTGGCACTGGAATCAACCCGTGGTTGCGCGCGAAAATTGTCGCAACGGTTCAAGTAGACGAGAGTTTGTCCATCGGCTTCGCGCTTGCGCAAACTATCGAAAGGGCAATTCGAGATAGCTGGCGCCGGCACTTTCAGAAACAATTCGAAGTAGCCGGAATAGCCCGACTCAAATGTATCTTTCAGATACTCGATGTCATAAAGAGATCGTAGCGTTACGGATGGACTGGCGGACGCCGCCATCGCTCTTGCCCGTCCCGCGGCCCGGGAAAAATTGGGCGTGTCCTCTTCTGGCTCTGGAGGAACCGGACTTACCAAAAAGTCTGACTGCTTAAGATGAGAGTATTTGAACCAGTCCTCTCCGACCGGCTCGCCCGGTACATAGCGCCCCGGCCGGTACGAAGACGTCCAATAATGGCCGCACGTTTTCATCCCAAGCTGTCGAACCTCCAGCAACGGCTTCGTCACCGCAAATGAGTTCCAAAACAGCGTCATGGTGTCATGGGCGGTGCAATCGTCCATGACAAGACCCGGAACGGGAAGCGGGATGGAAGACCACGCCAGCAGAAAATGGATTATCTCTCCCCCTTTAAGCTCCCGCGAGATCTCATTCGGGGAAAGGTTACTCTGACTGGTTTGCGGAATCCTCGGATCAATCGATTGCTTATCTTCAAAGGGAGGAAATCGAAACGCCAAGCTGTCGAGCAAACAGCTGGCCTCATCGCGATTCTGAATTTCGACTGCGATTGAGTGACCATCCAGTTCGGCCTGGGACTGCAATGGAGGTGACACCGTTAGATCGAGATTCGCGGCGGAACATGTTGCCTCGCGCGGACCTTGTGCGCGAGAAATCGTGGCCGCGCTAAAAAAGATTCCGGAGAGAAAGACGCAGAAAAAAAACCTTCGCAACGAGAATCCCATTAGTTCTCTTGCCTCCGTCCAAGGAGTCCGTGCTGCCAGACATCATACGCCGAGAACGTTGAAAAGCGTTTGGGCTGGGTGGTGCGCGCGGGAATTCCCGAGCATTCTGGAGAGCCTCGCAATCGGCTCATCCTTCCTCTCGCGGTGCCTTTCCCGCGAGCCTTTGCCTTTCCACAAATCAGGACATCGCCCGTTGCGCCAATGTATTTTTTGATTTCAACACAGCGAGCTACACAATCCGTGCTTCCCGGCCCGACTCACCGTTAATTTCAACACGCCGAAGTCTCCGCATTTCCCATCTGGCCCCTGCCTCGCCCCGTCGTGTATCCTGAACGCCCATGAGCAAACGACCCAAACCAATCGTGCTGACCGTCCTCGACGGCTGGGGCTATCGCGCCGAAACCAAGGGAAACGCCATCGCCCTAGCCCGCAAACCCAACTACGACCGCCTCCTCAAGGATTTTCCCAACACGCTGATCCAAACCTCCGGGCCTTACGTCGGCCTGCCCGAAGGGCAAATGGGCAACAGCGAAGTGGGCCACCTCAACATCGGCGCCGGCCGCATCGTGCAGATGGACATCACCCGCGTCGACCAGCTCATCGCCAGCGGCGAATTCTGCCGCCAGCCGCTCCTCCTCGACGCCATGGAACGCGCCCGCGGCCGCCAGCTCCACCTGATCGGCCTGCTGAGCGACGGCGGCGTCCATTCGCACATCGAACATCTCTTCCAGCTCCTCCGCATGGCGCGCGAAAACCAGGTAAAGAAAGTCTTCGTGCACTGTTTCATGGACGGCCGCGACACTCCTCCCAACAGCGGCATCGACTTTCTCCGCCAGCTCGAGCAGAAAATGCGCGAGTACGGCGTCGGCCAGATCGCCAGCGTCAGCGGCCGCTACTACGCCATGGACCGCGACAATCGCTGGGAGCGCATCGAACAGGCCTATCGCGCCATGGTCCACGGCGACACCGCCGCCAGATTCACCGACCCCATCGCCGCCGTGCGCGCCAGCTACGAAAAAGGGGTCACCGATGAATTCATCATCCCCGCGACGATCACCACCGAAGCCGCTCCCAGCGCTCCAGCCGTCCCGCGCGGCGTGATCCGCAGCGACGATGCCGTTGTCTTCTTTAATTTCCGCGCCGATCGCGCCCGCCAGATCACCAAGGCTCTCGCCGAGCCGGGCTTTGACAAGTTCGCCGATCCCGCACGCCCGCAGAATCTCGCCTACGTCGCCATGACGCAGTACGAAAAAACCTGGCCCTGGCTGCACTATCTCCTCGCCCCTGAAAAACTCGAGCACATCCTCGCCAACGTCTTCGCCGAGCGCGAATTCAAAAATCTTCGCGTAGCCGAAACCGAGAAATACGCCCACGTCACCTATTTTTTCAACGGCGGCGTGGAGAAGCCCTTTCCCGGCGAAGAACGCGCCCTCGTTCCCTCGCCCAAAGTTCCCACCTACGACCTGAAACCCGAAATGTCCGCCGCCGGTATCGCCGACACCGTCATCCACGCCATCGAAAAAGGCGATTTCGACGCCATCATCATGAACTTTGCCAACGCCGACATGGTCGGCCACTCCGGCCAGCTCGAAGCCACCATCAAAGCCGTCGAAACCGTCGACGCGTGCCTCGGCAGAATTTTCCAGTGCCTGCGCCCGCGCGGCGGCGCTTGGATCATCACCGCCGATCACGGCAACGCCGAAACCATGATCGACCCCGTAACCGGCGGCCCGCACACCTACCACACCACGAACCCGGTCCCTTTCATACTGGTCACCGAGGATGGCCACGCCCAGCTGAAGCCCGGCGGTTCCCTCCGCGACATTTCCCCCACGCTTCTCGGCGTTCTCGATCTTCCCGAACCCGGCGAAATGACCGGCCGCGATCTGCGCATCACGAGAAAATGAAATGGCGAAGCGCGCGCCCAGAAATCCGTCGGAAACAAAGCTACTCATCTGCGTCAACAATCCCGCGCCGCTGTGGAATCCCCCACCGGACGCCGCCGAGCGCATGCGCGCCAGATTCCCGCAGCTGCGCATCGCCTATCTCCCCGATTTCACGGGTTTAGAGCGCGAGCTCCCCGACACCAATATCTTTATGGGCCACGCGCTCAACGCGGCCCGCCTGGCGCTAGCCCCAAAGCTTCAGTGGATCCAGGCCGTCTCCGCCGGCGTAGCCCAATTCATGTATCCCGAGTTGCGCGAAAGGGGAGTGATTCTCACCAACGCCAGCAGCGTCCACTGCGTCCCCATCGCCCAGCACATCCTCGGCATGATCGTCGCGTTGGCCAGGCGCTTCCCGGATTGCCTGCGTTACCAGCGCCAGCACATCTGGGCGCTCAACGAACTATGGAACGCTCCGGTAAAGCCGCGGGAATTGCGCGATCAGGTTTTGCTTTTCGTAGGCTTCGGAGCCATCGGCCGCGAAACCGCCCGAGTCGTGCAGCCTCTCGGAATGCGCATCTGGGCGCTAACGCATTCGGGCCGCGCCCCCTCCGGCGAAGCCGAGCGCGTCTTCCAGACGTCGCAACTCCACGAAGCATTGCCGCAAGCCGACTTCGTAGTCGTAGCCGCGCCAGCCACGCCGCAAACGCAGAACATGTTCGGCGAGCCTGAATTCGCGCTAATGAAGCCCTCAGCTTATCTAATCAACGTAGCCCGCGGCTCGCTACTCGACGAGCCAGCCCTGGTCTCTGCGCTGGAACGAAACGTATTCGCAGGCGCCGCCCTCGACGTAACGGCCAAGGAGCCCCTACCGCCCGAAAGCCCGCTATGGAACATGAACAACGTCTTCATAACTCCCCATGTAAGCGGCACAACCGAAAACACCTGGGATCGCGAAGAAGAACTAATGGCAGAAAATCTGAAGCGCTGGTTAGCCGGCAGCGAACTCCTGAATCGTGTCGACCTGTCGCGCGGCTATTGATCTAGCCGGCCTGGCTCGCCGTTATCAAAGCGGAAACTCCGTCGGCTCCCCGACGCCGAAGCCCACGCCCTCGCCGCTGCCTTTGCTTTTCATTGTCATCCTGAGCCCATACGCGCGAAGCGCGGATGGGTGAGGGACCTGCTTCTTCCTTGCCGTTGCAATTTCAGCCCGATCCGCCGCTTCGCTCACGACGGCCCTCGCGCTTTTTGATCAGCTAGGCGTAGCCGTCCCCGCCATGTACCCCTGCCGAGCATGCACGATCGTTTTCTTCTTCTTCCCCTTCTTATCCGGCACGGTCAGCGGATCGCCCTGCTCGTCCACCGCCTCCACCTTCAGCTTGTGAAACCGTCCGTCCTGCGTAGTCGTGGGCGTAAACCCCAGCGTGTACTGGCTCCGCAGGAACGCCGCCACCGAGTTGAAAATATCCGGCATCTCGCCTTCAAACCGCGGAAACCAAGCGAAGCCCCCAGTCATGTTCGCAAACGTCGTCATCTGGTTCTTCGCCTGCAAATAGCCCACGCCTCCGCCGGTCGGATTATACAGATCGATTTCCTCTCCCATCCCCACGCAGAAAATCGGCACATCGGTTTCCTTCACGCGGTTGAGCGTCTGATCGAGGGTGTGCTTGCTGAAAGTATCGAACCCGGTCGCCAGCACGAGAATCGACTTCTTGCCCTTCACATCTCGAAGCTGGTCGAGGGTCTCCAGCACCGCGTCGAAAAGATTCGCCTCGCTGAAGTCCGGGAAGAACAGCGCGTTGATGGCCTGCGCCACTTCCTGCTTGTTCTGCGTGAAATCCACTTCCACCCGCGTGCGCATCGAGAAAGTCTTCAGCGCCACCCAATCCTTCGGCGTAAGCGAGTTCAGGATGCTGAACGAATACTGCCGCGTCTTGAACGCGAAATATCCGCCGAACCGGGCGCTGTATTCCATCAGGATCACCATCGTGATGGGCGCCTCCGACGGAGCGAAATTGGTAATCTGCTGCGGCTGCCCGTTATCGGTGATCCGGAAATTCTCCTTGGTCAACCCGCTCAGCACGTCGCCGTCCTGATTCGTCACCACCGCATCCACATTCACTAGGTTGGATTCCACCGATATGGAAGTCTGCGGAGCCGTAGCCTGAGCCTGCTTCTGCGGCGCCTGCGGCTGGCCGCTAGGAGCCACCGGCGGCGCGGGCTGCTCGGCCGGCGGAGCCGATTGCGGTCCATTCTGCTGCCGCGCCAAAGCTGCCAGGGTATTCGGAGGAATGCCCAGCACGGCAATCAGCGTCCCCAGCAGTATCGCGCTCAGCCATTTGTTCTCAAGCATGTTCAACCTCCATCGGCGCAAATCCAATCCCCGCGCGTGACGTGATCGTCACTTGCAGCGCTGAAAACTCCGCTTCCCATCGCCCCAGCCGCCCCAATTCGCCATGATAGTATGAAATTCGGGGGCGGCGATGCACTTTGAGATTCATTCCGGGCTGAAAAGGATGGCGTGGCACGCCTGTCGAATCCCGCTGTCAGCAGCATTCCTAGGAACTGTATTTGGAACTCTGCCGGGAGCATTCTCCGGAGTCTCGCCAATCTACGCGCAGACCCCTCCGCCGCGAACCACGCCGCCCGCGTCCACGTCCGCTTCCCCCGCCGCAAACGATTTGTCCCAGCTCGAAAGTGACGCCGTCGGCTGGCTCCAGGATTTGATCCGCATCAACACGGTCAATCCCCCCGGCAACGAACTCGTCGCCGCGAAGTATATAGCCGGCATCCTCGACAAGGAAGGAATCCACTCCGAGATTTTCGAAAGCACGCCAGGCCGCGGCTTCATCGTCGCGCGCCTCTCGTCGAGCGCCATGCCGGACCCATCCCGCGCCCTTCTGCTGATGGGCCACCTCGACACCGTGGGAGTAGACAAATCCAAGTGGTCCGTCGACCCATTTACCGCCGCCATCAAGGACAACTACCTCTACGGCCGCGGCGCGATCGACGACAAGGGAATGACCGTCGCCAACCTCGCAGTCCTAATAGCGCTCAAGCGTTCCGGCGCCCACCTCAATCGTGACGTCATTTTCCTCGCCGAGGGCGACGAGGAAAATGGCGGCGAATTCGGCATGAAGTTCGCCACCGAAAAGCACTGGGACAAGATCGCCTGCGGCTACGCCATCAACGAAGGCGGCGACGTCGTTTCCGCCAACGGAAAAGTTCAGTATGTCGGCGTCCAGGCCACCGAAAAAGTTTCCGTCAATGTCGACGTGATCGCCAAAGGCACCTCCGGCCACGCCTCGATTCCTCGCAAGGACAATCCCGTCACCCATCTCGCCGAAGCCATCGGGAAGATCGGCAACTTTGAAGCGCCGGTGCAGTTCAATTCCGTCACCCGCGCCTACTTCGAGGGCCTTGCTCCCATCCAGGACGAAGAGACCGCCAAATGGATGCGCGCCCTGGAATCCGCCGATCGTGCCGATCACGCCGCCCGCTGGATCTCCGACGCCAACCCCGTCTGGAATTCCATGCTGCGCGACACCGTCGTTCCCACCATCCTCCAGGCCGGCATTCGTCAGAACGTGATTCCCTCCGAGGCGCGCGCCGTGCTCAACATCCGCCTGCTTCCCGGCAACATGGCCTCGCCGCTGCTCGCCAAACTGCAAACCCTCGTCAACGATCCAGCCATCCGCTTCGAGGTACAGCCCAACGCCGGAGAAACAGCGCCGTCCTCCTCGGTCACATCCGATTTGTTTAACGTGATTTCGCAGCAAGCCAAACAGCAGTTTCCCGGCGCAGTCGTCGTGCCGGAAATGTCCACCGGGGCCACCGATTCCATCCCGCTGCGCCTGCGCAACGTGCAGTCCTATGGATTGGACACGTTTCCCCTCACCGAAGGTGATCTCGCCCGCAAACACGCCGACGACGAGCGCATTCCCGTCGATTCCTTCCGCAAAGGAATTGATTTTCTCTACGGCATAGTCGCCAACTTCGCCGTCGCAAAGTAGCCCGCGGTTTTTCGAATTTCACTCTTGGATGAAAAATCAGGCAGGTTCGAACCAGTTCAGAATTGCCGAACGAGAAATCCGGTAGTCACGCGCGCCCCGTCCGCTTCCAATAGAAGCACGTCGCTGCTGTCGATGATGTAATACGCCAGCGAATACGTAGCCACGCTCGTCGCAATCGTCGCCGTTCCACGCCCGGTCGAAGTAGGGCTCACCACCGCCGTCGTGCTGGTGAGCGTGGAATGGGGAACCAGCGTGTTGAGAGCGTAATTGTTGATGTAAAGCGAGCCGCTCAGCGATGTCGAACCCGCGGCCGTAACCTCTCCCAGCACGTCCTGCTGCACCGCGCCATTCTTCTGCCCCGATGCGCCGGCCAGGTTCAGTGCATAGTTCCCCTGTAGTTGCCCCGAGGAGGCCTGCGGGTAAGCGACGCCACTGGCAATGATCTTCGTATCGAGTTCGATCAGCTCCACAAATTCCACCGGGCCATTCAAGGTATTGTAGGCCGCTGTGTACCCGGCGAAGTTTTCCGTGATCCCGTTCACCCGGATAGTAATGATCAGCCGCCCGAAATTCGGATCCACGGTGAAGCTCGACCCCGTTATCGAAGTGTTCAGCAGGAGACTCGCCACCCCGCTGTTGATGTCCAGAACGCCGTCCAGCGAACCGCTCGTCGCGGCATTCGTCCCGGAATTGTTAAATATTCCCCCGGCGGCATACGCGCCGTTCGTCGACGCCCCCGAAATAGTGAACGCGTAGTTTCCCGCCGGCAGCGTCGAACCCGCTGTGAAGGCGCCATCGGATGCGGTATTGGGCACCGCAGTGCTATAGCTGTAGATGTCCCCCGCCAGAGCCGCCACGTTATCGATTTCCACCACCTTCAGGTGCGTGTTGTCCACAATGTAGAAGGCCAGTTGCATCGTATAGCCGTTGGTAGCCAATATCGTGTTGGTGCTGGCAAACGTCAGCGTCCCTCGTCCGGGTGTCGTTGGATCCATCAGGAAACTTCCGTGCAGTGTGGTATCGGCGGCATTCGAGGTGGTAGGCGTCGTGGTCGTCGTCGTTCCGCTCGTAAGGGAATAGGTGCTGTTGCCGTTGTCGTTGATGTCCTGCACCGCCGCCCCTGCCGGAATCGTGCCGAATCCATCCGCATAAAATCTGCCCGCGATTGCCAGCGGCGCTCCGCTGCTATCCACTCCGGAAAACCCGAAGGCGTAATTGCCCGAGAAAGCCGACGCGCTCAGCAATCCTTGGTTCTGCGCATTGATCGAACCGGACCCCGTCGAAGTGGCATCGAACCGAACCAGCACGGCCTGCCGTGACGCGCCCCCCGCGGGATTGGACACCAGCGCGAATTCCCACGTAGTACTGTTCGACAAAGTGGCCGACGCCGTGCCGTCCGGGTTCACCGTAAAAGTTCCGGTGAACTGCGAGTGCGTAGCCGAACTCTTTCCCGCCACCAGAGTGTCCTCCACGCCCCCGAAAATCTGCCCCGTCGTGCCCGAAGCGCCTTGCGCAAAAAAACTCCCGGCCACCGCCGTATACCCGGACGAATTATTGCCCTTGTAGGAAAATGCGTACGCCCCGTTGAGAGAGCTGTTGGAAAAAATCACCGCCACCGTCGCCGCCCCCGAAACCGTGGAAGCCCCGCTCCCGCTGATCGCAGTGATGGTCGTCGAGCCCCCGGGCGGAGGCGTAGCCGGAGCGCTGTAGTTCCCGTTCGTATCGATCGTCCCGTGCAGGCCGTCGCCCCCCGGCGTTCCGTTCACTTCCCAGGTTGCCGTTACTCCGGTTCCGTTCACGGTGGCCGTAAACGCCTGCGTTCCGCCCGCGGCGATGGCCACGGCGGATGGACTCACGGACACTCCCTGCGCAGCCGTCACGTTGAGCGTCGCCGTTCCGGTCAGCCCGGACGAAGTCGCGGTAACCGTCACCGTAGCGGGGCTCGCCGGAGCGGTAAACAGCCCGGCGGCGGAAATACTCCCTCCGCCGGCCACACTCCACGTCACCGTCCCGGTCGGCTGGCTAGCGGCAAAAGCCGTGAATTGAGCCTTTCCGTTTACCGGAACGCTCGCCGTAGCCGGGTACACCGCCACATCGCTAGGGGTAGTTGATGTGCTCGACGTGCTGCTCGAAGGAGTGCTCGAACTGCTGCTGGTATTGGCATTCGGCCGCCCGCAACCCGCCAGCGCCACCAGGCCCGCAACCGCAAAGAGAGCGACAGATCGCAAGCTTCTCCAGCTCATCCGCGAGCGCCTCGCTCGGCGCAATGGCGGCCACCGCGTATTCGCATCGTCATCGCTCGTCTTCTCAGGCCTTGCCTCAAAATCTCTCCACGGGAACATGATCTTGCAGTGGACACCGAATATGAATTTCACTGAAGCGGGAGTCTAGAGTATATCGGTCTGCCCCATTCTCCAAACGGCGAACTACTAAGAACGTCTGCGGCCTCAATTAGTTGCCCGTGCCTGCCGAGGTTTTTCCGGCCTTGGTTCTGCAAGAGCTAGTTCCGCAGGGGCTTCCCCGTCTTGAGCGTGTGCGCGATCCGCTCCTGCGTCTTGCGCTCGCCACACAGGCTCACGAACGCCTCCCGCTCGAGATCCAGAATGTATTGCTCCGGCACCGCTTGCGCCGCCGTGATTCCGCCCCCGGCCATGATGTAAGCGAGTTTTCGCCCCACCGCCGCGTCGTACTCGGACGCGTATTCTCCCCGAACCAGCAGATGGATGGCAAGCTTCGCCGCCGCCAGAAACTCCTCGCCCAGCACGCGAATTTCCGCCGGCGGAGGCGGATGGTACCCAGCTCGCACCATCGCAAGCGCCGCCTGCTTGGCATCCGCCACCTGGCGGTCCCGGTTCATCGAAATCGCATCCGCCGGCAGCAGATACCCGAGCGAACGCGCATCCTCGGCGCTCGTCGAAACCTTCCCCATGGCCACGTTTTCAAAAATCGGTTTGAGCGCGTGAAACAGATCGAGATCCTCGGCACCCGCGGCGTGCTCGTTCGCGCGGATCAGCATCTCTTTCGTTCCGCCGCCCCCGGGGATCAGCCCCACGCCCGTTTCCACCAGCCCCATGTAAAGCTCGGCCGCCGCCTGAATCCTCGCCGCGTGCAGATTGATTTCGCAGCCGCCGCCGAGCGCCATCCCTTGCGGCGCGCTCACCACGGGCCGCGGCGCGTACTTGATCGCCATGTTCACCCGCTGGAATCGCCGCACCAGCATGTGAATTTCGTCCCACTCGCCTTCCTGCGCGCTGATCAGCAGCAGCATCAGGTTCGCGCCCACCGAAAAATTCGTCGCTTGGTTGGCGATCACCATCGCCTCGAACTCCGTCTCCAGCCGCGCGATCCCCGCACTCAGCATCGCGACGATATCCGCTCCCACCGCATTCATCTTCGAGTGGAACTCGCAGCAGAGTACGCCGTCGCCCAGATCGACGAGGCTCGCCCCCGCATTTTTCTGTACCACCGGCGTCCGGTCTTTCAACGCCTTCAGGACGATCACTCCCTCGCGCTTCGGAATCGGCTGATGCGCGCCGCTCGCCAGATCGAAATACCGCGTCGTCCCCTTTTCGCTCGCGTAGAACGATTTTTCCGGCGTCGCCAGCACCTTGCTCACCACCGCCGGAATCTGCTTCCCCTCGCGCCCAAGCGCCGCGGCCATCTTCTCGACGCCGATCGCATCCCACACCTCGAACGGACCCAACTCCCACGCGAATCCCCACTGCATCGCCCGGTCGACGTCGGTAATCGTATTGGCAATCTCCGCCACGCGCCGCGCCGCGTACAGACACGTCTCGCTCAGGTTCGTCCAGATGAACCGGCTGGCCTTGTCTCCGCCCTTTCCCTCGAGCGCCGGAGCCACCAGCATGCGGATGCGTTCGCGCGTGTCCTCGATCGCCTTTCCCGCTTCAATCGACGCGAACTTGGCCTTCTGCCGCGCGCGGTACTCCATCGTGTGCCAGTCGAGCGTCAGAATTTCCGACTCCGCGCCCTTCTTGATGCGCTTGTAAAATCCGCTCCCCGTCTTTTCTCCCAGCATTCCCTTCGCGATCATTGCCTCGATCAGCGCCGGCACGCGGTAGACTTCCCGCGACTCGTCCTCCGGCACATTCTCATAAATGTTGCGTATGACGTGCGCCAGCACATCGAGCCCCACGATGTCCGCCGTGCGAAATGTCGCCGACTTCGGCCAGCCCACCGCCGGCCCGGTGCACGCATCCACCTCCTCCACCGTCATATCGAGCGCCACCATCTGGTTGATCGCGTTGACCATCGAAAACGTGCCGATGCGGTTCGCAATGAAGTTTGGCGTGTCCTTGGCCCTCACCACGCCCTTGCCAAGCCGCCGGTCGCAAATCTCGTCGAGCGCGTCCAGCACCTCGGGACGCGTCTTCGGCCCCGCAATCAATTCCACCAGCTTCATGTACCGCGGAGGATTGAAAAAGTGCGTCCCCGCCCAGTGCTGCTGAAAATCCTCCGAGCGCCCCTCGGCGATCAGGTGGATCGGCAGCCCGGAAGTGTTCGACGTGACAATCGTTCCCGGCTTGCGCACCGCTTCCACGCGCTCGAACAAACGTCGCTTGATCTCGAGATTCTCCGCCACCGCCTCGATGATCCAATCCACCTGCCCGCACCACGCCATGTTGTCGTCGAAATTTCCCGGCGTGATCAGCCGCGCGGTTTCCGGAGTGAAGAACGCCGCCGGTCGCGATTTTTTCGCAGCCTCGAGGCCCGCCAGCACGATCCGGTTTCGCACCCGCGCATCCTGCAACGTGAGTCCCCTGCGCTTTTCGTCGGCGTTCAATTCCGGCGGCACAATATCGAGCAGATAGCAGGGAATCCCCGCATTCGCCAGATGCGCGGCAATCCGCGCGCCCATCGTTCCGGCGCCCAGCACCGCCACTTTTTCAATCGTCCGCCTCATTCAGCTCGTCCTTCGCACACGCCGGAGAAACCCACTAATTCAAACACGTCATGGTGGCAAAACGTGTACGCGCGGGTCAACCGGAAACGCCCCGCCCGGTGAAATTTGTTACAGTGTCCTCAGTGGAGTGGGGGCGACGGATGGGCACAGGCGCGGCATGGTTCAAAAAGGCGATCCAGGGCTTCCGATCGTTTGCCTACGCTGACACCAACGGCGGCGATCTCCCGCGCCCCAAAATCGGACTCGCTCTCGGCGGCGGCTTTGCGCGCGGCATCGCCCATATCGGTGTGCTCCGCGTCCTCGAACAGGAGCAAATCCCCGTCGACTTTATCGCCGGCACCAGTGTCGGCGCGCTCGTAGCCGCCAGCTACGCCAGCGGCGCCACCCTCGACGAAATGGAGCGCCACGGCGCCCTAACCAAGTTCAGCGATTTCGGCCGCTGGACGCTCTCGCGCATGGGCATGGCCTCCAACGAGCGCCTCGACAACTATCTCCACCGCTTCACCTCCGCGCAAACCTTCGCCGAGATGAAGCTCCCTCTCTGCATCGTCGCCACCGACCTGATAGCCGGCGAATCAGTCCATTTTCGCGACGGCGAAATCGGCCCAGCCCTGCGCGCCTCTTGCGCCTACCCCGGCCTCTTCCTCCCCGTCGAATATCGCAATCGCATCCTGGTAGACGGATTCCTAACCGAAACGGTCCCCGCCCCCGCCGTCCGAAAAATGGGCGCGGAAGTAGTAATCTCGGTCCACCTGGAGCCCGGCCTGCTAGAATCGAGGCCGCGCAACACCATAGAAGTAATCAGCCGCTCCTTCTCGATCATCCAGATAGCCGCCACGCAGTCCTGGCGAGCCGCCACCGACGTGCTCATCGAGCCCAACGTCCATCATATTTTGTGGGATGAATTCGTAAAGACGCCGCAGCTCGTAGCCGCCGGCGAAGAAGCCACCCGAGCCGCCCTGCCGCGTATAAGGGCCGCGCTGAAAGGTGACATCGAGCGCCGCGTAAAGGAACGCCGCAACTCCCCTCTAGGCCACCGCCGCACCTTCCTACACGATCGCGAACCCAAACATTAACAGCAATCCGACGGGTGCTTTACCTTTGCGCTCGCTTTTGGCTTTAGGGGGTTGCTTTTGACGTTGCCTTTGCGGGTGCCCCACCCTTTGTAGGCTAAGGGTGGGTCTTCTCTTTCTCTGAATCCAGCCCCGTCAGGGGCGGAACAACGCAGCCCAACGCGTCAGCGGTGGGAAGCCGGTATTAAAGCAGCGCGAAGCCCCGGAGGGGCGGCACAATCCGTTTCGCCCCATTCACACTCCGCCCTACGGCAAGCGCCCGAATCACCCGGCCGGCCGCAACTCAATCCGCACCGGCTTCCCGTTCCCCTTACCCCGCTTGCTGAACCATTCACTCATCGCCGCCGCCAGGCGCGCAGGATCAATTCCCAACCCCGCCTCCAGCGTCCCCTCCGCGGTAGGCAGCGTGTCATCGAACTCCCCCGAACCCGTAAAATTCCTCATGCAGAAGCTGTCCAACCAATCGAGCGGCACATCCCGCCTCGTCTCGCCCTCCACAATCTCCGCCCGGAATTTTCGCGCGTACATACCTACTTGGTTTTCTCCGCCCCAGCGCTCGCTTCCTGTGCGTCCTCGCCCTTCTGCCAGCTCGCACTCGGGTTGTATTCCTTCATCGCCTTGGCCAGAACCGCCGTCCTGCTCCCCAAATCCTTCTGGTACACCACTCCATCCGCCCCAACAACAAACGTCATCACGCCGGACGATCTATATTCCGCCGGATACGCCAAAAAACCGAACCCGCCCGTCATCTTACCCTCAACGACGTAGCTCTTCGCCCCTCCAGCCGCATTCGCACCTTGTCCCGTCAGGACGTGAAAGTAGTAGCCGTGGTAAGGGGTCGGCGCAACGTTTCGTCCCTTTACATAACCCTCGGCAACCGCCTGCGCCACCAGCGGCCCAATCGGGCTAACGGGCTCGCCGCCGCCGGCTTTCCAATACAATCCATTGTGCTGTCCGTCGTCGCTGAATATCTGCTTCGCATACACGTTCTGCTGCGTCGAGTAGTATTCCTTCTGCGCGGCAACAAGCTGCTGCAAAACGCCCATCGCACACATTTCGTTCTCGCCAACGCGCCGGTACAGAATCTCTCTCTTGCCGCCTTCCGTGTCGAAATACCAGGAATTCCCCTTGTTCATGAGCGGCAGGGGCGTCGGCCAGTTCTCCGCCCCGATATACAGAGTGGTAGTCCCGTCCGGCTCTCGCACCAGCCGGTGCATCTGATAATACTTCTGCGCAAAATTCGCGCGGTTGTTGGTGTCCTCGGTAGCATCGCCGGACGACACAAGTTGCTTCCCGTCCGGTCCCAGAATGTCGAGCATCGCCTTCTCGTCATTTTTTTCCGCGGCGCTCGCGAGTGCTTGGCTAGCTTCTTCCGCTGACGAAAATGTCTTTTGCCCCTGCTGCTGCGCCATGGAACGGGTGGGCCAGCACGCCGTCAAAAGAAGTGCCGCCGCAGCCCATTGTGCAAAACGAGCCGTACGAAATAGTCCGCCGCTAAAACCAACCTTCCGCTTCGTTCCACGCATAGAGATTCTCTCCATTTCTGAATTTCCGCGCTCCCCTGAGAACATCACGAAACTCGCTTATCGCCGCCCGCCGCCTCGTCCGCCGCCCCCTCCACCACCGCCGCGAAATCCGCCGCCTCCACCGCCCCCGAAGCTCGCGCTTCCGCGTGACGAGAAGCTCCTCGCCTGTCCGCCATTGCCAAAGCCGCTGAACGCGCCGGACCGAACCCCGCTCTGCCCGCCCGGCTCCGCATATCCCCGCGCAGCCTGCGTGTTGCCGTTGAACGGTCTTGGCGTCGCACCAGGACGGTTGTAAACTCCGCCCCGCTCGCCCCCGCCGTTGAAAGCCCTGCCCCCCTCCGGAGCGCCGCCGCGAACTCCGCCCCGGTCCCCGTTAAACCCGCCGCGCACGCCGCCTCCGCGGTAAAAATTGTCCCGGTTATAAAACGTGGTGCTCCGCGAGTAATACCGGCTGTGGTCGAAGATCGGATATCGGTTGCCCCAGTCGAATCCCCAATGCCCCCAGCCCCATCCGAAGCCGCCAAAAAATCCAATTCCGAAACCCACTCCAAACGAGAGGTACGGTCCGCCATACCAGATCCCGGGATACGGATACCATCCGGGCCATGCCAGCACGGGGTCCCCATAAACCAGCCACGGGTCGTATGCCGGAACGTAAACCACGTCGGGGTTGGTAGGTGCAATGCTGATGTCGGAGCCTTGGTTCGCTACCGTCTGCTGTGGAGTGTCCTTCAGGTTGCCGGCCTGTTCCGCGCGCTGCCGCATCACCTGCACCGCACTCATCACGTCCTGCTGCTGGTTGTAATACGCATCGCCCAAAGAAGACGTCCACGAGATGTTCTTGTCCATGTTTCCCAGCACGGTCGGAAACGCCGCAAGCGCCTTCACACTCGGATCCCACGGCTGTTGATCCACCGCTTGGCCCAAAGCATCGCCCTTCAAATCCGGATGCGCTTGCACCCATCGGTCCGCTTCCACCACCTGCTCGGGAAAAGTCGCCGCCGCCAGAATCTGCGCCACCAGCGAATCCGGATACAGCGCAATCGGCGCCACCAGCTGCTGCAACTGTTCAGGCGTCTGTTGCGCGTAAGCCGGTGCCGGCGCGCCCGGCGCCCCCGGAGCGCCGGGTGGCGGCGGGGCTTGATCTTGCTGCTGCGCGTCCTGATTGGCCGCCACATTCTGCGGCCAAGTCGCGAACAACAGCATCAGAGACAACCCACAACCCAAAATCTGCCTGCTCAATCGAGCCCTTAAGAATCTTTTGCCAAGTCCAATAACATCCATGTGCTTTGACCCTCCTCGAACCGCCCGCCTGGGTCCCTGCAAGTGAGATGACCGAACGATCCCTTAAGTTTCGCCCATCCTGTTGAAATCGCACTGAAAACACTGCGAATACTGCCTTCCCCTGGTGGTGGGTCAGTTTCCGGCAATCCACCATCCGGAGTTGACAACCAACGCACACCACGTTTTGACCCCACCCAGGAGACCGAGAAGGCTATGCCATGATGTGGATCATGAAGAAACAGATGGTCGCGGCGCTGCTTCTGCTGTTGCTCATTCCCATGATCTTGCTGCTGGGAGGATTGCTGTTCAGCCTGATCAATCCCGAAATTGCGGCAGGTCATCCCAATTATGTGCGGAACTACCACCTGCTCAGTATGGTGAAGATCACGTTGGCGTTGGGATCGGCCGCGGTTGCAGGAGTCCTGTGGCTGCTGGCATGCTTTCTGGTGATCCGGTCCAAGAAGCGATCCTCGTGGTGGATGCTTTTCGCGGCATTAGGACCCGTAGGGTTCGCCATTCTGGCGAGGCTGCGCGACAAAGCGTCCGCGGAAATCGACCCGCACACGCGGTTTGTGCGTAGCCTGAACAGGTTTGTGCGCGTGGGCTACGAAGTCGGCATCTTCGTCGCCATATGGCTGCTCGCCTATCAGGCCATGGTTCTCAAGCGCAACCTGATGATCCTGTATCAGTCCGCCACCACCGGAGTTTCCACCGCTCAGATCGTCAATCTCCAGAATGCCTCGTCTGGAATGTGGGCCTTCTCCGAGGGGATGGAAGTGATGTACATGGTGGTTCTTCTCTATGTGATTTGGCCGATCGCATTCAACCTTGCGGCTCGTGTCGCGGCGATCATGGCATCGCCCAGGACAAGCCAACTCTCGAAACGCTCCGACGCGCCCGGACTATAACGGATGAACGCAGCCATCACCGGAAACTGACCCGTTACTCTTCCCGCCGCCTGCTTGACTTAATCAGGAGCCTCCCACTAGACTTAATTCGTTCTTGGTAGAGGTGCGGAGGCCATCAGTAGCCCGGCCGGATTCCCGAGCAGCTTCGGAGGCTGGGCAAAAGGGGCTTTGCAATCCGCCGAAATCGCCGCGCTGGGCTGAGGCCGCGGCGGTTGGAGGACACGCCTAAGGCGGGTCCACTGTCATCCGTTGCAAAACGGATGGAGCGCTATCGAGAGGCGAAGACACCCGCGCAATCTCGCGTCGTCTCCCTCCTGCTGCGTTCCCTCTGGCTCTTAAGGCTCAAACATTGAACGTCTTCGAACTCACGCGCGCCCTGGTCGACATCGAATCGATCAGCGACAACGAAACGCAGGTCGGCTCCTATCTCTACGACCATCTCTCCGCCCTCGCCGCCTCCTCCGGCGGCCGCGTCGAGCGCATGGACGTCACCCCCGGCCGCTTCAACGTCTTCGCCTCCTGGGGCACGCCCTTGGTAACCCTCTCCACCCACATGGACACCGTCCCGCCCTTCTTCCCCTCGCGCGAGGATTCCGACCAAATCTGGGGACGCGGTTCCTGCGACGCAAAAGGCATAATCGCCTCGATGATAGCCGCAGCCGAAAAGCTCCTGGCCACCGGCATCAGGAACCTGGGCCTCCTCTTCGTAGTCGGCGAGGAGCGCAGCAGCGCAGGCGCCATAGCCGCCTCCCGCAACCCCCGCGGCTCCCGTTACCTAATCAACGGTGAGCCCACGGAAAACAAGCTGGTCCTGGCATCCAAAGGCGTACTGCGCTTCGAAGCCATAGCCAAAGGCCGTCTGGCGCATTCCGCCTACCCGGAACTAGGCGAATCCGCCATCGAAAAGCTACTAGACGCCCTGGAAAATCTCCGCCGAGTAGAGCTCCCGGTCGATCGCCTCCTCGGACCCAGCACCATGAATATCGGCACCATAGCCGGAGGCCGCGCCCCCAACGTAATAGCCGACTCCGCCAAAGCCGAAATCCTGGTGCGCGTAGTAGGCGACCCCGCCCCCGTCCGCCAATCGTTAGCGCAAGCCGTGGGAGACCGCGTAGAGTTAAACGAAGTTCTCTTCATCCCAGCCATAGAGTTTCACAGCGTAGACGGCATCCCCACCACGGTAGTCTCCTACACCACCGACGTCCCCATGTTCAACGGAGCCTGGGGCGAACCCCTGCTCCTGGGGCCCGGCAGCATCCACGTAGCCCACACCGCAGAAGAACGCATAGCCAAACGCGACCTCCTGCAAGCCATCGACCTATACGCCGAAGCCGTCCGCCGCCTGGTAGCCGCATGCTGACCCGCGCGACCCAAGCGAGCGAAGCGAATCGGCCTCTCTCTTCGCAGTTGCCGTTGCCTTTCCGGGTGCCCCACCCTTTGTCGTGTAAGGGTGGGTCTTCACTGTCTCTTTTGTCCGTTCCGCGCCACACACGCAACAACCGCTCGCGGCACTCTTTCCGCAAGCCTTTTGCCGAAGCCTTTCAACCCATGACCCCAAAACAAGGACCCCCAACCCAATGATCGTAATGAAATTCGGCGGCAGTTCCCTGGAATCCACCTCGGCCATCCTCCGCGTAGCGGACATCGTCCGCTCGCGCCTGCCGAAACATCCAGTGGTCGTAGTCTCCGCCATGGGCAAAACCACCAACGCCCTCCTCGCCATGGCCGCCAACGCCTCCCAGGGCAAACGCCCCGAAGCCCTGGCCCAGCTCCGCGCCATCGAGGATTTCCACCGTAGCGAAGCCGCTCCGCTCGTCTCCGAATCCCATCGCAAAGAGCTCGAAACCGTCCTGACCGACCATTTCCGCGACCTCGGCGAAATCGTCGAAGGCCTCTGCGCCGTCTCCGATCTCACGCCGCGCTCGCAAGACGCCGTAGCCAGCTTCGGCGAGCGCCTCTCCAGCCGCATCGTAGCGCTGGCGCTCGACAGCCAGGGCATTCCCAGCACGCACCTCGATTCCCGCAACGTCATCGTCACCGACTCCCGCTTCACCCACGCGTCGCCGCTGATCGCGGAAACCTACCCGCGCACCGCCGCCAGCATCGCCGCCAACGGCAAGCATCGCGTCACCGTAATGGGCGGCTTCATCGCCGCCAATCAAGAAGGCGTAACCACCACGCTAGGCCGCGGCGGTTCCGATTTCTCCGCCGCGCTAGTAGGCGCCGCGATCGACGCCGACGGAATCGACATCTGGACCGACGTAGACGGCGTGCTAACCTGCGACCCCACGCTCGTCCCCGGCACGCACCCGGTAAAAACCATCTCCTTCGACGAAGCCGCCGAGCTGGCCTATTTCGGAGCCAAGGTCCTGCACCCCGCCACCGTTCTCCCGGCGAAAGAGAAAGACATCCCGGTCTGGATTCTCAACTCCCGTCGTCCCGAAGCCCCCGGCACGAAAATCGTAGCCAACGCGGTTTCCTGCACCAACGTGCTGAAATCGGTAGCCTGCAAAAAGGGCATCACCGTAGTCAACATCCGCTCCACCCGCATGCTCGGAGCTCACGGCTTCCTCCGCCGCATCTTCGAAGCTTTCGACCGCTTCGAAACGCCCGTGGACATGGTCTCCACCTCCGAAGTCAGCGTCTCGCTAACGGTGGACGACGACGCGCGCCTCCCGGAAATCTGCGCCGAGCTAGAGCCTTTCACCGAAGTCTCCATAGAAAAGGACCGCGCCATCCTGTGCGCCGTAGGCGACAAAATCCGCGAAACCCCCGGCGTAGCCGCCCGCGTACTCGGAGCGCTAAAATGCGTGAACGTCCTAATGATTTCGCAAGGCTCCTCGCGACTCAACCTGGGAGTCGTGATAGCCTCGCAGGACCTCGCAAAGGCAGCCGCAGCGGTGCACCGCGAATTTTTCACCGATCGCGACCCAACCGTCTTCGGCTGATTCTCGAGGGTTACGTGAGGGTGTCATCCCGAGTGGCGCTGATACCATTCGCGCTGTCATCCCTCAAAAACGCGCTGTCATCCTGAGCGCAGCGAAGGATCTGCTTTTGTTTTTGACTTTAGGCACTGCGACAAAGCGGGGAACATGAACCTGGCAATCGTAGGTTACGGCAAAATGGGACGCATCATCGAGCGCCTCGCGCCCGAGTACGGCTTCGAAGTGAAGCTTCGCCTCGACATCGACAACAACGCCAACTTCGAAGGCCTCACAGCCTCCAACTTTCGCGGCATCGACGCCGCCGTGGAATTCTCCACCCCCACAACCGCCCCCGAAAATATCGAGCGCCTCGCGAATCTGGGCGTCAATGTAGTGGTAGGCACCACCGGCTGGTTCACCCATCTCGACCGCGCCCGCGCCGCCGTAGAAAAAGCCGGCACCGGCCTCATCTGGAGCCCCAACTTCTCGGTAGGAGTAAGCGTCTTCTCTCACTTGGTCGCAGAAGCCGCGCGCCTGCTGGCCCGCCAGCCCGAATACGCCGCCTGGGGCTGGGAAATCCACCATTCCACAAAAAAGGACGCCCCTTCCGGCACCATGCTGGCGCTGGTCGAGACAATGAAAAAGAACGGCTACGACAAGCCCATCGACGTAGCCGCCAGCCGCGCCGGCACGCACGCCGGCACCCACGAGATCGGCTTCGATTCCGCCGCCGACACCATTACCATCCGCCACACCGCCCGCGGCCGCGACGGTTTCGCCCGCGGAGCCCTGCGCGCCGCCCGCTGGCTGGCGGGCAAGAAGGGCTTTTACGATTTTCGCGCCATCGTCAACGAACTAGCATAAAATTAGCCTCTGCCAACAGGGCCGTAGAAGGAGACACGTAAATGTTCACAGGATGCGGAACAGCACTCATCACCCCTTTTCGCCGCGATCTTTCTCTCGACGAGGACGCCATTCGCCGCCTCGCCCGCCGCCAGATCGAAGCGGGCATCAACTTTCTCGTCCCCTGCGGCACCACCGGCGAGAGCCCCACGCTCTCGCACGCCGAACAGCTCCGCGTCGTCCAGCTCACCATCGACGAAGCCCGCGGCAAAGTCCCCGTGCTGGCCGGCGCCGGCGGTAACGACACGTCGCACGTGATCGCACTAGCCCGCGAATTCAAGGATCTCGGCGCCAGCGGCATCCTCTCCGTCAGCCCGTACTACAACAAGCCCACGCAGGAGGGTCTCTACCAGCATTTCAAAGCCCTCGCCGCCGCCGTCGAGCTGCCCATCATTCTCTATAACATTCCCGGCCGCACCGGCGTCAACATCGAGCCCGCCACCGTCGCCCGGCTCTCGCAGATCGGCAACATCATCGGCGTCAAGG
The DNA here is from genome assembly GCA_964600355.1 of uncultured Acidobacteriaceae bacterium. Classification (GTDB taxonomy): domain Bacteria; phylum Acidobacteriota; class Terriglobia; order Acidiferrales; family UBA7541; genus Palsa-295. The sequence goes on from CAZRKW010000032.1 coordinate 22,391, forward strand.
AAGCCTCCGGCAACATTTCGCAGATGGCCGCCCTGCTCGATATCGTCCCCGAGGAATTTCTCGTCCTCTCTGGTGACGACGGCATCACCCTCCCTCTGCTGGCCATCGGCGGCAAGGGTCTGATCTCGGTCGCCTCCAACGAAATCCCCGCGGAAATGACGCGCCTGGTCCAGCTCGGCCTCGCCAGCGACTTCGCCGCCGCCCGCGCCATCCAGCACCGTTACTTCCGCCTGATGGACATAAATTTCATCGAGACCAATCCCACTCCGGCCAAAGTTGCCCTGTCCCTCATGGGACTCTGCGAGCCTTTCTGCCGTCTCCCGCTTGTGCAGCCCAAGCCGGAAATTGTCGCCAAAATCCGCGGCGTGCTCGAATCGCTAGGCATGGTCCAGCAGGTCTATGCTGCACGCTGAAATCGAAGCCCTGTTTGACGAAAATCCGCCGCAGTACACCGAAGCCCAGCGCAGCCTATTCCAGCGGTTTAAGGACGCTCTGAACGCCGGTGAAGTCCGCGCCGCCGAGCCCGACGCTTCCGCCGCCACCGGCTGGCGCGTCAACCCCTGGGTCAAAAAGGGCATCCTGCTCGGCTTCCGCATGGGCGCCATAGTGGACATGTCCATCGACGCCGCCCGCCAGCCCTTCTTCGACAAATCCACCTACCCGGTAAAATCCTTCACCGCCGCCTCCGGAGTCCGCATCGTCCCCGGTGGCTCCAGCATTCGTGACGGCGTCTACATCGCCAAAGGCGTCACCTGCATGCCTCCGATGTACATCAACGTAGGCGCATATGTCGACGAAGGCACCATGGTCGACTCCCACGCGCTAGTCGGCAGCTGCGCGCAGATCGGAAAGAAATGCCACATCTCCGCAGCCGCCCAAATCGGCGGAGTGCTGGAGCCCATAGGCGCCCTCCCGGTAATCGTCGAAGACGAAGTCCTGGTAGGCGGCAACTCCGGCGTCTACGAAGGCACGGTATTAAAAAAGCGCGCCGTCCTCGGCAGCGGCACCATCCTAAACCGCTCCACCCCGGTCTACGACATAGTCACCGGAAAAGTCCACGCCGCCTCCGAAGATCAGCCCCTAGTAATCCCCGAAAACGCCGTAGTAGTAGCCGGCTCCCGCGCCATCTCCCAAGGCCGCGGCAAAGAATGGAACCTCTCTCTCTACACCCCAGTAATAGTCAAATACCGCGACGCCAAAACCGACGCCAAAGTCCAGCTCGAAGACCTCCTCCGCTAGCGCAACCCGGGCCAACTTCCCGGCGCGTTTCCCCGTCGTTGTTTTAAGCCTTTGCCTTTCATTGTCATCCTGAGCCCACACGCGCGAAGCGCGGACGGGTGAGGGACCTGCTTCTTCTTTCGCTGTGACGAATTCCCGTCGGTCAAAGTTTCCGCGCGCCAGGGCGTCGCTCCCCCCGGGAACGCCAATCTCCCGATTGGCGCTTGTGTCTCGTCTGTGCGTCGCGGTCCGCCTAGCCTTGCGCAGTCACTCCAATCCTCGCTTGACAAAAGTCCCATCCTCCCGTATTTTTTACTTCGTCATGAAGCCACGGGCGCAACAGCAGCACCATC
>CAZRKW010000033.1:0-23794 GCA_964600355.1 uncultured Acidobacteriaceae bacterium
CCGCGATGGGCGACGACCTCGAAAAATTCGGAGTATGGCCGGGGACGCACGACCTTTGCTACCGCGATGGCTGGCTGGACCGTTTTTTTCATGCCCTCGAAGGCAGCGCCGACTGGCTGGAAGTCGCAACGCCGGGAGCCGCAGTGGCTTCGCGCCAGCCGCTGGGCCGCGCGGATTTGCCGACGGCTTCGTATACGGAAATGATGGAATGGGCCCTTCCCACAGACGGGAGGCGCCGTTTTCATGCGCTGGTGGAAGAACTTGCGGCGCGCCCGGAGGCGCTGCCGTTCGTTCGCGGCGGGGTATGGCGGAATTTCTTCTGCAAGTATTCCGAGTCGAATTTGATGCACAAGAAAATGCTGCACGTCTCGGAGAAACTGAAAACCCTGGCCCAGAGCGGAAGGCGCGGCGAGAAGTTTGCGGCGGAGAGAGCGGAAGCGGCGAATCTTTTGCTGCGCGCGCAATGCAACGACGCCTATTGGCACGGCATTTTCGGCGGCCTCTACTCGCCTCATTTGCGCACGGCGGTCTGGCGCCCTCTGGTGCAAGCGGAAGCCATCGCGGACCGCCTGAAGCATCGGAAACGGGATTATGCGGATGTGGTGTTCTTCGATTTCGACGCGGATGGGCGCGATGAGGTTTATTTCACGTCGGAGAAATATGCCGCGCTGGTTGCTCCCGACGACGGCGGCACGGTCAGCGCGCTCGATTTCAGACCGTCTGGCGCGACGCTGATCAACTCCCTGAAACGCCGGCCCGAGGCCTATCACGGCGCCCTGAAGAATTTGGGCAAGAACGGCGCGGGCGAAGTGCAGTCCATCCACGACCAGAATCGCACGAAGGAGGATGGCCTGGAGCGCTGGCTGCAGTACGATCGCTGGCCCCGCCACTGCTTTCGTCTGCTGGTCTTCGGGCAGAACAAGACGTACGAGGATTGCAACGTGATTCAATTGGGAGAAGACGAGGCGCTGGCAGGCGGGAAGTATCAGGCGAAAAATATCTCCGATCGTGGAGTGACGCTGGAGTCCTGCGAAAGCGCGGGCTGGCCAGCGAAGAAGGTGTTGACGTTCCACTCCACGGAGAACGGATTCGACGTGGAGTGCGAGCTGGCCCTCCGGCGAAACTCGCCGGAAGCGGCATCCATAAACGTCGGAGTCGAAGTGGTCATCAATTTTCTGGCGCCTTCCGCGCCGGACCGCTACTTCCAGTCGGATGGCAAACGTTTTCCCCTGAGGATGGCAGCCGCGGCGCCGGCAGCAGATTTGAGCGTCGTCGACGAATGGCAGCAGGTCCGCGCGAAGATCGAAGCTCCCGGCGCGCGGGAGTTTTGGATTCTTCCTATCGAGACGGTTTCTGAATCGGAGGAAGGGTTCGAGCGGATTTATCAAGGCTCACAGGTGATTGCCGTGTGGCCGGTGGAGCTTGCGGCGGGCGCCGAATGGAAGGGGCGAATGGCGCTTCGCGTCGAGCATTTGGCGAAATCCGCATAACACCCGTTGCGAAGAGGGGAAGGTTGCCCGTAGTATGGCCGCAACCGGATGCGCATTCGCGTTACGAAAGCGGCAACGGAACGTGCAAGAATAGTTCTACAAAACAACCCGGGAAAATCGAAAAGAGACACGGAGGATTGGATGGCCGTTTCGAAGGAGTTGCTCGAAATTCTGGTTTGCCCTTTGTGCAAGACGCCGGTGAAGCTGACGGCCGATGAACAGGGCTTGAAATGCGGAACTTGCCGGCGCGTTTATCCCATTCGGGGAGATATCCCGATCATGCTGATCGACGAAGCGCGCATTGAAGCCGAGTGAACCATCCTCTTTGCTCCTCCATCTGCCGCGGGGCGCCGATGTTCTGGTCGCGCGGCTGCGATCGCTGGGCGACATCGTTCTGGAAACACCGGCACTAGCGGCCCTTCATGCCTGGAGGCCCGATCTGCGGATTTGTATTTTGATCGAGCCTCGCTTCGCGCCGGCACTCGAAGGGAATCCCGCAATTGCGGAAATGATCCTTTCGGGCGATTTTTCGGCGACTGCGGCAACCTTGCGCCGACGGCGCTTTCCGATTGCGTTCAACCAGCACGGCGGCCCGCGAAGCGCGCTTTTGCTGGCGGCTTCGGGAAGTCCGGTGCGCGTCGGCTGGAAGGGTTTCCAGTTTTCATTCGTATATAACGTCCAGGTACCCGATGCGCGCGAGTTTTACGGAAGGCCGGTCGTGCATACCGTCGAGCACCGGATATCGCAATTCTATTGGACGGGCCTGCCGCGCGGGCCTATTCCCAACGTGCAGGTTTTTCCTCAATCGGATGCGGCCGAGCGAGTCCGCGAATTGCTTGAGCGTCACGGCATCGCGAACGGCGCTCCGTATGCGGTGCTGCAGCCCGGCGCCCGGCTGGCAACCATGCGCTGGCCCGCCGCGAAGTTTGCGGAGATATCCCGCTGGCTTCGAGACACGCACGGGATTGCGAGCGTGGTGAATTTGTCGGCGCAGGAAGAGTCGATCGCCGCCCAGGTGCGGGATGAGATGCGCGATTCTGCTGTTGTGCCGGAGGGGCTCGGCCTGCGTGAGTTGATTGCGCTGGTCGCGGGCGCGTCCCTTTTTGTCGGCAACGATTCGGGCCCTGCTCACCTGGCTGCCGCAACGGGCCGGCCGGCTGTGGTGATTTACGGTTCGACGAATCCAGCGCAGTGGCGGCCGTGGGGAACCGAGCACCGCGTTGTGGAGACAGGCGCTCAGTTCCGCGCCGTCCGTGGCGATAAGACGGTCGTTGAGAGCGCGCCGCGTCGGATCGAAGATGTCGGTGTGGAAGAAGTGCGCACCGCGTGCGAGGAACTATTGTCCGCAAAGAGCTGCGGCAGCCGTCCGAATCACGACACGTAGACATGGGTAAGGACTCGCCTAATTCGACCAACGACTGGCTGGCCGCGATCCGGCGCGACTGGGATACGCGCGCCCGCGAAAATCCGCGCGCCTATATCAACTGGCCCGACATTCCCAACGAGGAGGGCGCGTTCTTCGCCTCGGGCCGGTGCGACTACGAGCGCTTCGTAAAGCCGTTCTTGCAGAGAATGGAGTTCGACCCGCGCGACAAAGCCGCTCTCGAGATTGGCTGCGGAATCGGCCGCATCGCCCGCTGGATGGCTGCCGATTTCGACAGCTACACCGGCGTGGACGTGTCGCCGGAAATGGTCCGCAAGGCGAACTTGTATGCGATTCCGCGCGCGACGTTTCATGCCGTCTCCGGCGCCGACTTGCGGGGCATCGCGACGGGAAGCGTGGACTTCGTCTTTTCGTTCGCGGTGTTCCAGCATGTACCGGACAAAGCCGCCATCTTCAGCTATTTTGCGGAAACGGCGCGCGTGCTGCGCCACGGCGGAATCTTCCGGCTGCACATGAAGGGGCTATGGTCGGCAAGCATCGGCCGCGTGGCGCTCGAAGCGGGATTCTCAAGCAAGGAGCGGCTGGTGAAATCGGGACTTACGCGGATTCCGTTTCTCCGCGTGCGCTACATGGACACGTGGCAGGGGCGGTCCATCAGCCCCGCGGAAGCGCTCGCGGCCTGCGAATCGCTGGGCCTGGAAACGAAGGAAGTGGAAGGCCCCGGCACCACGATGATGTGGGTGGGCGGACGCAAGAAATAAACGCGCTACGCTGGCGCTGAGCAGGAGCGTCAGAAGGGCGGGAAGCTGATCGACTCGTCGTTGAACTGCACCCACAGCGTAACTTCCTTGGTCTTGTTCTGCTTGGCCACGTCGTCATCATCGGGAAAAGGCTGGTAGGGGCTCAGGCGAACTTTGATTTCCACTCCCGAACCCCCGCGCAGGTGTTCGGTCTTCGCCACTCGGAAGCTCTTGATTGGGCCGTAGTAGCCGTTGGGGCCCCAGTCGTCGTTGAAATCCTTCAAGGAGTACGATTGCGACGGCTTCCAGATCTCGTAAGCCTGCTGCATGTTTCCGGCGATCACGGCATTCATGAAATGAAGGATGGTGACGCGTTCTTTGTGATAGCGCAGCAGCCACCACAATCCACCCGCCGCAAAAATCACCAGCACGATTGCCACGATGATTCGCCGGCGGCTCTTTGCGTGCGGATGTTCCTCTATTGGATCGAAGAGAACCACGAAGGCTCCTTGCGGATCATATCTGCCGCTTGAACAGTGCGATGCTGCCCGCGATCATGACGGCCGCGAAGCAGCTCAAAATTATCACGTCCCTGTAAATTCCTTCAATGCCGGTATTTTTCACCGTCAGGTTCCGCAGGGCGTGTACGGTGTAGGTGAACGGGTCGATGAACGAAAGCCAGCGGAGCCACGGCGGAAAGCCCTCGATGGGAGAAATGGCGCCCGACGGGAAAAACAGCAGCGTATTCAGCACGCCAAAAATCGCGCGCGGCACCAGAGGATCGTCCACGCGAACCATGGCGAGAAACATGAGGCTGATCATCGCCAGCGAGGCGACCAGGACCACCAACGTCAAGTAGAACAGGCGCACCGGATCCCAAAGGCGCGGAATGCCTACCAGCAAGCCTCCGATAATCGTGAGCGCCATGCCTGCGAGCAGCCCCTTGAACGCGCCGGCACCGATAAGTCCGAGAACCAGTTCGGTCTTGTGGATGGGCGTCAGCAGATATCCTTCGTGCAGGCCGCGGGATTTGTCGTCGATGAAGGTGATGCCGCCGCCGATCATGGCGACGATGAAGATGGCCATAGCCGTCGAACCGGCGAGAAGATATTTCGCATACTCTACGTAGGGATACACTTCGACCACGTTGAGCTGCACCTGGGAATCGAGGCGCGGCGATACGTCCGGCGTGTTTAGCTCCGAGACCATTTGCTGAATGCGTTCGAGCAACGCGCTGGCCATCACCTGGTCCGTATTGTCCTCGGTGAAGGCGATGCGCGGCCGGTCGCGCTGGTAGTAGCGACGGGAGAAATCGAGGGGAACGTCGATAACACCGCGGACAAAGCCCGCGCGAAGATCGTCGACGGCCCGGGGCAGGGAATCGTAGTCCACCACGCGGAAGGTCTGCGCCCCGGCTGAAATGCCCACAAACATTTCGCGGACGCGGCGCGACTCGACGGAATGGTCTTCGTCCACGAACGCGATCGTGGCGCCTTTGATTTTGCCGCCGAACGCGTACCCCAGCACGATGAGCTGCACGAGCGGGAAGACCATCGACGCCATCATCAGAGCGGGGCTGCGAAAGAATTTTCGCAGGTCGCGTTCGATGAGCGCCGAGATGCGATAGAACTTCATTGCGGTGTGGCCCAATCCTTTGCCGCAACTCGCGGCCTTGCGGATGCTTTATTTGTAGAGATGGCTGATGTCGTATCCGGCGCCGTGCGCCGCGGCATCGCGGAGTTCGCGGCCGGTGTAGTGCAGGAACACATCGTCGAGCGTGGTGCTTTGCACCAGGACTTTTTTCACGGTTACCTTGCTGCTTCGAGCGAGATCCATAAGCGCCGCCACCGTCGAGGGTCCGTCATGCGAGCTGACGTGCACCGTCTCATCGCGCTGCGTCACCGACACCACCTGGGCCAGCGCGCGCAACTGATCGAGCCAGTCCGGGGGAGCGTTGACGAATTCCGCCTCGACCACGTCGGTGCCGGGGATGCTGTCCTTCAGCCGCTCGGGCGTGTCCAGGGCGGCGAGCTTGCCGTGATCGACGATGGCGATCCGGTCGCAGAGCTTGTCCGCCTCGTCCATATAGTGAGTAGTGATCAGGATGGTGAGATCGGATTTGGAGCGCAGGGTGCGAATCATTTCCCATACATTTGTTCGTGAAACGGGATCGAGCCCGGTGGTCGGTTCGTCGAGAAACAGAATTTCCGGCGAGTGAATCAGGCCGCGCGCGATTTCCAGCCGGCGCCGCATGCCGCCCGAGAAAGTCCGCACCAGCGAATCGCGAAATTTGAGCAGGTCCACCGATTCCAGAAGCTCGTTGATGAGCCCGGCGCGCTTGTCCGAGGGGACGCCGTAGAGCTTGGCATGGATCAGCATGTTCTCGCGGGCGGTGAGTTCGGGGTCGGAGGTAAACGCCTGGGGAATCACGCCGAGAACGTGGCGAACGCCGTCGGCGTCTTTCACGATGTCGTGCCCGCCGATGCGCGCGGTGCCGGAACTGGGCGGCGTGAGCGTGGTCATCATGCGAATCAGCGTCGTCTTGCCGGCGCCGTTGGGGCCGAGCAGTCCGAATATCTCCCCGCGGGCGACGCTGAAGCTGATGTCGTTCACGGCCACAAGATCGCCAAATTTTTTCGTCAGGTGGTCGACTTCAATCGCATCCATGCTGAATGTTCCTGTCGCGCTCCAACTCTAAAGGCGCGCAAACCAGCCTTTCTTGTTGTTTGTCGAAGGCAGCAGCACCGTGGCCGTCATTCCCGTGAACAAGCGCCGGTCCGAATTCGGGAGGGACACTTTGATCGCGAACGTCTTGATATCGCGCTTGGTGCGGCTCACGTCGCGCTGCGTCGCGTAGTCGCCTTCCACTCCCTTGAAGAACACTTCGCCCTCCCGAGTCTCTCCGGAGGGAAGCTGCACCTGGAGCTTCTGCCCGAATTGGATGGAATCGATGTAACTCTCCTCTACATCGGCGCGGACCCAAAGATTGTCCATGTCCACCAGAACGACGATGGGAGAGCCTTGCGCCACCACTTCGCCCTGCTTGGCCACGCGCACCGAAACGATTCCGCCAATGGGCGCGTAAATCTCCGTATAGCCGAGTTGGGTTGCAACCTGGGCCGCGGTGGCGCGTGCCTGCTCCAGTTGCGCGAGAGTGGTGGTGATTTCGATCTGGCGGACGTCCACCTGCTTGCGGTTGGCCTGCGCCACGTTCAGCCCGGCGGCCTCAGCCTTGGCCGATTCTTCCAGGGCGCTGACGTTTGCCTGCGACATTCTGACGGCGGCCTCGGCATGGTCGCGGTCCTGCGCGGACACTTCTCCCTTGTCGAAAAGCTTTTGCATGCGGGCCAGATCGTCCTTGTCGCGGCCGAGCGCCACGCGCGCCTGCTCGAGTTGCGCGCCGCTGGAAGTCACGTGCGCGCGGGCCTGGTCGATCGAAGCGCCCGTCTGGTCGTTCATCCAGGAATAATTGTGATTGGCCTCTTTCACCTGTGCTTCCAGGCTGCTGACGTTCGCTTTCGCGGCGGCCAGGTTGGCTTCGAGTTCTCTGGGGTCCAGCTCCGCGATCAAATCGCCCTTCTTTACTTCCGAGCCTTCGTCGACTTTCAGCGTGACGATGCGGCCGGTCATCTGCGGGCTGACGATCACCTCATTGCCGTCGACGATTCCCGTCAGCGGAATGCTGTTGCCCCGCGGCGTGCTCACGATGTAGACGATCAAGGCAATCGTGAACAGCACGCCAATCACCACGAGGAACTTTCTGCCCGTCATCGCGCCTTCACCTCTCCAGGTTTGCTATGCAAACCGTGATCGAGAAAATCCATCAGCGCCTTCTTGCGCTTCAGCACCGATTGCGGCGCCAGAAGATTGCGGCCCACTACTTCGCTCATGATGGGCGCCGCCGCAAAGTAGGAAGTGGTCATGCCCAGGATGCTCAGGGCGGTATGGTCCGGGTCGACGCGGCGAAATTCGCCCGCGGCGATGCCTTCCTGAATCGTTCGCACCAGCTGATTGTGAAATGGCCGCAGGTAGCGGCGCACGATCCAGCCGAAGTTGCGGGAAGATTCCATGGCTTCTCGCTGCACCAGCCGGGGATAGTTCGGGTGCGTCGCCAGAAAATCGAAATACCCCGAAATGAAGGCGCTCAGGCGTTCGCCCGGTTTTTGCGCAATCTGCGCCGGCGGAATGGACGTGCTTTGCAGCTGGCGAAACAGATTCTCGAGGACGGCCCGATGCAGGCGGCGCTTGTTCCCAAAATAATAGTAGAGCATGGCCTTGTTGGCATGGGCCGCGTCCGCGATTTCATCCGTCCGCGCGCCGGCCATCCCTTCGGCTGCAAAATGCTTCTCGGCGGCGGCCAGGATGCGGCTCGCCGTCGCCGGATTCTCGACTTTTTTGCGTCCTCGCGGCATGTGTTGTTTCTCAGATTCCCACGCGCTTACAGCACCCCAAGCTTGTCGTCGGCACACGCAAGGTTGCTTTTCCCCGGCAGCGATATTCCATAAGCTTCTTCTTAGAATTGTTTAACTAACTGGTTAGTATGGACGATTTCAAGCGGTTATGTCAAAGCGCACGGGTGGTGGCTCAGTTTCCGGTAAGCCGGGTGGTCTCAATGGGTCAGTGCAACACCATCCGATATAGGCGTCCTCTCTAAAGCGCACTTGCCGGAGATGTGACCGCTACTTCAAAAGTTTACTGAATCGGCGTCGCCGGCGCTGGCGTTGAACCAATCACGTGGATTTCCGGGGGCGCGTAAGAAGCCACGTCTATGAGGTGGTTCAAGCAAATCAGCTTGTAGTGACGGAGCGGTTCCAGATGGCCTCCTGTGTCATGGGCAAGGTGCTCAAGAAAATGTGATTTGGTGTAAACCCGGAGCAATCTGCCGGTATAGGCTTCATCCTGATAGCTGCCGTTCGAGCCCACGAGTTCCTCCGTTACCAAATATGCTGCGTAGCGGTTCCAAGACAATTCGAAGCTTTTACAACCTTCCACCGACTCAATCGGCCAAGCGTCTCTAAGGATTTCTGTCAATTCAGGAAGATCGGGTAGGACTGAGATTGGAGCGGATCGGTTATCTACGGCCTCTTGCACGACTATTCGCAACGAATTGTCCCGGGGCTCCGAAAGCTCTCGAAGATATAAATATTTGAGGGAATTCAGAACGTCTAATCCGGGATCTCTGAGCATTATTAGCCCTCCATCGAATGCATTGATTCTACTGGGATGAGCGAATGTGGGCCAAGTCGTGATAACGCGAACGGGAAACTGACCCACCACCGTAAGTTATGTCAAGGTGCGGTAGTGGCCCAGTTCCCGGTGCTCCGACCTACCGGGGCTTGGCAAGTATTACTGTCGTGGCATACTCTCGCGGTGCATGTGGTTTCTTGAAAGTGGATCGATTTCAGGCGGATTCGGTCGCAATGAGTATCTCAACCTGCCAGCGCAAGAGCATCTTGGAATTTCGGTCTATCTAGCGGACGCCAAACGAGGTCATGTAGGCATCCAAGTCAGGATGGCAACCGAGGTCTGGCCCCACACCAGATTGCAGTCGAAGAAACATGCGGCTGTTGAAATACTTACTACCTACGAACCCGTGGCCAAATTCAGCAGGGACTTGCTGTCGGTTTTGCGTGGCTCTTTGAAAGAAGCCGTGATCGAAGGAGAGAGTCTGTCGTAAACGGGCTAACCGGAAACCGACCCATTCGCGAAAGCTGGACTCGGGCGTCGAGGGCGCCCGCCGCGCCGGCGGGAAGCTCGATGGAATACTTCGTGCGGGCTTCTTCGCGATGCAATTCGAGGGCGAGTTCGATGAGGCGGTCGATCAGCTTTGGATAGGGCAGCCCGGAAGCTTCCCACAGCTTGGGATACATGCTGATGGCGGTGAAGCCGGGAATGGTATTGAGTTCATTCACAAGAATTGTGAGAGTCTCTTTGCCAAACTTCACAATCCGATGAATAATCTGACGGCAAAAGTACGGAGGTTTCTCATAAGCCTTGTTGGAACGCCCAAGCGGGCGTTCCGGTCTAAGGATTGAAGATAACTTTCTGCGTTGATGGATGACGGACTGTTATGGATGGCGGCAGGCAGCCAAAAGGAGAACGAAATGGGCTCACAGGTATCTTGCATGCGCATCAAGCAGTTGAGGTGGGCGTGGTTCTGTTTATTTTTTCTTGCTGTGCCGGCCCATGGCCAGTCGGAAATAAATTTAAACGGAGCGATCGACTTCCACGTGCATAGCGGCCCCGATAGGACCCCGCGCTCGATCGACGCGGACGACCTGGCACGGCTTGCCAAGCAGAGCGGCATGCGCGGATTGGTGCTGAAGAACCACTACGAATCAACGGCTGCGCTTGCCTACATGGTCCGTAAGCAGGTTCCCGGCATCGAGGTATTCGGCGGCATTACCATGGACCTGTCCAACGGCGGGATCAATATCGACGCCGTGAAGGAATTGATGGCGATGCAGGGCGGCTGGGGCAGGGTCGTGTGGTTGCCCACCGAGGATGCTGAAAACGACGTGAAGGGAAGGAAGTCGGCGGATCCGTTTGTTCCCGTCTCCAAGGATGGCCATCTGGTCCCGAGCGTGTTGGAGTTGATCGACTTCATCGCGCAGCACCATGACCTGGTGTTTGAGACCGGGCACATCTCCGCGGAAGAAGTGTTGCTTGTTACTCATGAGGCGCATCAGCGGGGAGTAACCCACGTTGTCGTCACGCACGCGATGTACTACCTAGAAAATATGACCATCCCTCAGATGCAACAGGCTGCCCGTGATGGCGCTTATCTTGAGTTTGACGCGGATGGTCCGATGGTAGGACCGCAGCCGCGGCATACCATGGCCGACTACGCGGAAGCGATTCGTCAGGTAGGGCCGCAGTCCTGCATTCTCGCAACGAATTTCGGCACGATCCGCAAACCGCCTGTCCCACTGCATCCCCAAGGCCTGCTCGATTTTATGGAGGCCTTGCACAAAGAAGGAATTTCTGTGGCCGATATTAACCTGATGGCGAAGACGAATCCGGCGCTCGCCCTGGGGCTTAAGCCCTAGCACTTGAGTTTGGCGGAGCCAAGGGTCGGATTACGGGAAAACGGACCCACTAACGAAAGCCGGACTCAGGCGTCGAGGGCGCCTGCCGCGCCGGCGGGAAGCTCGATGGAATATTTCGTGCGCGCTTTTTCGCGATGCAATTCGAGGGCGAGTTCGATGAGGCGGTCGATCAGCTTCGGATAGGGCAGCCCGGAAGCTTCCCACAGCTTGGGATACATGCTGATGGCCGTGAAACCGGGAATGGTATTGAGCTCGTTCACGAAAATCTTGTTCGTCTTGCGCTCGAAGAAAAAGTCGCAGCGCGACATGCCCGTTCCTTCGATGGCCCGGAAGGCGCGCACGGCGTATTCCTGAAAGGTGAGCGCCTGTTTTTTGGTGAGAACCGCGGGAATAACTAGCCGCGTGCCCTCTTCGAGGTATTTCGCGGCGTAATCGTAGAACTCGCGATGCGGCACGATTTCGCCGGGGATGGAAGCGCGCACGTCGTCATTTCCCAGCACCGACACTTCGATTTCTCTGGCGGTCACGCCGCGCTCGACGATAATTTTCAGGGCGAATTCCGCGGCAAGGTCCATTGCCGCGGGAAGCTCGTTCGCCGCTTTCACGCGGGACATCCCCACGGACGAGCCCAGCGTGGCCGGCTTTATAAAAATGGGGAAGCGGAATTTCTTCTTGATCTGGCGCAGAATGGCGTCGCGTTCGCGTTCCCACTCCGAGCGCCGGATCGCGAGAAACGGAACGATGGGCAGGCCGGCTTGCTCGAAGAGCCGCTTCTGGACGTCCTTATCCATGCCCACCGCGGACGCCAGCACACCGGCTCCGACGTAGGGCAATCCTGCCAGTTCGAGCAGCCCTTGCACCGTGCCATCTTCTCCGAATGTGCCGTGCAGCACGGGGAACATCACATCCACGTTGATGCTGGGGCGCCCCGAGCCTTGGGCCATGGGAATCAGCGTGCCGGCGGTAGGGTCGGGCGGCAGAGATACACGGTCGCCCGATTTCAGCACTTCGGGAAGCATCGTGTGCGCTTTGGTGCCGACGAGCCAGCGGCCGTCTTTCGAGATGCCGATGGGCACCGCTTCATATTTTTCAGGATCGAGCGCGCGGATCACCGACGCGGCGGAGGCCAGCGAGACTTCATGCTCGCCGGAGCGGCCTCCGAAGAGAATCCCGATGCGCAGCCGTTTGTTCGAGCTCAGCGAACTCATCGAGACACCGCTTCGGCAACGTCCGTCATTCGATTCATGATCCAATTCATTGTCCAATTCATTGTCCAATTCATTGTCCAATTCATCGTCCACTTCATTGTCCACTTCATGATCCGCGCACTTTCATCACAGGATTTTCTTTCCCAGGCCGGAAAGGGCCAGCTCGACGCCCAGCGTGGCCGTCGTGTTGTGCACATCGATCACCGGATTGTTTTCGACGATCTCGAACGAAACCATCGATCTGCTGTCGGCAATCATTTCAAGAGCCAGGTGGGCCTCGCGATACGTGACTCCGCCGCGAACCGGCGTGCCGACCCCGGGCGCATCCGAGGGATCGATGAAATCCATGTCCAGGCTCACGGCGATGCCGGCCGTGTCATCTGCGGCGAAGCGCAATGCTTCCGCCATGACCTCGCGCATGCCGCGTTCGTCGATGTCGCGCATGGTATAGACATGGACGCCCGATTCCTTCACCAGGCGCCGCTCCTTCGAATCGAGTTCGCGAATGCCGACCAGCACCACGTTGCGCGGCTCGACCATCGGTTTGACGCTCGCGAGGCCGGTGAGTTCGGGCGGTCCGTATCCCATGATGGAAGCCAGAGGCATGCCGTGGACGTTGCCCGAGGGCGACGAGTCCGGCGTGTTCATGTCGCCGTGGGCGTCGAGCCAGATCAGGCCGATGCGCTTGGATTTCTGATGGAAATGCTCGGCCACTCCCGCCGTGGTGCCGATGGCGATCGAGTGATCGCCGCCAAGCACGAGCGGCACGAGGTCCTCGTCGAGCGTTTTGCGAACGATTTCGGCGAGGCCTTTGCAAGCCTGCGCAATCTCAGCGAGATATTTGGCATTCTTCTCGCCGTAGTGCTGTTCTTCGGGCAGCGGCACGTCCACGTTGCCGATATCTTCCACCTGTCGCCCGAGATGCTTGAGTTTTGCCTGCAGGCCCGCCACGCGCAGGGCGGAGGGGCCCATATCGACGCCGCGGCGGCTTGCGCCCAGGTCCATCGGCACGCCGATGATGCGAATTTTTTCGGCCATGGTGTCTTGTCGGGTCGCTTTCCCGGAATGACGGCGGGACTCTTAAGGATAGACGCGGTAAAGCATCCGAGGGAAGGGTATCACTTCGCGGATGTGCTCGGTTCCGCAAATCCAGGCCACCGTGCGTTCCAGTCCCAGCCCGAAACCCGCGTGCGGAACGCTGCCGTAGCGGCGCAGGTCGAGATACCACTGGAATTCCTTTTCCGGAAGGTTGTTCTCGCGGATGCGCGCCAACAAACTTTCGTAGCTCGACTCACGCTCGCTGCCGCCGATGATTTCGCCGTAGCCTTCCGGGGCGATCATGTCGAAGTTCAGAGCAAGGTCCGGCCGCTCGAGATCTCGAGCCATGTAAAAGGCCTTCATGGCGCTGGGGTAGCGGTGAATGATTACCGGCTTGTCGAAGTTCTTTGAAAGGATCGTCTCTTCGTCGCCGCCGAAGTCGTCGCCCCATTTGGCCGGATTGCCGGCCTGCTGCAGTACGCCGATCGCTTCGTCGTAGCTGATGCGCGGAAATGGCGGCGTAATCTTTTCGAGCTTGGCGATGTCCCGCTGAAGCGTGAGGAGTTCTCGCGAGCGATTCCTCACCACCGATTGCACGACCGCGCTCACCAGCCCTTCCGCCAGCTGGACCATGTCTTCCAGATGCGCGTAAGAGGCCTCGGGCTCGAGCATCCAGAATTCGGTGAGGTGGCGGCGCGTCTTCGATTTTTCGGCGCGAAATGTGGGTCCGAAGGAATAGACCTTGCCGAGCGCCGCGGCGGTCGCCTCGGCGTAGAGCTGGCCGGACTGCGTCAGGTAGGCTTTCTGATCGTCGATGTAGTTCACTTCAAACAGCGTGCTGGTGCCCTCGCAGGCCGCAGGCGTGAAGATCGGGGAGTCGGTGAGGGTGTAGTCCTGGCTGTCCATGAAGTTCCGCGCCGCGCGCACGGCTTCGGCGCGGATGCGCAGGATGGCGGCCTGTCGCGGCGTGCGAATCCACAGATGCCGCTGGTCGAGAAGGAAGTCGACGCCGTGCTCCTTGAGCTGCACCGGATAGGGATCGGACTCCGGCACGCGCTGGATCACTTCGATGGCGCTCACATGAATTTCGAAACCGCCCGGAGCGCGGGCTTCTGCCTGGATCTTGCCGGTCACGACGACACTCGATTCCTGGGTCAGGCCTTTGAGGGCCTGGAAAGCCTCGGGGTGCTCTTTGAGCGAGGCCACGCCCTGCATGATTCCGGTGCCGTCGCGAAAAATCGGGAAAAGGAGCTTGCCCGATTCGCGAAGGTTGTAGAGCCATCCGCGAATGATGACGTCGCCGCCGGCATGGCCGCCGGCACGTTCAATGGAGAC
This sequence comes from uncultured Acidobacteriaceae bacterium, assembly GCA_964600355.1. GTDB lineage: Bacteria > Acidobacteriota > Terriglobia > Acidiferrales > UBA7541 > Palsa-295. The sequence goes on from CAZRKW010000033.1 coordinate 14,245, forward strand.
AACCGGGGCTGTTTCCTGGGTCATGAACCTACCCTGGATTTATTTTGAGCCTTTGCCGATAGCGCCGAAGTAATTTTTGACTGGTTATTCAAGGCGTTCTTCCAGTTTGTCGAATGCCTCGCGGACTTTATCGAGCGACGGCTTGCCGCCGGACTGCTCTTTCAGCTCCAGAACCAGATCGGGCGCCTGCGGCATGGCCGCAAACGCTTGGAGAGCGGCATCCCAGTCGATGGTGCCTTCAAAAGGCAGCAGGTGCTCGTCCTTGTCTCCGTGATTGTCATGAATGTGAGCCGTGACGATGCGATCGCGCATTACGTCGAAACTTTTCTCCACGCCTTCTTCCATGTGCGCATGGCCGATATCGAAGCAGAATTTCACGTCGCGCAAATGCGTTTCTTTGATTAGGTGATCGAGCGATTCGGGCGAGCCCAATTCATTGGGAGTATTTTCGAGCGCAATGGTGACGCCGCGCTCCTTCGCGAAAATGGCGAGGTGTTCGAGCGAGTTGAACGCCGCGTCGAGACTGCGGGAATCCATCGATTGGTGGCCGCGGCCAAGGTGCTGCACGAGGAATCGAAAGGGGACTCGTTCCGCGATTTCGAGGGCGCGTTTTACTTCGTCGACCGCGTCCACGCGCCGAATGCGCTCCGCGTCGCAGATCGAAATGGGCATGCCGCTTTCGCGGCCCGGCGCAAGGTCGCGTTCGGTGGGGGAATGCAGCGAATGCAGGCGCAGTCCGTATTCTTCGAGGGCGCCCGCGAAATCGCGGACCGCCTCCGGAGAACGATAATTAAAATGTCCCGGCGCGCAAAACACCTCGATGTGCCGAATTTCAGCCCGGGCGATTTCCGCAAGAAGGGGCGGCGCAAGCGGGTGATTGATGTATCTGTAAGTGGAAAGGATGCGTTGCATTCGGCCCTCGAACGAGAATCAGTATGGTCAACGCAAAACCTCCCGGCGTCAATAGCGCGTCGTGCCGAAGACACGTAGGGCAACAAAAAAGTAGTCGCAGGGATCGAATTACGAAGCAGCACCTACCAGAACCATCGGTCCCGTTGGCGCAGGACGCCCGCCGGCAGGCTCCAGCGTTACCGCGAAGGCTTTCGGGGCGATTCCCGGGGGCAATTTCATGAGGAAGTGATCGGTTTCAGTGCTGGCGGCATTGAACACGCCCGCGCTAATCGGATTTCCCTGCGTGGGCACGATCCAGAGTTGATACGACTTATTCGCGGGATTCGGCTCCAGCTGGCCTTCATACATCAGCATTCCCATTTTGGCGTTGTACATCACGTGGGCGCTGCCCTTCGGCATTCCGGGCTGAGGCGCCAGCGGCACGATCATCGTGTCGCGCGCGTTGATCAAGTCCGCTACTTCGCGAGCTGACTGCAATTGCTGCTGTTCTCGCTGCATATCTTCGTGCAGCACGGCGAGTTGCTGATCCAGGCGGCGATTCTGCGTCCATAGTACAAAGGAAGCCAGAGCCAGCGCGAAACCAACCGGAACAAGCACGGCGGCCCACCAGCGTCCAAAGAGCCCACCGGTCGTATCAGGGACCGGCGAAACAGCAGGGGCGCGCGTAGCACCCTGCTTTTCCGATCGGACCTGATTCATCAGGCGCGTTTTCACGCTGGGCGATGGTGTGACAGCCGGGACAGCCAGTGCCAGCAACGCCAGCCGTCCGCGCGCTTCCGCGAGCTTCTCCGCGCAGCTGGAGCAGGTAGCCACGTGGTTTCCGATCGCCGCCTTCTCGTCGCCTTCCAGGGCGCCGAGGGCGTAGAGATCGAAATCTTCTTCGCGAGTTGGATGCCCGTTCATGGGTGCATAGCTCGTTTCAATGTTTCCAGCGCCGTGCGCAGCCGGGTCTTCACCGTGCCGAGTGGATCGCCCGTGCGCTCGGCGATTTCGCTATGGGTGAGCCCCTCGAAGTACGCTAGTTCCACCGCGGCCCGTTGCTCCTTCGGGAGCGCCTCCATCGCGCCTTTCACGCGCCCCATCAGCTCCTTTTGCGTGATCGCGCTTTCCAGACTCATAGGCAGCAGCACCAAGGTGTTCTCGAACAATTCCTCGCCGGCGGCGGGATTGTGATGGCGCAGCCGGGAGATCGCGCGATTGCGGGCGATCACCATCAGCCAGCCGGGCAGAGACCCTCGCGAAGCATCGAATTGCGATGCCGTGCGCCATAGCTGATAAAAAATGTCCTGCAAAATCTCCTCCGCGGCTTGCGTATCGCGCAAGATCCGGTTCAGGACGGACGAGAGCAGCCCTGCATAGCGGTCATACAGCGCCTCGAGCGCCGCTTCATCCCGCTGGACCATCCGTGCCATGAGAGCCGCGTCCGAGGCCCTCAGCTCCGTCTCCGAACTCACCTGTTCTAGCGGCTCCCTTGAAGTACGCGGCAGCGAAGTCCCCCGGATTGCCCCGGATTGCTTGTTGCGAAGAGCTTTCTGCGCGATTGCGGCGAAACGTATGCAGCCTAACTTGCGCATTCTGTTACGTCAACGAAGTTGTTCCGGCTGGAGTTGAGCGTGCCGCAGAGCGGCCGCACTTCGGTCAAGTGGTGTGTTTACAGCGAATTATGAGGCATTTACCTTTTTGCTGATCTCTCAATGTGTCGTATTCATAGCCTTCGATCTCACAATTTGGGGGTGGTTTCCATTGACATCTCTTCCAGCTTGGCTAAACTTCGATTCTCGCGTCACTTACGGGCCCCTGCATTCCGCAAAGCTGAGCAATAGAAACACGTTGGAAGGACGCCAGGAGGAAAGCAACGATGGCCACGGCTCCCAAGCCCACTCCGCAGCCGATTCCGCGGATTGCGCCGCGCGAAGATTTAAACCCCTATCGCATCGCGCAGATTCAGTTTGACCTCGCCGCCGAATACCTCAAGCTCGATCAGGGAGTGCGCCAGATCCTCCGCACGCCGAAGCGGATGCTGGAAGTGTCGATTCCCACGAAGATGGACAACGGCCAGATCAAGGTTTTCACGGGCTATCGCGTGCAGCACAACGTCGCGCGCGGCCCGGCGAAGGGCGGCATTCGCTACCATCCCAACGTCACGCTCGATGAAGTGAAGGCGCTGGCCACGTGGATGACCTGGAAGACGGCTGCGGTGAATATTCCCTTCGGAGGCGGCAAAGGGGGCGTGATCTGCGATCCCAAGCGCATGAGCAAGCCCGAACTGGAGCGCATGACGCGCCGCTACGCCTCGGAAATTTTGCCGGTAATCGGCCCCGAGCAGGACATTCCCGCCCCGGACGTCTACACCGACTCTCAAACCATGGCCTGGATCATGGACACCTACTCCATGACGAAGGGCTACTCCACGCTCGGCGTTGTGACCGGCAAGCCCGTGTCGCTTGGAGGCTCCGAAGGGCGCAAGGAGGCCACGGCGCGCGGAGTGCTCGTGGTGGTGGAAGAGGCCTGCAAGATTAAAAAGATACCGCTGCGCGGCGCGAGCATCGCCATCCAGGGATTCGGCAATGCCGGATCGCTGATTGCCAAGCTTTTTGCGGAAAAGAAGGCGCGCATCGTGGCCATCAGCGACTCCCGGGGAGGCGTCACCAATCCGCGCGGCATCGATCCGCTCAAGGCCATGCGCTACAAGGAACGGTCCGGAACGGTGGTTGGGATGCCGGGCACGACCCGCATCTCCAACGACGATTTGCTCACCATGAAGTGCGACATCCTGATTCCGGCCGCGCTCGAGAACGTGATTACTCTGAATAACGTGGAGCAGATCAAGGCGAAGTTGATTGCGGAGGCGGCGAACGGACCCACCACGCCGCACGCCGACGAAGTGCTGGCGCGCCGCGGCATCACCCTGCTGCCCGATATCCTCACCAACGCCGGCGGCGTCACCGTGAGCTACTTCGAGTGGGTGCAGGATTTGCAGAGCTTCTTCTGGTCGGAGGCCGAGGTCAACGCCAAGCTGGAGTCGGTGATGCGGCGCGCGTTTCTGGAGGCGTACGAGACCACGCGCAAGCATCGCACGCACATGCGGACGGGAACCTACGTGCTGGCCGTCGGTCGCGTCGCCGAAGCGACCCTGGCACGCGGACTGTTCCCCTGATGGTAAGTTGATAGGAAGGTGTCCCGGGATATTGCCGGAAACACCGCTGGGGAAATCGTCGGCAAGCGAATTCAGTGACGTCCCCGTTCGCCCTCGCAGTCCCTTTAGGGTAAATTTCCAGTTGCGTATACCGCATCCATCCGCGTACATTTCCAACTGCATGCACGCTGGCTGGAACGGCGTGCCCGGCATTTGTGCCTAGCGCGGAGGGCACGCGAAGTTGAACAGTCACGCCACCAACACTCCCCCTATTCTGTTAACCATCGCTGGATTCGACCCCTCGTGCGGCGCGGGTGTGGCCGCCGACCTGAAAACCTTTGCGGCGCACAACTGCTACGGCGTAGCGGCCGTTACCGCGATCACCGTGCAATCCACGCAAGGCGTGCGCTCCGTGAGCGCGACGCCCGCTGCGACGCTGCGAGCCCAACTCGATGCCCTGATCGATGACGTGTCGCTGGCGGGCGTAAAAATCGGCATGCTGGCCAACCGCGCGAATGCGTCCGTGGTAGCCGATTTTCTCGACGCTCACAAGTTTGTCCACATCGTCCTCGATCCGGTCTCGCGTCCCACGTCGGGCAACGCGGACCTGCTCGATGCCGCCGGCCTGAAATTCGTCCGGGACGAACTCCTCAAGCGTGCCAGCGTGATTACGCCGAACATGCCGGAAGCGGAGTTTCTAACGGGCCTGGAAGTAAGAGACCTGCAGGGAATGAAAGCCGCAGGGAAAAAGCTTCTGGAAATGGGCGCGCGGGCGGTGATCGTAACCGGAGGACATCTCGATAGGCCAAGCGACGTGCTGTGCGAGGGAACCGAGGTCGAGGTCTTCGGCGGTGACCATGTCCGCAGCCCCAATACGCACGGATCGGGCTGTACGTTTTCCTCCGCCATCGCCGCACAACTCGCCGGCGGGCAGCAGCTTCGCGAAGCCGTGATTCTGGCGAAGGCCTACGTTACCAAGGCGATCGAGAAGTCCTACGCCATCGGCAAAGGCGCCGGTCCGCTGAATCAACTTTTCCGCTTCTACCAGGAAGCCCCGGCACGGGGCGTCCACGAAGTCCCGCAGCACGGCATGCATCCCGCCTCCGAACCCGCCGCGCACTAGGCTGCCGTCAGCAGCAGCCTGAAAATCTCCAAAGCTACATTTTGTAAACGATGCGTCCGGCGACGATTGTGGCCATCGGCGCCCCGCGAAAAGCCCGGCTATCGAAGGGAGTGTTGCGCGACTTGCTGGGAGAATCTGCCGCGCGAAACGTCCAGGAATGATCGGTTGAGAAGATCGTGACGTCGGCGGTCTGCCCCTCGGCAATTTTTCGCTCCATGCCAAGTACGCTCGCGGGTCCGGTGGTGAACAGTTCCACCAGGCGCGCGAGCGGCATCCGCCCAGGATGCACCAACTCGCTCAATCCCAGCGCGAGCGCCGTTTCAAACCCGGTGATGCCGAAAGGCGCGCGGTCGAATTCCACGTCCTTGCTCGCGGGATGATGTGGAGCGTGGTCGGTGGCGATCGCGTCGATGCTGCCGTCGGCCAGGCCCTCGATCAGCGCTTCGCGGTCTTCGCGGGAAGCCAGCGGCGGGTTCATTTTGTAGTGCGAATCGTAGCGCACATCTTCGTCGATCAGCGTAAAGTGGTGCGGCGTCACTTCGCAGGTGACGCGCAGCCCCTGCCTTTTCGCTGAACGGACGTACTCGAGCGATGTTCGCGAGGACATATGCGCGATGTGCAATTGCGCGCCGGTAAGCCCGGCCACTTCCACGTCGCGCCCCACGCAGATCGATTCCGACTGCGCCGGGATGCCTTTGAGCCCCAGCTTCACGGACTGGCGCCCTTCGCGCATCACGCCGCCCGCGAAAAGCGAGGGATCTTCGCAATGGTCGATCACGGGTAAGCCGAGCGAGTTGCAGTAATCCATCACCTGGCGCATGAGCCGCGCGGTCGCCACCGGCTTGCCGTCGTCGCTCACGGCCACGATGCCGGCGCTTTTCATCGCCGCGATTTCCGCGAGCGCTTCGCCTTTGCTCCCAATGGACGCCGCGCCGATGGGCCACACTCGCACGCTCGCCTTCGCGTCGGCCCGCTCCACGATTCCGCGCGTCACCGAGGCATTGTCATTGACCGGCACGGTGTTCGGCATACAGCAGACCGCCGTGAAGCCGCCGCGCGCGGCCGAGCGTGTTCCGGTCTCGATCGTTTCCGAAAGCTCCTGCCCGGGTTCGCGCAAGTGGCAGTGGAGGTCGATGAATCCGGGGGCAACAATCAAGCCGGTGGCGTCGAAAACTTCCGCATCGGGCGCCGAAAGATTCGCGCCGACGCGCGAAATCCTGTTGCCCTCGAGCAGCACATCGAGCGCGGCGTCAGTCTTGGTTGCCGGGTCCAGCACGCGGCCATTCTTAATCAGCAGCATTCGAGCGTTCCTTTGCAGGGTGTGGCGCATCTACGGGTGCGCCGCCGATCAAGTGGTAGAGAAGCGCCATGCGCACGGCGAGGCCGTTGGTCACCTGTTCGAGTACGGCGCACTGCGGGCTATCGGCGACGGCGGGGTCGATTTCAAGGCCCCGGATCATGGGCCCGGGATGCATCACCAGTGCGTCCGGCCGGGCCAGGCGCAATCGGTCTTCCGTCAGTTGGTAGCCCAGCACGTATTCGTCGGCGGCGAGCGCGGGTTCGTGGATTCGCTCCGTCTGCGTGCGAAGCACCATGATCACGTCTGCCCCGTCGAGACCTTCCTCGATGCGGGTAGTCCGGCGCAGGCCCGGCGCGAGTTCTTCCAACTGGCGTGGAATCCACATCGCAGGGCCGCACAGCGTGATCCGCGTGCCAAACTTGCCGAGCAAATGGATATTCGAGCGCGCCACGCGGCTGTGCAGAATGTCCCCTAGGATGGTGACATTCCATCCGTCGAGCTGCCCCTTGCGGTCACGAATGGTTAGCGCGTCGAGCAGCGCCTGAGTGGGATGCTCGTGCGTACCGTCTCCCGCGTTCAACACGGGCACCGCGATCCGCTCGGCCACGAATGCGGCCGCACCGGAAGAGCTGTGGCGCATCACGATGCCATCGGGACGCATCGCTTCGAGCGTGCGGACCGTATCGATGAGCGACTCGCCTTTCTTCAGGCTGGACGACTCCGCCTGCAGGTTCATGGTATCCGCGCCGAGCCGTGACGCTGCGGTGGCAAAGCTGATGCGGGTGCGCGTGGACGCCTCGAAAAACGCCAACGCAACCGTTTTTCCGCGCAGCGTGGCCAGTTTTTTTAGGGGATGCCGCTGGAATTCCTGGAAAGGCTTTGACTGGTCGAGGATGAAATTGATTTGCTCGGTGTCGAGGCTTTCAATATCGAGCAGGTGCTGCAGCCGCTGGAGCACTGTTTGCCTTTAAGGGATCTGCCTTCGTAAGAATTGTTGGAACTGCCTTCAGGGAACCCGGTCCACCAGCATCACGCGTTCTTCGCCGTCGATTTCCTGCAGGCGCACTTCCACGATTTCCGTGTCTCTCGTCTGGACGGTGGCGCCTATAAAGGTAGCTTCCACCGGCAACTCGCGGTGTCCGCGGTCAATCAGAACGCAGAGCCGGATCCGCTTCGGGCGCCCCAGGTCAAACAGGCCGTTCATGGCTGCGCGGATGGTCCGCCCGGTATAGAGAACGTCGTCCACGACCACCAGGTCGCGATTATCGACGGTGAAGTCGATATCGGTCGACTGCACGATCGGCTGCGCCCCGACGGTGGAAAGATCGTCCCGGTAGAGGGTGATGTCGAGCGTGCCAACCGGAACGTCGGTTTGCGCGAACCCCTTTATTTCCCTGGCGAGCCGCTGGGAAAGAGGTACTCCCCGCCGGCGGATGCCCACAAACGCCAGGTCTTTAGCCCCGCCGCTCTTCTCCACGATTTCGTGGGCCACCCTTCGCAGCGTTCGGGCGATCTCTTCGGCGGACAGCAGTTGTCTTTTCTCTACGACGCGCATTGGGGCGCATCATCCTAGCATAGACCGCTGTGAATTTTGCACAGGGAGGTAGACCAGGATCGGAGAAAGACGTGCTTCCACCCATCCCTTTGCGTGCTAGACTCTTCACCAATGAGTTTGACGGAGCCGACTCAGCTCAAACGGCCCGCACCGCCCGAGCAGCCCGAGGGGATTGACCTCCGGGTTTCGGTCGGATCAGTTTACCTCAAAAATCCCATAATTGCCGCGAGTGGCACCTTTGGCTATGGCGTCGAGTTTGCCCACCTCGTTGACCTGAACCGCCTGGGTGGAATCGTCGTAAAAGGCCTGTCCGCGCAGCCGATGGCCGGGAATCCGGCCCCGCGAATGTGCGAAACCGTCGGCGGGATGGTGAATGCCATCGGGCTGCAGAACATCGGGGTACGCGCCTTCGTTGCCGACAAGCTGCCCGCGCTCCGGCGCTACGACACCGCCCTAATCGCTAACGTCTTTGGCCACAGCATTTCGGACTATGTCGAGGTGATCCGCGTTCTGGAGGACGCGCCGGGCCTCGCCGCATATGAGCTGAACATCTCCTGCCCCAATGTGGAGCGTGGCGGGATCGAGTACAGCACCGATCCGGCGCAGATCAATGAGGTTGTCAGCGCAGCCAGGAAGGCGGCGAAGAGGCCTCTCTGGGTGAAGCTTTCCCCCTCCGTTGGAATCATTGGCCTTCCAGCAAAAGCAGCAGAATCGGCCGGCGCAGACGCTGTCGTAATCGCGAACACCTACCCCGCGCTGTGTCTCGACAGCCACACCCGGAAGTCCCGTTTGGGTAGTACGACGGGTGGATTGTCGGGTCCAGCCATCAAGCCTATAACCATGAGACTGGTTTACGAGGCGAGTCGGGTGATTCGAATCCCGATCATAGGGCTCGGAGGTATTGAGAGCCCGACCGATGTGGCCGAATATATGGTCGCAGGCGCCTCGGCAACGGAAGTGGGAACAGCCCATTTCGTGGACCCGCAGGCCTCGGAAAAGCTTGTGGAGCAACTCGAAATGTGGTGCCGGGACGAAAATCTACTTGAAATCAGCAAGTTACGGGGCTCGCTGCAGGTCTAAAACGCTTGCATAACGGACTTCATAAACGATATAATTTGCTGATTCAAAAAAGGTTAGGTGCCTATGCGTGCTAAGATTCTAGTTGGCCTGCAGTCGGTATTTTTAGCGTTGGGTCTGCTCGTTTTGACGCCGTCGGTGAATCCCACGACAGTCGCAAGCGCGAGCAACCCCTCCCAACTCGAAACCTCGCTCCAGGGTAATAGTTCCTTCGGTGTCCCCAGCTCCAAGAATCGCGTAAAACCTTTAGCGGTCTGGCAATGCGTGACCGGCTGGTACGGAGAAGATTTTGACGGCCAGCCCACGGCGAACGGCGAGACCTATGATATGTACGCCACCACGGCGGCCCACCCAACGCTGCCCCTCGGCTCCATCATTCGCGTCGTGAACACCCGCAATCACCGCAGCCAGGTGGTGCGGATCAACGACCGCGGCCCCTATGTCGAA
>CAZRKW010000034.1:0-23787 GCA_964600355.1 uncultured Acidobacteriaceae bacterium
CGCTTCGCGGAAGAATTCCCGGTAGGCTCCGAGAACGGCCTTCTGCTGATGGGGCCCTGCGGCGCGGGGAAGACTCATCTCGCCATCGCCGTGCTCAAGCACGTGGTGCTGCGCGGCCATAACGGGCTTTTCTACGACTATCGCGAGTTGCTGAAGGAAATCCAGGACAGCTACAACGCGGTGAGCCAATCGACCGAGATGAGCGTGCTCGAGCCGGTGTTAACCACGGAAATTCTCGTGCTCGATGACGTGGGATCGAGCAAGCCGTCGCCCTGGGCGCTCGAAACCGTAGGCCACGTGCTGAATTCGCGCTACAACGATAAGCGCGTCTCGATCCTGACCACCAATTTCCTCGATACCGACACCGTTCAGAGTCCGGCTTCCTCACCTGCTCCGGCGCGCGCGATGGGGATGCGCACGCCGTCGGTGGAAGACACGCTGACCGAGCGCGTGGGCAAGCGGATTCGCTCGCGCCTGTATGAAATGTGCCGCACCGTGGAAATTTCCGCGCCCGACTACCGCAAGGAAATCCGCAATATCAGCCGCTTCCGGGCTTGATCGCGGACCAGACCAGGACTGGGGATGGCGCGAGCTGACGCGGGGCGGAGGAAGCAGAGGAGGTTGAGGGGGCAAAGGAAGTAGAGGACGAAGGCTCGCGGGAAGGGCGCCGCGAGGAGAGATTCATCGCGCGAAAGCCGCGCGATGGAAAACCGTACTTCGTCGCTGCGCTCCTCAGGATGACAGCGAAAGGCGAAGGCGGCGACGAAGGGCAAATACGAAGCGCTTGTTGCCACGCGGGCTCTGAAGCTCCGCATCCCGCGGCGTGGACGAAAGCGGGGAAAAAGGTCTAAGCCGAAGCGGCTTTGGAACGCTCGATTGAGCCGTCGCTGGCGCGCTTCTTTTTATTTTCTTTCTCCACCCATTCGACAAACAGCGTCCGGAATTCCTGCTGGGTGTAAATTCCCTTGTGAATCAGGAGAGTGTTCATGGCGTAGACGGTCGCCCTGAATGAGTCATCGCGAGAGACTCGCTCCAGGGCTTCTTCAAAAGACATTGGCTCACCTCCGCGCTTCCGACGGTACATCACGGCGGGGCCCGATTTCCAGCACTGTTCTGTAAAACACGGCAGTGGGTCAGTTTCCGGTAATCCGGGCGGTCTCAATGGGTCGACGCAACACTAGGAGGAAGTCCCAAGTCCAGGAATTCCAACGGCTAAGAAACATCCGCGAGCACAAGAGCGAAGAAAAGGCGTCCTGTTTATGTAAAAGCGAACTGCAACCCCAAAGATCGATCCGCTCTGAACGTATTACCAGGTCAAATGACTAGAGCGGTGTTGCATCGACCGGTTGAGCTGGCACGACTAATCAGGACTTGACCCGGCGCTGCTAGGATCGGTTACAGGCTGCGGCCCCATTGCTTCGAGCTTAAGCAAACGCGGACGCTGCCTCCGTCGCGTTCACTGCTTACGGAACAACTCAGCGCAGTGCGTGGAATAGATCGCTTAGGACGTGGCTACGGGGATCTCAGCAATAATCACAGGAAACGCTGGAATTGCCACGGCCAGTAACAGGGGAATCAAATCTTCTTTGTTGCGGGGAAAGGATTAAGTTGTTCAAGCGTCTCGTACACTCGGCCGTAATTGGCGAGGGTGGTGCTTTCTGGCACCTGCAGGAAATCAACTCGTGTCCGGCACGATGAAGAATCCATTTCTCGTCGAAGTCCCTGCTGTGCAATTGAACTGTCACTATTACCACTATGCACTCTAACGCCCCCGCTTTAACCTCAGGCGTGGCTGACGGCCATTTCGCCAACGGGCAAACCATTTCGCGCTACCTCGTCCTGGAGGAACTAGGAATCGGTGGCATGGGTATCGTTTGCAAAGCCCAGGACAACGAACTCGGCCGGTTTGTTGCCTTAAAGTTCCTGCCCGAGAACGCAGCCGAAGACCCGCTGGCGCTGGAACGTTTTCGCCGCGAAGCACGACGCGCATCCGCGCTCAATCACCCCAATATCTGCACAATCTACGAAATTGGGATCCACGAAGGCCATCCGTTCATCGCCATGGAGTATCTGGATGGCGTAACCCTGAAATACTGGATAGCCGCGGGCACGTTGGATACGGAGCGTGTTATTTCGATCGCGATCGAGGTCTGCGATGCGCTCGATGCCGCGCACAGCGAAGGCATCATTCATCGCGACATCAAACCCGCAAACATTTTCGTCACAAGTCGGGGGCCCGTCAAAATTCTCGACTTTGGCCTGGCCAAAAGCATGCGTCCGAAAGGCGTGGCAAGCCAGAGCGAGGTGCAGCTGACGCAATCTTTGTGCTACGTCGCCGAAGAACATCTCACTAGCCCGGGGACGGCCGTGGGAACCGTGGCCTACATGTCTCCGGAGCAAGTGCGGGCTGAGGAGTTGGACGGCCGAACGGATCTGTTCTCATTCGGAATCGTTCTCTACGAGATGGCGACGGGGATGCTGCCTTTTCAAGGAGCCAGTTCGGGCGTCCTGACGGAAGCCATCCTCAATCGCAATCCGGTGGCTCCAATGCAACTGAATCCCAACGTCCAGCCGGCACTCCAGGAGGTGATTCGCAGAGCTCTGGAGAAGGACCGCAAGCTACGCTATCAGAACGCGGCCGATATGGGAGTCGAGCTGCGACGGTTAAGGCGAGATTCCGATTCGGGCTGGAGGACTGGGGACGAAGAAACTGAACCGGCGGCAAGACCATCCGCAAATCTTTTGTCCTCGAGCGGAAAGCGCAGAGCGCAGACTCCGTCTGATCGAACAGCTGCGGTGCGCCCACAGCGAGTCTCCAAGATCATCCACTCGCTAGCAGTTTTGCCGTTCGACAATACCAGTGGCCAGCCCGAGGACGAGTATCTCAGTGATGGGATCACCGGGAACCTCATTAATACTCTGGCCACAGTACCGAAGTTGCGGGTGATGGCGCAAAGCACCGTGTTTCGGTACAAGGGCCGGAAAATTGATCCGCAGGCCATGGGTCGCGAACTAAACGTCCGCGCCGTGCTCACGGGAAGAATACTGCACGTCGGCAACTCTATGCGCATCGGGACCGAATTAGTTGACGTGGCCACAGGTTCTCAGATATGGGGCGCGCAATATAATCGCAAGCCTGACGACATCTTCGTTGTCCAAGATGAAATTTCCAATGAGATTTCGGGGAAATTGCGGCTGCAGTTGACCCGGGCCGAAAAGAAGCGACTGATAAAACACCACACGGAGGATGCCGAGGCGTACCGGCTTTACCTGCGCGGTCGTCATCACTGGAACATGTGGACTGAAGAAGGGTTCTATAAAGCGATCGATCACTTTCAACAGGCGGTCGAGAAAGACCCCAGCTACGCGCTCGCTTATGCCGGTGTGGCCGATTCCTACGTACTGCTGGGATGGAACAGCTATCTGCCGCCGAAGGAAGTGTTTCCTAAAGGCAGAGCGGCGGCGACGGCCGCCCTGCAGCTTGACCCGGATCTCCCAGAGGCGCACGCGTCCCTGGCAGCGCTGTTATGGCTGCATGATTGGCGGTGGGACGAGGCTCAGATCGAATTCAAGCGCAGCCTCGAATTGGACCCCACGTATCCGACTGCCAACCACTGGTACGCCGAGTACCTAATGACCATGGGGAAACACGCCGAGGTTATGGCTAAGATGAAAAAAGGTCAGGAGCTCGATCCGCTGTCTCTAATTATCAACGTAGCCGTCGGGTGGGCCTTCTATAACGATCGCCGATACGACAAAGCCATCGAACAACTGCGCCGAACGATCGAATTGGACCCAAACTACCCCGTCACGTACTGGATTCTTGGTCTGCTGCTCAGGAAAACTGAACGCTACGATTTGGCGATGACCGAGGGTGAAAAGGGGGTGAAGCTGTCCGGCGGCAGTCCCATGATGCGCGCAGCACTGGCGCAAACTTTTGGCGCGGCGGGTAGAACAACCGAAGCGGTTCAGATGCTCGATGATCTGACAGAGCTCGCGACACGAAAGTATGTTGCACCCTACTTCTTCGCCGGAATCCACATTGGTTTAGGAGAAAACGACCGCGCGATCGAATGCCTGGAGAAATCGTACGAAGAGCATTCCCACTGGCTTATTTATCTTCATATAGATCCGAGCATGGACGGCTTGCGGGACGACCCGCGTTTTCAAAACTTGTTGCGGCGTGTCGGCCTTCCGGCGCTGACGGGCGCGAACCCCACCTGAAGAGAGTGCGGCCGGTTTCAGCGATTTTCAGGAATAGCAGCCACAGCAGACCCGTCGAGTGGCTGTGCCTCAGACCGCTGTCCGGGTTAGCTGCAATTCCGCGAACGAATTGTGTTTCCCAATAAGGAGGCGACGCGCGCCATCGTCTTGCGACTATCGGCACGCTCCAGAATGAGTCTCCGGTTGAAGGGTGAAACTGCGATGCGGTGAGCCGAGGCAAGAATCGCTTCTTTGAGCTGTCGTGCGTATTCCTCGGGCTTGTCGAGAGGCACTAGCATTCCGTTTCCGACTTTGCGATCAATCCATTCTCTATTGGGGGGGATGTCCGACAGTACGGGAAACAACCCACAAGAAAGGGCCTCTAGCAGAGAAATTGAGGTTCCATCCGATCGCGATACGGAAGTATAGATATGGGCAGATTGCAAGTTACGCAGGAGATCTTCATCGGTAACGCCATTCAAAAAATGGACTCTCCGTCTCAGTTCCGGGGAAAGGATTTTGTCCGCCAATTCTTGCGTCTCCGACAATAAGTCACCGGCCGACGGAAAGACAACCCGGAAATCAGGCAACGAATTCGGCAGCAGCGCTAACGCCCTGATGAGGTAGCTGTTGTTGTAAACCGGCGCAAATCCCCGAGTGCAAATAATAACCACCGGTGATGACGCTGCCGGCAGGGGGACAAACTTAGCCGGGTCAACCCCAAGGCAGATCGGATGAATTCGTGCCCGGGGCGCAAAGGTCCTAGACAAGTCTCCCAGAAATTTTCCATTTGCAAACACCACTGCAGCTTGATTCAAAGCGCGCTGACTTATCAACTTCCGAAGGCCGGAAAGGCTGACAACATCGTCACCCGTAAGAAACACAGCGTAAGGTCGAATTCCGCTTGCCAGTGAAATTAGAGAAAAGCCCCCTCCCCATAGGCTAAAAAGCACATCGGGCCGAAGATTGTTACAAATTCTGCGCAGCCTGGGTGCATAGCGGAGGTATCGGAATGGTGAAATATCCTTCCCGGGAATGATGTGGATTCCAGCCAAAGCCGGGCGAAGCTTCGCGATCGCGCGGGTGCGGAGATCCTCGCGGCATGCTAAATAAGTGCCCTTCACCTCACATTCGAAGTCGATCGCGTGAACTTCGTGGCCCAATTCACTAAGTCTCCAAGCAGCCTCCCGGGACCAAGAGACACCGAGACTGAGTAGCAAAGCTATGCGCACAATTACGTGATCCTCTACAGAAGGCCGTGCGAAGGACTTATACCCCGTGAAGTCAGGGCACCGCACGCTTGATTTAGAGTCTCATTCGCGGACGAGTAATTCGTTTCGCGGAACCAAAATTGGAATACCAATACATCCCAAAGTAAATACTGCCAGTTCCGAACATGGGCAAGGTGTTCCCGCCATTTCCTGCGAACCAGTTCCACATTGAGCAGACCGTGTTGCGAGAGACTCTTTACAGACAAGAGATCCTCCGCCCAGTCTTTCAGCGGCCCCCTGAGCCACCGGTCGATTGGGACACCAAAGCCCATTTTGGGCCGGCGAACGATCTCTGGCGGTACATATTTATTCAATACTTCGCGCAAGATCCACTTACTGCTTCTTCCACGGATCTTGAAGTGTAAGGGCAATTTCAAAGAGAACTCAACTACCCGGTGGTCAAGGAAAGGAACGCGGACTTCCAAGCTGACGGCCATGCTTGCCCGGTCTACTTTGGTGAGAACATCATCAGGCAAATAATTAATTAAATCGGTGAGCATCATAACTTCTTCTATATTTGAACGTTTCGATTCCGCAATTGATTGGCGGATACTGCCGGGTTCATGCGAATTCAGAACAACCTCAGTCGGATTCTCCCAATGAGAAAGAACCTGCAAAAAAAGCGCCTCGGCACTCTCCGCGGTAAGGATGTCAGCAAGCTTTTGCGCTCTGTCTCCTGTGGCACCGAGTCGCAGCATCTTGGGGACAAGGGGCTGAAGCAGCCGAGACATCGAATCGATTTTGCCGGGGGGAATCGCTCGCAACGAGGCCGCAACAGCGGCGCGAACGCTCGTAGGGAGCCGACGGATGCATTTCCAGATGTGGGGGATAAAAAGATAACGGTTGTACCCTCCAAATAGCTCGTCTCCGCCATCGCCCGAGAGGCTTACCGTCACCGCTGTTCGAGCAAGTTTTGAAACCAGATACTGGGGGATTTGAGAAGAATCTGAAAATGGCTCATCGTACATAAGAGGTAATAATGGGATGATTTCTAAAGCGTGACCAGGTGTCAAATATAGTTCGGTATGTTCCGTATTTAAGTAGCGGGCGACTTCCTTGGCTCGTGTTGCCTCGTTATAACCGTCCTCGTGAAAGCCGATTGTAAAAGTCTTCACGGGGCGATCGCTTTGAGCTTGCATCATTGCAAGTACGATACTTGAGTCGATTCCGCCCGAAAGAAACATTCCTAAAGGAGCATCTGAAACCATGTGTCCGCGAACGGATGACTGCAGCAACTTGTCAAGCTGCTCGATAGCGTCATTTTCCTTTATTTGACAGATAGAATCCGAGGACTCAACGATGTCCTTTGCGGACCAATAAACCTCCATTTTCGGGGTTGCTCCAGCGGAGTGCATGGTTAGAATATGGCCAGGCTCCAATTTCCGCAGGCCTTCATAGATGCAGTGAGGGGTTGGAACATAGTTGTGCCGCATATAAAGAGCAAGCGCAGCGCGATCGATTCTTCCGTCAAACTCAGGATGCTGCCGAACTGCCTTCAATTCGGAAGCAAATACAAAATCATTTCCCACGCGCCCGTAATATAGAGGTTTTATTCCCAGGCGGTCCCGGACCAGGGACAGCTTTGCGTCCTTGCGATCCCAAAGGGCAAATGCAAACATGCCGACGAATCGCTGCACAGACGAATCCAGTCCCCAGCGGTCAATCGCTCCCAACATAACTTCTGTGTCCGAATGACCTTCCCAGTGAGATCCGCCGAGCTCCGCTCGGATCTCCTGGAAATTGTAAATCTCTCCATTGAACACGACGACGTAGCGCCCAGAGGCCGAATACATCGGCTGATGCCCGGCGGTGGAAAGATCCTGGATTGAGAGGCGGCAGAAAGCCAGGTTTATTCCCGAGGTGCAGTCATGAAAAGTACCGAAATCATCTGGACCACGGTGGGCAAGAGTTCGTCCCATCCGGTTCACGAGATCCACTGGATGTTCGGTTCCACGTCTTGCCTGCCAAAATCCAGCGATTCCGCACACCGGATAGTCCTCCCAATAGCATAGGATAGGATTGAAATGCGGGGTGAGTGACTGTAGTTGCTTTCGTTCAGCGCGTCAATCGCGAACATTACGTACTATCAGTACTGTATTTGACTTCACTCTGTGGCCTTTCGCGTTGCGCCCGTTGACCGAATGAATTCGAACGGGATTCGGTAAGCAGGAGGGGAAGCTCCTGGTTACCGCTGCCAGCTCAACCGGAAGCCGACACACTGCCGTAAAAAACCTTCTTCTTTGCTACGGGCGTTGCGGAGGGGTAGAATGCTGGCAGTTCTCCGACCTTGCCGGCCTACGGGAGAGACATCTCACGGCTTGCGAGGCGATGCCCCGGGCAGTGTTGGGGATGAGGGTTCGGGTGGAAACGCCCGCGCCTCCCGTTTGGAAAGGGGAATGGTCCTGCAGCTCGGGGACCATGCTGTGTTGCCCAAATCCAAACGTGGATTTGGGCTTTTGCTTTTTAGGGGAGCTTGATGACCCGAAACATTGAATTCTCCGCGCGTGCCGCGGAATCGAGGCGTTAGATGCCGCTGATTGACAAATTCGGTCGCCAGATCACCGACCTTCGCGTGTCGGTCACCGACCGCTGCAACTTCCGCTGTGTGTATTGCCGCTCGGCTGACCCGGAAAAGCACATGCCGGCGAACAACCTGCTCGAATGGGACGAATACGAGCGGCTGGTGCGCATTCTGGTGGGAATGGGCATTCGCAAAGTGCGCGTGACGGGGGGCGAGCCGCTGGTGCGGCCGGGCGTGGAAGACTTCATCGCGCGGCTGAAAGCGCTCGGCGTTCAGGACCTCTCGATCACTACCAATGGGTATATGCTCGCGCAGCGCTGCGACGCCCTCATCGCCGCGGGCATCAATCGCATCAACATCAGCCTCGATTCGCTGATCCGCGAGCGGTTCGAGCGGGTCACGCGCACCAAGACGTTCGACGACGTGATTGCGGGAATCGACGCGGCGCAAGCCTCGCGCCTGCGGCCGGTAAAGGTGAACGCGGTCCTGGTTCGCGGCATCAACGACGACGAAGTGGAAGCGTTCGCCGAATTCGCGCGCGACCGCGACCTGATCATGCGCTTCATCGAGTTCATGCCGCTCGACGCGGACCATGCGTGGACGCGCGATATGGTGGTAACGGCCGCGGAGATTCATCAGCGCATCTCGGCGCGCTGGCCGCTCGTGCCGGTGGTTCACGAACGCAGCGAAACCGCGCGCAAATACCGCTTCGCCGACGGCCGCGGCGAAATCGGACTGATCGCCCCCGTTTCCCAGCCCTTCTGCGGCCACTGCTCGCGCATCCGCCTCACGGCCGACGGGAAACTTCGCACCTGCCTCTTCAGCAAGGACGACCACGACCTGCGATACCTCCTGCGCGGCGGCGCCACCGACCGCGAGATCGGCGATGAGATTCTGCGCATCGTCGAGCACAAGGAAAAGGGGCATCGCATCAACGAACCCGGCTTCGTGCCTCCCTCGCGTTCAATGGTATATATAGGCGGTTAGCCCCCTGCTTCGGTAAGATGGACGGGCAAGCCGGCGGTCTAGCAAGCTGCTCGATAATGCCTCGCGTCCGGATGCGCTTCTGGAGAGCAACAACATGGCAGACGAAGAATCCAAGTTTTTCTCCCTGACGGAAGCCGAACGCGTGCGCATGCAGATCGAGCCGATGCTCATCGAGGCGATGGAAACGCGCCGCAAGCTGGGCGAACTCGACGATCAACTGAGCGCGCTGGCCGAGCGCATCCAGCGATCGGGCGGGCTGCTCGTGAACTACGAAAAAATGGCGAGGGTACGGCTGGAACGGAACCGGCTGGAAGAGTCGCTGCAATCCTCGATCGAGCGCATTCATTCGACCGGCTGCATCGTGAAGGACCTCGACATTGGGCTGCTGGATTTTCCGTCGCGCCTAAACGACGAGGATGTGTATCTCTGCTGGCGGCTGGGCGAAGACCGCATTCGCTTCTACCACCGGCAGGATGAGGGATTTTCGGGACGAAAGCCCATCGACCCGCGCGACGCCGATTACAAGAATCCGATTCAGTAGCCTTATCCGGCGGCAGGGACAACCCGAAACGAGACCGCTGCTTAAATTCCCCAGGAAAAATTGGAAAGAGCCGACCTGTGACCCAATCCACCGAAAATCGCTTGAAGGATTCCGCGAGCCCCTATTTGCGCTCCGCCGCGCATCAGCCGATCGACTGGTACGAATGGGGCGAGGAAGCCTTCCGCAAGGCTCGCACCGAGGACAAACCGCTGCTTCTGGATATCGGGGCGGTGTGGTGCCACTGGTGCCATGTGATCGACCGCGAAAGCTATGAGAATCCGCAGATCGCCGAAATGATCAACGAGCTGTTCGTGCCGGTGAAAGTGGATCGCGACGAACGTCCGGACGTCGACGCGCGCTACCAGTCGGCGATCAGCGCGATTTCCGGCCAGGGCGGGTGGCCGCTTACCGCGTTCCTCACGCCGGACGGAAAGCCGTTCTATGGCGGCACCTATTTCCCTCCCGAGGACGCCATGGGGCGCCCCGGATTCAAGCGCATTCTTCTGGCGGTGGCCGAAGCTTTCAAGACGCGGCGCGCGGAAGTGGATAAGTCCGCGGTGACGCTCGAAGAGGCCGTGGCCAAGGCGGAAATCTTTCAAGGGGCGCGCGGCGATTTCGACCCGGCCGTGGTGGATGCGATCGTAGAGTCCGCCCTGAGCCAGTTCGACGAAACACACGGCGGCTTCGGGCACGCGCCGAAGTTTCCGCATTCGAGCACCGTCGATCTGCTGCTCGAACGCTACCAGGCAACGCGGAATGCGCAACTGCTTCATGTGGCGCAGCGCACTCTCGAAGGCATGGCGCTGGGAGGCGTGTACGACCAGGTGGGCGGGGGCTTCCATCGCTACTCGGTCGACGAGCGCTGGTGCGTGCCGCACTTCGAGAAAATGACTTACGACAACTCCGAACTGCTGAGGAATTTTCTCCACGGCTATCAGGTGACGCGCAATCCGCTGTTTCGCGAAACCGCGGAGGGAATCATCGCGTGGGTGGGCGAAGTGCTATCCGACCAGCAGCGGGGCGGATTTTACGCGAGCCAGGATGCGGATCAGACCCTTGACGATGACGGCGACTATTTTACGTGGACGCAAAGCGAGGCTCGCGCCGTACTCTCGGCGGAAGAAGCGCGTGCGATGGAACTCCATTACGACATCGGGTCGCGGGGCGAGATGCATCATGACCCCGATAGAAACGTCCTGTGGGTTGCGGCTTCGGTGGAGGATCTCGCCAAACAACTCAAGATGGACGAGCCGGACGCGCGCCTGCTGGTCGCTCGTGCCAAAGGAAAGCTGCTGACGGCTCGGCGGGAACGTCATCCTGTCCCTACGATCGACCAGACTCTCTATACGGGCTGGAATGCGATGTTCGTCTCCGCGTATCTGGACGCCGCTCGTGTGCTGGACCGCCAGGACTGCCGCGCATTCGCGCTCAAGACGCTCGATCGCATCCTGGCCGAAGCCTGGGATGACACGAGAGGCTTCCTGCATCGGGTAGGCGGCCCGCGCCTGGAAGGCTCGCTGGACGATCAAGTGTTCGCCATCGCGGCCCTGCTCGATGCGTGGGAAACTACGCTCGAAAGGCGTTACTTCGAAATCGCCGAGCAGGCGATGAGGATCGCGGTGGAGCGCTTCGGGGATCCCGAAGGCGGCGGCTTCTTCGATCGCGCCAAGGACGCGGCGCCGATGGGCGGGCTGGAGGTTCGGCGCAAGCCACTGCAGGATTCGCCGACGCCGGCGGGAAATTCGGTGGCGGCAATCGTTCTCGACCGACTGCACTCTTTCACCGGTGAAAAGCTCTATCGCGATTGGGCGGAGAAGACGCTCGAGGCATTTGCCGCGCTGGCTCCCAAGTACGGACTCTTCGCCGCCACTTACGGGCTGGCGGCGCTGCTGCATGCGCGTCACCCGCTTCAGGTGGTGGTGACGGGCGATCCGGGCGCCCCCCAGGCGGCGGCGCTTGAGAAGGCCGCGAGCGAAACATACCGGTTCGGCAAGGCGCTGCTGCGAGTCACGCCGGAACAGATCGCCGCGCATCACCTGCCGCACGCGCTTCGCGAGACGCTGCCGCATCTCGATGCGCACGCGGCGCAGGCGCTGGTCTGCGTGGAGACGACGTGTCAGGCGCCCGTGGCAGACGCAGCAAAACTTGCGAGCCTTCTTCGGGAACTTGCGGCCACGCTGGCGTAAATTCATTCATCGCAGATGCGCGAGAGGAACTTGCTTGCGGCTAACTGTAGGCTTGCCGGCAGGATTCATGCTCGCGGCAGGTGGAGGGGCAATTCGTCTTGTCGATGAGAACGTAGTTGCGGCAGGTGGAGCAAATCACGCCGTAGATCGTTTCGGTGAACTGCTCGTGCTGCGGGTTGTTTGTGGTGTGCTCGCTGCGCGCGAGCGATCGGCTCATTGCCATGCTAATCTCTCCGGCGCTTCGATGTGTTCTAGTGGCAGCCGCAGGCGGGTCCGCAACCACCCGAGGGTGCCGGACCCCCTGACCCGCTGGAGGATTTGGTTCCATTGGCGGGCGCGGCAAAAACGGAAAGCTGCAGCGTATGCTTTGCGCTGGCGCACTTGGGACACGTCACCTTCGTACTCTGGTTCATTACGATGCGCTCGTATTGCTGGCCGCAATCGTCGCAAACATATTCGTAGATCGGCATCTTGTGTTCCCCGCTTCGGTTACGCGTATCGTTTTTGGCTTGCAGCAATAGTATGCCACGCCGGGCGGGCGCTCTGCCCTTACTTCTTGGGCGGATATTTGTCGATGGCTTTTTTGACCATCTTGTCGAGCTTTCCCTCAATTTTTGTGGGATCGCTTTTCTCTTCACTGGCGATGCCCCGCCACACAAGCGAACGAGTGGTGGGATCGCGAAGATCGATCACGAGCGTTCCCTCGGCGTACGGCACGCGGACAATGCGCGTTCACCAGCCGTACCAGCCCGCCGGGTAGGCCTCGGTCTCCACTTTGCGAGCCGATCCGAACGTATAGCGCACGTTCAGGTCGGAGGGCCCGGTTACCTGCATCAACCCCTTTGCGGTAAGGTCATGAACGATATCCGCCTCGATCTGCTTTTTCACCAGGTCGCTGTCGAGCGCGGCGTTTTTGCTGTTGAGGCGGCCGTCGCGAATGGCGAACGTCCTGTACTTGCTGAAGTCGGCGGCCTGGTCGAATTCCATGGTCACCTTCTGCGCCAGTGTCCCGTGCGCGGCAAGCAAGCTGACGATCACCGCGGCCGCCGCTCGCAGCGTGAGATTGCGCAGCGTTCGACCCTTGGGCAGCAGATGTGCGTTCATCACAGAAGCCTCCTCGTTGAATGCCGGTAGTGTACAAGAGACGCATGCGACCCCGCCCGCGGAATCAAATCCGAGTTGGCAACACGCCAACAGCAGCGCCTACACGAAGCCCCTTCTCAAATTCAGGGAAGCTGCTATATCTCGGTCACGCCGAAAGCTGTTCTAATGGATATATGGATTGGTCTCCCAAGGGTGCTTATGAGGCGGAAAACGGCACAAAGTTTATGCTGGCTCGGGATGGGGCTGGCGGTGGCGGTCACCGGGGTTGCGGTAGCGGCCGCGGCGGATGGCAAGGCCAGCGAGGCTCCGCCGCTGCAGACGGTCGGCAAAGTAGACCTGCAGCGCTACCTCGGCACCTGGTATGAAATCGCGCGCTATCCCAACCGCTTCGAACGCAGCTGTGACAGCGACACAACCGCTCAGTACTCTTTCCGCCCAAACGGAAGAATCGAAGTGGTGAACGCATGCCGCAAACCGAATGGCGGGACGAAGAGCGTTCGCGGAGTGGCGAAGGTCGTCGAGCCGGAAACTAATGCCAAGCTGAAAGTAACCTTCTTCTGGCCCTTCTCGGGCGACTACTGGGTGGTAATGCTCGACCCCGAGTATCGGTACGCTGTCGTAGGCGAACCTAGGCGTAAATATCTGTGGGTCCTGAGCCGCACGCCCCGGCTCGACCCGGAAACCTACAACACAATTCTGAATCGAATCGGGCAGCTCGGTTACATCCCCTCGAAACTCGTCGCTACGCAGCAAAGCAATCGGTAGTTTCGCTCGAAAGGCAAACAACGACCGCTCGTAAAGCTACTCGCGGACGATTTCGGCGTTGGCTTCGGGGGCGTCGATTTTTACGAGGCGCTGATTTTCGAAGTAGAGGTCGAGTTCGAGGTCTTCGGTCTTCACGCGAAGTTCGTCAAGCTTCTTGCCGCCCGCGTCCTGCGGGCCCAGCGATTCCACGGTAACGCTTCCGGGAGTCATCGCCTGCGGCACGAGCACTGAGAACGTCTGCAGGCCCTTCTTGTTCCAGTCGTAGAGGCGGGCCAGAACCGCGTACTGGTGATACAGGTTGTTATCGAGCACGGCGATCATCGGCCCATTGAAGGTGAACTGCTGCGTGAAGGGTTTGGCGCCCTCTACGACCAGATTGATTGTCGCGGTAGGCCCGTTGAAGCCGATCGACGCGGACGCTTTTTTCGCTCCCTGCGTGGACCACTCGTAATGCGCGGGCGTGCCGTCGGCGTGAAGCTCCAGCGTGCCGGTCACGTGAGTGACGCCGTCCGATCCTTTCACTTCCGTAGTGCCCCGCGCCACCCAGTTCGCGCCGTTCTGCGCGATCTCGAAATCCTCTTTTCCGACCTGCGCGCCACCCACCATGATGCGGAGCCTGCCCTTGTCCGCGGCAAGCGTGGCGGGAGCGGGACTGGCCGGGGGCGCGCTCTTCGGGCGCCGCGCGGAAACACCGGCGGCGGCAACCAGGGAGAAAAACAGCGCCGAGGCGAGAAGGCGGCGTGCCAGAAGATTGCGAGGAATACGCGGCGTCATGCTATCACCCGGGGAAAAATCCCAAGAGCAAGAATCTGTTCCACCACGCGCGCCGGCTCGGCATGGCTTTCGACGCGGTAGTCGGAGGACTGATAGGCCGGAAGCCGTTCCTCGTAGAGGCGGCGGAAGCTGGCTTCGTCGCGAAAGAGAGGACGGTCTGTGACCACCGCGCAACGGAGCAGAAGCTCCTCCACCGGGCAGTGCAGCCAGATGAGGGCGGCGCCGTTCTCTCGCAGCAGAGCCAGATTCTGCGGCTGCGAAATCGTGCCGCCGCCGAGCGAAACGATGCGCGGCTTCTGGGTCTCCGTGGACTCGCCGATCACGCGCTCGAGCTGCTCCCGCTCGATGCGCCGGAATTCCGGCTCACCCATGCGGGAGAAGATTTCGGGAATCGAAAGACCGGTAGATTCGGTAATGCGCTTGTCGAGATCGATGTGCGGCCAGCCGAGCTGCCGGGCGACGAACCCGCCGGCAGTGGACTTGCCGCTGCCCATGAATCCGGTGAGGCAGATGAGGCGGCGCGGACGATTTTCGCTGATCATTTTCCAGGGATCGCCGTTCGAGCGATATAACTGCGCGACTGACGGGCGTTCCAGCGACCGCCTTGCGGCGATCATCGCTTGATTTTTGGATTCGAAGCGCGGCGCCTGCCAGATTGCCAGGCTAATTGCGCTTCAGAATGTTGATTGTACCATCGAAGGAGGAAAGCTCGACCTTGGCGCGGCCCGCGTTGAACGAGCCGAACAGGCTGTTGCCGAATCTCGAATAGAAATGCTGCTGGTGGTCGGGCGGCGCAAGTTTCGCCTCGTTGTTGACCCGGCCTTTCAACGA
Organism: uncultured Acidobacteriaceae bacterium; assembly: GCA_964600355.1. Lineage (GTDB taxonomy): Bacteria > Acidobacteriota > Terriglobia > Acidiferrales > UBA7541 > Palsa-295. The sequence goes on from CAZRKW010000034.1 coordinate 15,184, forward strand.
CGTCGCGCTAAGATCGAAGGAATCGCCGGGCGAAAAGCGCACTTCGATCACGCCGCTATAATTCTTGAGCTGGTACATGCCGTTGGGCATGAATTCGCCGCTGAAAAGAATATTGCCTTTGGAGGTTTGGGCGCGCACCTGGTAGCTGCGGAGGTCCAGCAGCTTGAAATTGCCGCTGATGGAAGAAACTTCGATGCGCCCAGCGCAGCGAAGGCATTGAAACGCGCCGTCAATGGTCTTCACGGTCAGGTAGCCGGCGTCATCGGAAAGATCCACGCCCGCGCCAACCGTCTCGACGTTCATATCGCCCAGCACGCTATTCACGCTGACGGTGCCGGAATCATCGTGAATCTGAAGCTCGGCGTCCTCGGGAACGCGGATTTCAAAATCGGCGCGCGAGTCTCCGGCGGACATGGCGGCGTTCGACACCGGATGGGTCATGATATCCACGCGGTTTCCGGTCTGCGTCGCGTCCACCTCGACGTCGTCGCTCGCACGCGTCGCAATCACCATCACCTCGGATTTCGTCCAGGCCTTCACAACCACGGTGCCACTGGGATTGTGCAGAGTGATTTCCGGGCGAGCATCCACCTTGAAATGCTTTTCCAGGTGGTCGGCAAAAGCAGGGGACATGCCGATCAAAAGCAGGCCGGGAAGGAGCAATCCGGCCTTCCATAGAAGGTCAGGTTTGCACTGGCTCACAACAGACGGCTGGGTGCTCATTGGATGGAATCTCCACGCTCGGTCATCTGGTCTAGCAAATCCGCTTTTTGCTGATAGGCCTGGTACAGATAGTCGCGAGCGAGCCCGTTGTCGGGCTCTTCCCGCACGCTTTTTTCACACAGGGTGATGTAGTTGTCAACAATTGCGAGGTTGTTGCTTAGAGAAGTGGCTACAGCCGATTTGGAGCCATGCACGGAGAAAACGGCTGATTGCTCATCGCTCTCCAGCTGAGCGCTGAGCGGGAACGCGGCAGGTGGCGCCGTACGCAGACCCAGAGGCCCCATGAGCCCCAGCGCGAGCGCGCACAACAGAATCAAGTACGCGGCAGCCAATGCCGGACGAGGAACGACGGCAAAGAGACCATCAAACCACGATGGCTGGCGCGGAACCGCCTTGGCGACGATACCTTCACGGATCAGACCCTCCTCGACCAACTGGATACGCAGAGCGTTCCAGATCCGGGCCGGAGGTTCGGGATCGGCGACGGTCAAGGCCGCCGCGGAGGATTGGATGGCGTCCAGGTCATCGGCAAAGCCGCGGCAGTGCGAACAATCTCGAACATGCGCGCGAGCCTGCGGATCGCGTTCTCCTTCCATCCAGAGGTCCAACTGATCGATAAACTCATTGCAACTTATCGTGCTCATCGCTTAATCCTCGCCGCCGGACCCGGGAGCGGTTCCCGCGGCTTTACGATCTTCTCGGGCTTTGTCCCGCAAGGCCTCATGGAGCAACTCACGGAGGCGAACTCTGGCCTTGTGAAGTTGCGATTTCGAATTTCCGATGGAACAACCCATGATTTCAGCAATCTCGTTGTGCTCGTACCCCTGCACGTCGTGCAGGATAAACACCGTCTTATACCCCGGTGGCAATTGCTCGACGGCGCGCTGCAGGTTCACGCGGTCAATCGAGCCGCTCAGCCTCAAATCGAGGGTCCCGAAATCCCGCCGCGGGCCGCCGCTTTCCTCGTCCGGCTCTGTGAGCTGATCGAGCGAGCTTTCGTTGCCCGACTTCTTCCGCAGCTTCATCAGCACGACGTTGACCGCCAGCCGGTGCAGCCAGGTGGAAAACGCCGACTCCCCCCGAAACGTTGCGATCTTACGAAAGAGCTGCAGGAACGCTTCCTGCGTCAGGTCTTCCGCCTCGGCCGTATTGCTCACCATCCGGAGACACAACGAATACACCCGGCGGCTGTGTAAGCGGTACAACCGCTCAAAGGCCGCCGCGTCCCCCTGCTGGGCGAGCCGGATGGCCTCCGCTTCCGGAATCTCGCCGGGTTCGTTTCGTCTCTCTCGGGCCACGCTACCCGTGGGGACGCATCCGTAACTGCGATGCGTCGGCCATCCCAGAAGTTGCACTTCGAGGTTCTTCCCGCGCAACTTTCCGGCGATCGAAGCGGGGCGCCGTGGCGGCCACAAAATTGCGTTGCTGGACGTGTTGTCTTATCAAGGTATGCCTATTTTCGTCCGATTTACGCGCCACGTCCAGTGGGGCGGGTTGGGGCCGCGAAGGCTGCGCCAGTTGGTGGTGTTTTTGGTCTTTACAGTTGCAACCCTAACGCTCCAATATGTCCCGGCGCTGTCGAAGCTCACAATCGAAGCTCATTAAAAAAGGACGTCCCCCAGCTCATGCATCTAGTCATTCTGCCCGGCGACGGGATCGGGCCGGAAATCTCGGCCGCGACCTGCGAGGTCCTGGAACTGCTCAATCGGAGGCTATCGCTCGGCCTCACTTTTGAGAGGCATGAGATCGGCCTGGCTCGGCTCAAGAGCGAGAAGACCACCTTTCCTCCAATAGTGGCGGAGGCCTGCCGGCGCGCCGATGGAATCGTGCTGGGCCCGGTCTCTCACGCGACCTATCCTTCGCGGGCGGAAGGCGGGATCAACGTCTCGGGCGAATTGCGCATCACCCTGGACCTGTACGCTAATATCCGCCCCAGCCGCTCCCGCGAAGGCCTCCCGCACTGGGGACGCACTGCGATGGACCTGGTGATTGTCCGGGAAAATACGGAGGGATTTTACGCGGACCGGAATATGTACTGGGGAGTGGGCGAATTCATGCCGACGCCCGATATGGCCCTGGCTGTTCGGAAGATCACCGCCGCAAGTTCGCGAAGGATCGCGCAGGCAGGTTTTGAACTCGCGAAAACGCGCCAAAAAAAGGTAACGGCGGTGCACAAGGCCAACGTGATGAAGGTATCCGACGCGCTTTTCCTGCGTGAGGTGCGTGCGGTCGCGAAGAATTTCCCGGACATTGCGTACGAGGAACAGCTGGTGGATTCGATGGCGGCGCTGCTGGTGCGCGACGCCGCGCGGTTCGATGTGGTGGTTACCACCAACATGTTTGGAGACATTCTGTCCGATGAAGCGGCCGAGCTATCGGGAAGCCTGGGCCTCGCCGGCTCGATCAACGCGGGCGACACACATTGCATGGCGCAAGCTCAGCACGGCTCGGCTCCGGATATTGCGGGGCAGGACAAGGCGAATCCGGCGTCTCTAATTCTGTCGGCGGGAATGCTCCTGGATTGGCTGGCGCGAAAGCACGCGGACACAAAATTTGCAGCCGCGGCGAGGCTCATCGACGAATCTCTCGACGCGTTGCTAAAAGACGAGAGCAGGCGTACCGCCGACCTGGGAGGAAAACTCGGCACCAAGGCTTTCACAAAAGCACTTTCGGACGAGATCGCCAGGCGCGCCGGGTAAGACAGCGGGAGGCTAGGCAGGTACGCGGGAGAAACGAGGGCGCAAACGGAGGCGTCTGGCACGCGGATTCTGCGCTTCCAGCGTGAACGCGGCCAGCTGATCCGCGGGTAGGGCGCGCAGAAAAGATTTCAGGACGATTTCCGTCTCCCGCAAGCAAGTATTGAAGTCATAGTGAAGGGACTCGAGCAGCCCCCACGAGGCGACCGGCTCGGAGCCTTTGGAGATTTTGTTCGCGGTGTCGTGAAACTCCTGATCGATCTGCCCGATGATATTTGAAAGAATCTTCAGTTTACTGATGAACCTGGGGCGCTCGCCAAAAACCACGTGATGCAGAAGGGTATTCCAACGCGCGGCTGTGAGGGCAGTGTTTCCGCGAAAAAATTCCGCATTCAGGGGCTCCACGGCGGGAGCCTGCTGGATGAAGCGGGCACGCGCGGCCAGCGAATCGCAAAAAGAAACCAACGCGCTCGAAAGACGATCCAGAAGCACGGCGGAAAGCTCCACCTGTCGGCCGGCGCAAACGAGTTCGCCGCGCGCGCGCATGGTGAGCGAATCGTCCAGCGCCACGCTGGTCATAGCGAAGGCGCATTCCCAGTGGTGGACGATCGACTCGAAAATCTCGCTTTTTTCGCGCGGGAGCGCTCGAATCCAGTCGTCGGCAACCCGGCGGAGCTGGGTGGAGCAAGTGCGTCGAAAGCGCTGCCTGGGAAACACCACCCCTCCCGTGAAGGAGCAACCTACCCTATTCAAGCGGCCACGTAAAGATGCGTTTGACGGTTTCAGAAGCGTGTCGCTATACTGCCGCTACTCCTGGAAACGAACGCGAAAGGAACCGCCTGTTGGAATTTGAGCCGCTCGACCAGTTTCATCAACGCCGCAAAAAACTTAGCGAAATCGAGGCGTTAGGGCACAATCCCTATCCCCACAAGTATACCTCGACTCACACGCCTAAAGATGTAGTAGAACACTTCGGGGACCGATCCACGGAGCAACTGGGGTCCGAGCGGGTGGAAGTGCGGGTGGCGGGCCGGATCGTGGCACTGCGCCCCCACGGCAAAGCGGCCTTCGCACATATCGCGGGCGACGGGAAGCGCCTGCAAATGTATGTAAAACTTGATGTTGTTGGCGAGCAGGCTTACAAACTGTTTCAGTTGCTCGATTTGGGCGACATCATCGGCATTACCGGCCATCTCTTCCGGACCAAGACCAATGAGCTGACGGTATGGGTAGAGCGGCTGGAGCTCCTGAGCAAAGCGCTATTGCCGCTGCCCGAGAAATGGCACGGCCTGGCGGACGTGGAGCAGCGGTTCCGGCGGCGTTATCTCGACCTCATCGTGAACGAACGCGCGCGCGAAATCTTCATGCGGCGGGCGCAGATCATGCGCGAACTCCGGCATTTCTTCGACGAACGCGGCTACGTGGAAGTGGAAACGCCCATGATGCATCCGATCCTGGGAGGGGCAACCGCGCGGCCCTTTGTGACCCACCACAATACGTTCGACATGGACCTGTATCTGCGGATCGCTCCGGAACTCTACCTGAAGAGGCTGGTGGTCGGCGGCCTGGACCGCGTGTATGAAATCAATCGCAACTTCCGCAACGAGGGGATCGACGCGATTCACCAGCCGGAATTCACGATGCTGGAGTTTTACCAGGCCTACAGCGATTACAAAGAACTGATGGACATGACCGAGGAACTCTTTCAGGACGTGCTCGAGAACGTCTGCGGCACGATCGTGATTCGCTACGGCGAGCAGGACCTGGATTTCAGCAAGTTCGAACGGCTTTCGATGCACGATGCCATCGTGAAACACTGGCCGGAACACGCCGGGACCAAACCCAATTTGAGCGATCTGAAGTCGAAGGGTTTATTGAGCGGAAGGCTTCGGGGCGCAATCGAGGAATTAGACCGCCTCCACAAGCAAGCGCTGCATTCGGAAAATCCGGAACAGCAGGAAAAATCGAGCGCGGTTCGAGCCTCCTTTTTGGAAATTCTCCACAATCTGGAAGGGAAAAACGCATCGCTCGGGGAAGCGATAGGCGATTTGTTCGAAGCCGTCGCCGAACAACATCTGTTCCAACCCACGTTTATTTACGATTTCCCGACGGAAATCTCGCCCCTCTCCAAGTGCCGGGCGGACGACCCTTCGCTCACCGAACGCTTCGAGCTTTTCATTGCAGGAATGGAAATCGCGAACGGCTTCTCCGAGCTGAACGATCCAGCCGATCAGGAACGCCGGTTTCAGGCACAGGTCGCCAAAGGCGGCCAGGAAATGCCCAAGGAGGTGGATTCCGATTACATCCGCGCGCTGAGCCATGGACTCCCCCCCACGGCCGGCGAAGGAATCGGGATCGACCGGCTGGTAATGCTGCTCACCGACTCCCATGCGATCCGCGAAGTGATTCTGTTCCCCCTTCTGAGAGCCCACGCGCCGGAGTCCCCCGGCAATGAGGGCGCCCCAGCGGACAGCGAAGCCAAATGACATTCGAATGGCTGGTGGCGCTGCGGTACCTGCGTTCGCCGAACCGGCCAGCGGTGTTGCGGCTCGTCACGCTGCTGGCGGTGGTCGGAGTGGCGGCCGGCGTTACAACCCTTGTTGTGGCGCTCGCCATGAACACCGGATTCCGGCAAGCGATGCGCGACCGGCTGCTGGGGATCACGGCACACGTCAATTTAAAACCGATCGGCACGCAGGGAATCCGCAACTACCGGGAGCTGATGACGCAACTCAGCAGCACGCCCGGGGTGCGCTCGATCGAGCCGGCCGTCTACAACACGGTGCTGCTCTCTTCGGGTGGGCGGGCGCGCGGCCTGGTTCTAAAGGGAGTGGATCCACAGCTGGAAATGCGCGCGAGCGAAGCGCTGCGGCACATCGTCTCAGGGTCGGACAACTTCTCGCCGGATGCGGATGGGATTCCCGCGCTGCTGGTGGGGCGGTTGCTGGCGGACGATTTTGGAATTTCCGCCGGGGATTACGTGACTGTGACAAGCCCGCAGGGAAATCTGACACCTTTCGGGATGCTCCCGCGGTCGCGGCGCTTTCGCGTGACCGGAATTTTCGATTCGGGATTCTACGATTACGATGCGAACTGGGGATTCGTGACGCTGCAATCGGCGCAGACGCTCGCGGGGATCGGGGATGTGGTGAGCCTGTTGGAAATCCGCGTGGCGAATCTGGACGACGCGAGCAAAGTCGCCGGTGAAGTGCTGCGCCGGGCGGACAAGGGTTTCACGGTGAGCACGTGGATGGACGAGAACCGGGCCCTTTTTCGCGCACTGAGTCTCGAGAAACTGGTGACGGCGCTCTTCATCGGGCTGATTACGTTCGTGGCCGGGCTCAATATTCTGGTGGTGCTTACGATGACGGTGGCCGATCGCGCGCGCGATATCGCGGTGCTGATGGCCATGGGCGCGCGGCGCGCGCAAGTGCGAAACATTTTTATTTTGCAGGGACTCGCCGTGAGCGTGGCGGGAACAGCGGCGGGATTGCTTTTCGGTTATACGTTCGCGTGGATTGCCAACCGCTGGGAGCTGATCCCGCTGAACCCGGAAGTGTACGCGATCCCGTACGTTCCGTTTCACGCCAACGGATTCGATTCCGTGTGGATCGCGGCCGCGGCTCTGGCGATCAGCATCGGCGCCACGCTGCTTCCAGCGCGTTCCGCGGCGCGCATTCTACCGGTGGAAACCCTGCGATTCGAGTGAAGAGATCCCCGGTGGGGTTCCTCCGAAGGGATCGCATCGAGCGGTTTTCGGTTCTTTCGCCGAGCCATGTTAGAATGCTGTAGTGAACCGATATCGGCGGGTGAGTCGTTGCAAGTGACGCGGAGTGGCGGGGGCAATCGCGGGGCACAATTGGGAAAGGAAATGGGTTTCCTTCAGGTCTATTTGACAATATGTCGAGGGAAAACAAGGACATACTGGAGCGGAAGTTCGGCATCTAACGTGTGAGAGGTAGCAGCAAATGCATCGATATGCGAGTGCCGCGGCGGGTGTAGCAGAAGCAGAGGAGTTGCCGCACCAAGCTCGTGCGAGCGCCGAAATCCTGCGCACGCAAGCACTTCGCAAGGTCTTTCGCTCGGGCGGCCAGGAAATTGCTCCGGTAGATGGAATCGACTTCTCGGTGCGAGAGGGAGAAATGGTTTCCATCGTGGGGCCTTCGGGGACGGGAAAAAGCACTTTTCTGCACTTGCTGGCCGCGCTGGACACCCCTACAAGCGGTGAAGTATACTTCGCCGGAGATTCGCTGGGCGCGCTAAGAGAGGCGGAACTGGCAGATTATCGCAATCATTCCGTTGGCTTTGTCTGGCAGCGGCATCACCTGCTGCCGGACTTCACTGCTGCGGAAAATGTTGCGATGCCGCTGCTGGTTCGCGGCAAGGCTCTGGGCGGCGCTCTGAAAACCGCCAAGGACTGGCTCGATGAAGTGGGACTGGCGAGCCGGGCCGGACAACCCGCCGGACAGCTTTCCGGGGGCGAGCAGCAGCGAGTGGCTATCGCCCGGTCGCTCGTGAACGATCCCACCCTTCTTCTGGCCGACGAACCTACCGGAGACCTCGACGAGCGGAACGCGGAGAGCGTTTTCGGGTTGATGCAGCGTCTTCATCAATCGCATCATCTAACTTCTATCATCGCGACACACAATTTGAATTTGGCACGGCGCACCGACCGCGTTTTCCAGCTGGAACACGGAAAACTGACCGTGCGCAATGAAGTGCTTGCAGAGACCGCAGCTGAAGCAGAGCAAATTGCAGGCGCTGGGGCGAAGACCCCGGGGGAGCGGGTGACCCGTGTTTGAACGCTACACAGAAAAGGCTCGGCGAGTGATCTTCTTCGCAAGGTACGAGGCGAGCCAGTACGGAAGCCCCTACATCGAGACAGAGCACTTGCTGCTCGGACTCCTCCGGGAAGACAAGGCGCTCGCGAACCGCTTTCTGCGCACGCACGGCTCCATCGAATCCATCCGCAAGGAAATAGAGTCACGCATCACCGTCCGGGAACGCATTTCCACCTCGGTGGAAGTCCCGCTGAGCCAGGAATGCAAGCGCATCCTCAACTACGCGGCGGAAGAAGCCGAGCGGCTGGGGCATAAACACGTTGGGACCGAACACCTGCTGCTGGGCGTGTTGCGCGAGGAAAAGTCCTTTGGTGCCGAAATCCTGCTGGAACGGGGATTGCGGC
>CAZRKW010000035.1:0-23681 GCA_964600355.1 uncultured Acidobacteriaceae bacterium
GCGATTCCGGGATTGCCGCCCGAATCGGCCGCGTTTCCGTTGCCGGTCCAGTCCACGATGCTCGCCCCATCCTGCTGGTAATTGTTCTGGGCGATGGTCGCGCCGTTGACCGAAACCTCCGTGGTCCCCTTGCCGATGTTGCCGGCATTGAACACGCTGCTATTGGCTCCAGCGGAAAGTCCCAACAGGTTCGTATAGTTGCGGGTCGTGAGAGGCGTCGAAGTCACCACCTGGGAGTTAACCACCGTGCCGACTGCCGTGCTTTCCGTCTGCACCGCTGCGGCTTCGGCGCGAACTTCCACTTGCTGTGTCTGCGCGCCTACCTGCAGGGTCTGGTCGAGAACAGCCGTCTCGGTTACCGTGATCGTTACCGACGGCACCGTTAGAGAATTAAAACCGGCAGACTCGAACTTCAGGCTGTAATCGCCCGGAGGCAGCAATCCAAACTTGTACGTGCCGTCGGCGCTGGTCGTCGTGGAATGCACCTGGCCCGTGCCGTTATTCGTGATCGTGACGGTTGCATTCGGCACCACAGCGCCAGAGGAATCCTTCAAAGTGCCCGACAACGCGCCGGTCGAAGCCGACTGGCTGAACAGCGACGGACTCAGCGTCATAGAGCCAATGAGCAGTGCCAGCAATCCCACCACAAACATGCGGACGTTCGCGCGCCTGCAGATTTCTTTAAACATTCACATCCCCCCCATATTGGGATTCTTCTCTGAGTTGAAAGTCGTTGTTATTTGAACGATCCGTAGTTGCGCTGGACCGCCGCCCCAAAACAAGACACAACAGTGTCCATCGGTGACCGGATTATTTGCAAGCACTATGCCATCCATAGATTATTTCGATTTGCCTAAAAAGGTACTGGATACACGGGAGTTAGTACTATCGATGGTCAGGCAGACTCTCCCTTGGAAAGGGTCAATATCCCGTTTATGATATCGGCCGGAAGGCTTTTCTATGCTTTTTGGAAGGTTCGAAGAGGAAACTCAAATCGGCTGGTATTAGAATATTACAGGATCCCGGGATAAAACGCGGTCCGGGGCGATGATCCAGGCACATCGCCCTAGTGATACTTCGTTATTGAATGGTGCCGACCCACTTCCAGCCGTCCGCCGGGCGGACTATGCTGTGCAGCCGGAGTCGGTGCTCGCTCGCATCGCGCCCGGGATTGCCGCTCACGATTACACGGTCGCCGGCCTTCAGCGTGTCCCGGGATACGCCGTCGCGGCTCAATTGCGCTCCGCCACCCCACTCTACCGTCCAGGTCTGCACCTGCCCCGCATCATCGGGGGCTTCGACCTTCACAAATGAATGCGGATTGCGGTACATGAATTCGACCAGCTTTCCATCCACTTTGATTTCTTTGTCGACGATATAGGTCGCCGCGAAAGAGTGATGAGCGCTGGCTCCGCCCACCCAGATCGCCGACGCACACACTGCAAGAATCAGAAATTTCCATCTCATGGTGACTCCTCCTCCCGAGGCACATCACTTTAATTGTTGCAACTCCGCGTGAGGTATATTATACGCCTGTCGCACCCAAATAGTTGCACCGCGCGTCCAAATAGTTTCGCAGACGCCGGTTTTCCGTAAGCGATTCTGCGACCTGAAATGGCGGCGTCGTGGCGCCGCGGATTGCCTGTCATCCGTAAGAAAAAGGGGATGGAATGTTCAACGTGAAATCGAAGTCCGCGGTAATCCTGACCTGCGCCATTGCCGGCTTGATCTTCTTCGCGGCCATCTTGCGAATCGAAGCGGCCCCCAGAGGGGCCGCGGCGCAGGCCGAGGCAAACCGGATTGCCGTCAACTCGGACGATATCGGCGGCGTGGTGACCAGCGCGAACGGTCCTGAAGCAGGCGTCTGGGTAATCGCAGAAACGACCGATCTGCCAACAAAATTTCGTAAGATCGTCATCACCGACGATGCGGGGCGCTATCTGATTCCGGAGATGCCCAAGGCAACTTACAAAGTCTGGGTACGGGGCTACGGACTGGTGGATTCCGATCCCGTGACTTCCGCGCCCGGTAAGACGCTCGCGCTCAAAGCGGTGGTGGCGCCCACGCCCCAGGCTGCGGCGCAGTATTACCCGGCGAGCTATTGGGTTTCTCTGCTGAATGTGCCTCCCAAGAGCGCGTTTCCCATGACCATCCCGGCCCCTCCACCCTTGGAGGGAGACACCGGCGAAGGCGACGAGGTAAAGCAAACACACATCAGTTCCACGGCTCATCCTCCCACGACGCTCCAAACGCAGGCCGAGTGGCTCTACGACATCAAGGCCTGTTACGGCTGCCACCAATTGGGAACGAAGTCCACGCGCGAAATTCCGGCGAGCCTGGGCAAGTTCGAAACAAGCAAGGACGCCTGGGCCCGGTTCATTTCCTCCAGCCAGCTCGGCCGGGGAATGATGCACGGCCTCAACCTTCTCGGGCACGATCAGGCCCTCGAAATGTTTGCCGATTGGGGCGACCGTATCGCCAAAGGCGAAGTGCCGCCCGTTCCGCCGCGTCCGCAAGGAGTCGAGCGCAACGTAGTGGTGTCGGTATGGGATTGGTCGGTGCGAGCCTCATTCCTCCACGCGCTTATCAGCACGGACAAGCGCAATCCGTCGGTGAACGCAAACGGCCCTGTGTATGGCGCGGACTGGTCGGCCGGGGCTTTGGCCGTGATCGACCCGGTCACAAATTCGCGGAGAATGATCGAGGTTCCCTTCCCGGACACCTACGACCGCACGAAGCTCGCGCCGTGGTCGCCGCAATCTCAGCTCGCTCCGTCGGTTTACTTCGGCGATGAACTCGTTTGGAAGGATCCCATCAATCCCGGCCCCATCACCATGGATGGCCAGGGCCGCGTATGGTTCAACGTCGAGAACCAGATCGGCAATCCGGCCTTCTGCAAAGTGGGATCGAACAATCCGTATGCAAAGTATTCACCGCGGGAGTTCGGCGGCAAGGGCGTGAACGTTTACGACCCCAAAACCGGCAAGTGGGGCTTCGTCAATCTGTGCTTCCGCTCCACACGCATCATGTTTGGCGACGACGAAGACAACACGCTGTATTTCTCCGTGCAGGGAGACCCCGGCGGTATCGGCTGGGTGAATACCCGCGTCTGGGATGAAACGCACGACTCCGAGAAGTCGCAGGGATGGTGCCCGGCGGTCATTGACTACAACGGCGACGGCAAGCTCGGGCCTTTCACCAAGCCTCCCGCGCCGCTTGACCCGAAACTCGATCGCGCCATTGCTGCCCCCGGAGCGTACGGAGTTGCCTACAACACGGCGGACGGAAGCATCTGGTATTCGGCGGTAACCGCGATGCCCGGAAAGCTGATCCGCATGGTGAGGGGATCGAATCCACCCGAGACTTGCAATGCCGAGGTCTACGAAGTGCCGTATGACGCCAAGGGATTTTCGACCGGCGGGTCTCATCCCCGGGGGATGGCGGTTGATTCGAAGGGCATCGTCTGGGCGTCTCTGGCGAGCGAAGGCGTTCTCGCCCGCTTCGACCGCAGCAAGTGCAAGGTGCTGACAGGCCCGGAGGCCACCACCGGCAGGCATTGCCCCGAAGGCTGGGAGTTCTACCCCATCCCGGGACCCACCTTCAAGACGCAGCCCGAGGTGAAAGCCGACTTCAATTATTACATGTGGGTCGATCAGCATAATGCGCTCGGTATGGGCAGCGATCTTCCCATCGTCGATGGCGCCGACTCCGACTCCCTGTTGGTTTTCCATCCGGATACGAAGCAGTGGGTGCGCATCCGCGTGCCCTATCCCATGGGTTTCTTCTCGCGCTTCTTCGATGCCCGTATCGATAATCCGAACACGGGCTGGAAGGGTCGCGGGCTTTGGGCGGCCAATCAACAAAGGGGTTCCCAGCTGACCGAAGGCGGCAAGGACATGCCGAGCCAGCTGGCGCATTTCCAGGTGCGTCCCGATCCCCTGGCGCACTGACAATTAAATGTCGTCCCGAACGGAGTGAGGGATCTGCATTTCGTTATGAGCAGGATCGGCCTGAGGCTTTGGGATTCGCAAAATTCGGAAGAGAAGCAAGGAGAGCAATACTATGGTGAAAATAAGCAAACGCGCATGGCCGGCGATGGCGCTTGCGGCGCTGGGTATCTCAATTGCGATCTCCAATCCGTCGGCAGCTCGAGCGAACGGAGCCGCGGGTCCAACTCCTTCCGTGCCCAAATACGAAGTGGATCCCTATTGGCCCAAGCCGCTCCCCAATAAGTGGATCACCGGAGACGTAGGCGGGGTCTGCGTGGACGCCAAGGACCACGTGTTTATCGTGAACCGGCAAAATCTGGAAGAGAAAGAAACCGAAACCGCCGTATCGGCACCTCCGGTAATCGAATTCGATCCCGACGGGAATGTCGTCAACTCGTGGGGAGACGCCAAGATCCTTCCGAAGATGCTCCACGGATGCTACGTCGATTATGAAAACAACGTTTGGATCGCCGGCAGCGGCGACGGAATCATTCAGAAATACGCGCACGACGGAAGCAAGCTCCTGATGCAGATCGGCACCAAGGGCGTGATGGATAGCTCCGACGGCACCGCCGACGGCAGGGCCTTGAATTCCAGCCACACGAGTTTCTTCAAGCCTTCCGGAGTCGCTGTCGATCCGGCGAACGGCGATATTTATGTATCGGACGGCTACGGCAACACCCGCATCGCCGTGTTCGACCGCAATGGCCAGTTCCTCCGCCAGTGGGGTCGCCAGGGAAACGCCGCTGAAACCGAGGCCGGCGTGGGCGGCATTTTCATAAAGATCGTTCACTGCGTGGTATTCGACAACGCCGGCCTGGTCTACGTCTGCGACAAACAAGGCGACCGCGTGCAGGTGTTCGACAAGATGGGGAACTTCAAGCGGAATTTCATGGTGAACCCGAGGCCCCACTATCCCAATAACCGTTCTACGGAACTCGGCGCGAATTCCTGGGTAGGCTTTTCTCCCGACCCGGAACAGAAATACATGTTTGCCGTCGATGAATGGCGGGATCAGGTGGACATCTTCGATCACGTCACCGGCGAAATTCTCGGCAGTTTCAGCCGCCCCGGCCATCAAATGGGCGAAATGACCCACGGCCACACCCTGGCGGTCGACTCCAAAGGCAACATCTACGTCGGTGAGACGCGCGGCGGAAGAAGAGTGCAGAAGTTCCGCATTGCGGCAACTCAGTAACGGATGTAGCTCCCGGCCGCGTTTTCAAGACGATGCCCGGGCGGGATCCAGTGTTCGCAACTCGAGCCGCCTGGCGCGAGCGAGATTGGCGGCCTCCTTGCTTGTTGAATCTAGTAGAACTTCCATGCTTTGACCGCTACAATTTCATCTACATGTTTGAGACAGGCCTAAGCCCGTTTAACTACGCGGGAGGGGTGCCATGAATATTTCACTTAGCCCGGAACTCGAACGACTAATCGCTGAAAAGGTTCGGAGCGGTCAGTACCGCTCGGTGGATGAGGTCATCCGGCAAGGGCTGGAATTGCTCCAAGCGAAAGACGCAGCGACTCAGGTTGCTCCTTCGGCAACCTCTATATCTCTGGCTGACATCTTTGAAGCTATCGCGAGTGACGTCCCCGAAAGCGAATGGGCACACCTTCCGTCGGATTTGTCGAAGAATCTTGACCGATACTTGTACGGTAGCTAGAGAGCCCCCCGAATGAATCGCGCCTTTGCCGATACGAGTTACTGGATTGCTTTGCTCAACCCTCGAGACGAGCTTCACGAGACGGCGCTGGCAGCTTCCCGAAGTAATTCATTTGAGCAGATTCTAACCAGCGAAATGGTTCTCGCGGAGTTTCTAAATAGCTTTAGCGATCGTGGAACTGTGCTCCGTCGAGCAGCCGTGAAAGTGGTAGAGGCCCTGCGTAGTAATCGCGCCGTCGTGATCGTTCCGCAAAGCGCCGAGCAATTTGAACAGAGTCTCAGGCGATACAAAAGTATGGCCGACAAGAGCTGGAGCTTCACCGATTGCGCAAGCTTTCTAGTGATGGAGAAGGAGGGGATTCGCGCAGCTCTGACTCACGATCGACATTTCATGCAGGCTGGCTTCGAAGCGCTGCTGCGTTAAATAAATTACTGTGCGTCGCTGACCGGTCCCGATCCCCGCTGGCCCAGCTTCGCTCGAAGCGAAAGAGGCCACAGGGGGCGGCACGGCGTGGGATCCCACTTCGAGCCGTCCGGCTCGCGCTTGAACTGGCTGCTCAAGAGGAATGGCTCCCGGAGGTAGGTAGGATCTTCGATCACCGATGTCAGGATCAGATACTGAGCCACGCCGTGCAGATCGAGTGCCGTGAAGTGTTCGTCGAGCACCGCGTTTCCACTGTAGGGCACTCCGTTCTTCTCCAGATATCCCGGGCGCATATGCGTAGTTACCACATGCAGGTTGCCACCCTTGCCGGGCGCGGGGCCGTCAAACGGCGTTCCGGCCCGCCTTTGCAGCTGCTTGTCCCAGGTGGCCACTGAATCTCCCTGCAACTGAGGCTCTCCGCCCTGCCATTTCGAACCGTCAAAGTGAAACAAGCGCTTCTGCATCCCCGCATCGATATCCATTTCGAGGGTATTGTCGTCGACCCAGAAGATGTGCAGCCGGGCCGGCATGCGCATGATGCCGCCCGCGCCGTAGGCCTTGCATTCATTGCCTTCGGCTTTATCTTTCTCGGGGTCCCAGGCATCGGTGACGCGCCGGCCCTCGGCGTTCAAGGGAGCGCTGGTGTAATCGCCTTTGGCGGGCGTCATCATCCGCCACACCCAGTCCTCATCCACGATGGCCACCCAGTAACCGGTCACATCGACCACCGCGCTTGCCTTTGCCGAGGCGGGCGGACCGCCTCCTGTCCTGGACTGGCGCTGTGCGGCGTGTGTGCCGGCCAGCGTCCCCAAAATGAGGAGGAGGCTCCCCAACAGGGTTCCCCACACTGTAATGCGGGAGGCCGCGCTCTTTCGACAAATCCTGATCATCATTGTTCCTGCTCCGGCTACTTTTGCCCTGGCGGATTCGCGGTTTTTGCGAGTTCGCGATAGACGATCTCGGTAAATTTACGGCCCCCGTCGGCTCCGTAGATTCCGTCATAATCCAGAGTCGGCTTGGCCGCCTTCACCTGATCCAGCGTCATTCCGTTCTTGACCATCTTCTGAATGCGGCCTCGAATGATGGTAACCATGTCGCGATAGTTCACCACATCGGCCCGGTCCGAGAGGTGGCCGTGGCCCGGGATCACGTACGTGCCGCCTTCTTCGCCATACTTCGGCACGAGAATTTCAATCAGGTCATTGAGGGAATCTATGAAGCCAGCGACCGTCCCGCCATTCTCGGTCTCAATAACCGGGTAACTGGTGGTCGTGAAAATGTCTCCGGCGCTCACCACGTCCGATGCGCGAAAGAAAACAATCGAGTCCCCGTCGGTGTGCGCCGGCGGCATCTGGTAGAAAACCGCGGCCTCGTTGTTGTAGAGCTTGAAACCCTCGTTGCCGAAGCCGATAGCGGTCGTTTTTCCCGCCTGCTCTTCGGTCCTGTTCACGGTATTGAGGCTCGCGATGATCGTGCCTCCGGGTAGCAGCTTCAGGCGGCTCAAATCCTTTTCTTCTTCACGGGCGAAACCCTGCGTCGCGTTGGGGAGCGCTCCGCCTGCCTTATAAAACGTGGCGTTTCCGCCCGTGTGGTCCGCGTCGGCGGTGGTATTTCCGAAAAACATGATCGGCAAGCTGGAGATTTTCCGGACTGTCGCCAGCAGTTCATCGCTGAATCGCGGAAGGCCGGTATCCACGACGATTACATACTGCTCGCCCACCTGCACGGTGACGTTGCAGCCCGCGCCCACCAGCATGTACACGTTGCCGCGAACGTGGAGAACGTGGATGTTCTTGGAGTCGAAATCGTGTTCTTCGACAGCGGAAGTTCGCGCAGCGGCCATCCGCGCCGTGCCGCAAAAAATCATCACCGCCAGCCCAACAGCCCATCCCCAAGTGACCGCCCAACGGAGCCGGTTCAAATTCATCTACCCGTCTCCGCGGACTCTTTCGGGAGCGGAGGCGGCACGGGCATCTTCTCCAGCTTCTTCTGAAATTCGGGATACATCGTCTCCGCACCGCCTCGCACCGCTTCGTACGGCACTCCCGTTCGTTGCGAATACTCGTTCAGCCAAGGGTTTTCCCCGGGCAGGTGGTAGGCGACCCACCCTTTCGGATGGTCGATTTCCACGCTGGAAATGCAGAAATTCGGCGAAAGCTGGCGGCCGATATCCTGTATCCAATCCGAAGTGATGATAAAGGGCTCCGTCAAATAGACGGGGTCCTCCACGATCGTCACCAGCGTCAGCGTAGTCGGGTAACGAATAAAGTACTCGGTGACGGTCGCCTTCTCGCTGCGCGCCAGGCCGTTGCGGCGGAAATAGCCCTCTTTCAGGTGGGTCGTCGTTACCTTCAACATGTCCCCCACCCACTCCCCGGTGGAAAATCCCTGCCAGGTGTGAGCCGCCCACTCGGGCGGATGGGGCCGGCCATCCATGTAAATAATCCGCTCGGGAAGCATGTAACTGATGATCGTATGCCACGCGGAAACACCCTGCGTTAGAGGATCCACGTCCGACCAGATGCGCATCTGCGACGGTCCGCGCGGCGCATAGTCCAGGGGATGCGCGTGGCACAAGTGTTCGACCATCGTCCACTGTTCCGCGTCCCAGGTGTCGGCCCGCATGCGTGTCGCGTCGTTAATCGGCAAACTCAGATAATCGCCGATGGCGACGTCGCCCCGCTCCGGCATGTCTTCATGCAGATTTTCAGTCCACTCGCCCGCCAGATCTACCTGCGCGCGAAGCGGCGAGCCCGTCAAAGCCGCCACAAACATCAGCAGGAGCGGAAAACAGGCCCATCGCAAGCCACGGTGGCCGAGACAATTCGTGAGGTGCGTCATGTCTTTTCTCTTCCTATCGGGATTCCTGAGAGGGGGTTAACCGGCGTTCGACCGATCCAAATCCAAGCGAACTCTTCCCCGGTGCGCCATCATAAACCACCCACAAGGAGGGAGCAAGGCACGTCGGAAGCCCTGGGAGCCTGATGAACAAGAGCGCTCAGGCGCAGCCGGTCAATCGAAAGTAACAGCGAAACGTGACAGTTTTCTCTCTCTCAGACTCGTTGGACGTGTCGCGCAAGGAATGGGTTTCCAGCCCCTGGGAACGCCAATCTCCCGATTGGCGGGTTTAGGCTGTGTCCTGAATCCGCGCAGTTAACCGCTAGTTTTTGGCAGACGAGGTCCCACCCGCATTCGCCAAATAGAAGTAACCCACCTTGTTATTAGGATTCGTCCCATACCACATGCGCCCCTGCGCATCGCGGAAGAACTCGCGCATGGCTATCTCCGAGTGCGGCACCGGATATTCGACCACTTCCCCGGTTTTAGTGTCGAACCGCCCCAGTTCATCCATGTAGTGAGAGTCGTACCAGAGATAACCGTCCGCATCGAAGCCCATGCTGTAGGGAGTGGGGGATGGACCCGGCAGCGTGTATTCCTTGAACGTCTCCGTAGCCGGATCGAAGCGGGCAATCTTCCCCGCATTGAATTCCCCGACCCAGATCATCCCGTCCGGGCCTATTTCCATCCGCCGCGCGTAGCATTTGGGCGTGGGAACGGTCCACTGGGAAACCTTCATCGTTTTCCCGTCGACTTTCCCGATCTTGTTTGCCCCCGGCTGCGTAAACCACACGTCGCCGTTTTTGTCCGGCTTCACGTCGTAAGCGATCTTCACTTCATCGAAGCGCGTGAATTTCCGCGTTTCGGGATCGAATTTCGTCAGGGGCTGCCCGCTGCCCCACACGTTGCCGCTGGGGTCGAGCCGCACCGTGTGCTTGTTCCCGCCTTCGCCCATTCCCTCTTTCCCGGGGAGAAACGCATCCTGGTACTCGGTAATCTGCTTGGTGTTGGGATCCCAGCGCCCGATCTTGTTCGAGCCTTGCTCGGCCAGCCACACAGAACCGTCCGCCGCCGGCACGGCGGAGTGAATTGCCGCGGTTCCCACGTTGGGAACCTTATAGTTCTGCATCTCGCCTGTTTTCGGATCGAGCCGCGTGATCATGTTGTCGATCCCGAAATCGGGGATCCACACGGAACCATCTTTCGCCGGCGCCGCGCTGAACGGCATCCGGTTCGGCCCCGGCATGTCGTACTCCACGAACACGATATTCGACGCCTCGCTGCTGAAAGGCCGCACCGTGTCCTTATAACCCTGCATGTCCGCCGGCGACTTCGGCAGCACCGAGTCCGGCCCGAACAGCGTGGTGAGATAGGACGCAATGTCACCCGCGTCCTGGTCGCTCACATTGGCCAGGGCAAAATGCATCGCTGTCCGCATGTAATCGACGCGATCCCTCCAGCCCTCCTCGTCCCGCGTCATCGAAGCCATCCGGGTCTGCATCAGGTGACAGGTGGAGCAGTGCTGGACGATGAGGTCCTTACCTTTCGCCTCCGGGAGCAGCTGCTTCAGTTGATAGAAGGAAATGTCGTTCCAGCGAACGCCGCCTTTTTGCAGCTCAAAATCGTAGGACGCCTTCTGGTCCGCCGCCAGCTTCACTCCCGTCCGCGGATCGGTGCGAAAACCCACGGCGCGCAGTTGCACGCGATAGTCCCCCGCAGGAAGATCCCGGATGCGGTACTGCCCGCGGCTGTCGGAAAGCACGATCGTCGTGATGTGCGATCTAGCGTTCTGAGCCTCCACGAAAGCGCCCTGGAACGGCGCCCCGTCGGCGCCTTTCACCGTTCCCGTAATCGTCGCTCCGTAGGACGCGGAACCAAGCACAGCCACGAGACTTGCAAGCGCGAGAGATCGGAGGTTTGACCGCATCTTGATTTCCTTGTCGTCTGCTATTCAGCGTGCGTTGTACGTCTTGCTGAAGCCGTTCCGCTGGTTGGTAACCGTGAACGTCCCGTCCGCCTGCGCGGACACCTTGATGTAGTAAGCCTTCCCGTCATGCGTCGGCAGCCCTGTCGCGCCCCGCGCGGGCTGCGGCGCCGGGTCGATTGGCATGGCCGTAATCGGGTCGTCCATCGTGTTCGCGATGAATAATCCCGGCACGGTGTATTCCTGTCCGCTCAGGATCGAGAAGTGAATCTCCCAAAGATCCTCGAGTCCCGGCGACGTAAAGAGGGTTTGCATCGTGGAAGGCGGGCCGCCCTTGCGAGGCCCGTCGTTCATGATCGCGACGCGCGGGCGTATCGCATGCACCAGTTGAGGCGAGTCCGAAAGCGGCAGCCCATGATGGGAGACGACCCACACATCGAGCTTCCCGATCCGGTTGATCGGGCACATCAGATCGAATTCCTTGTTCCAGGTGAGGTCGCCCAGGTGCGCCATGCGGAATTTCCCGAAGGTGATGACGCTTCCCACCGACTGCGTGTTCTCCACCCCGCCGTCGTCGCCCTTGGCCTTGGGGACAAAACTCGCGCACTCCGGATTCGGCGCGCCCGCGCCGGGGAGCGGATTCTTGATCACTTCTCCGCCCGCGCTCACGATGGTCCAGTCGAGCCCCTTCATCGGAATCTTGTCGCCGGGTTTTGCGACTGTATGCTTCGCCTCGGCATAGAGCGCGGGGTAGGTCTTGTTCATGAACTCATCGGTGCGCTCATTCTGCGGCTCGATGTTCGGGCCATGGTCGACGAAATTGTGAATGGGAATGCGCGACGCCACGTCCGCCATGCCGCCGAAGTGGTCGCCATGCCAGTGCGTGCTGATCAAATTGTCGATGTGGTTGAGTCCGGCGTCATGAATGGCGTCCAGGATGCGGTTGCCGTCCCGGTTATTCGGCCCGCCGCTCCCGGTGTCGATCAGCGTCGAATCGCCCGAAGGCGCGACGAAAAGCGTCGAGTTCCCGCCCTCCATATCAATCACGTAGATGTCAAAAGTCTTCCCAGCAGGCGTCTGGGCCACGGCCGCCACCACCGAAAGCGCAAACGTAAGAAAAAATGCAATTGCCGCTCGCATCAAAAGTCTCCTCCACCAAAAAGAAAAGTCCGGACCAAGGCAGCCATCCTATGAGCCGCCCAAACCCGTGTCAACCGCTCATTTTCCCAGCCGCAATCGGTCCGCGCTTCAAATCTCACTCCCTGCCCCAGTCTTCCCAAAGCAATCCTTTCACCCTGCTGAACTCCCTCTGGTTGGACGTAACAAGCGTCAGCTTGTGCCGCACTGCCTGCCCCGCGATCAGCACGTCGTAAGCCCCAATCGGCTTTCCAGCAGCTTCCAGCGCCGCCCGTACTTTCCCCGCCGCCTGCGCATCCCCATCCTCGAACGGAAGCAACGAAACCGGCCCCGCGAAAAACGTTTGCACGCGCTTCGCATTTTTTTCCGGACGGCCGCTTTTGGCGACCCCATACCACAACTCATAGGCCGCGATGCTTGGCACAAACATTTCCGCGCCGTCCTCTAACTCCTTCTCAAACCGCAGGCGCACTCCCGCCGGCTCGCCATGTGACGTGCCACTGGTCGGACCATTGATAAGCGCGATGCAGGCGTTCGTATCGAGCAGGTATTTCAACGGAAGATCTTCCGTCGTGGCGGCTTCGGCTGCTTTCGCCCGCCCTTCATGAACGGCGGCTCTCCTGCCCCCACGCGGTCCAGTTCCACAAACCATTTTGAGGCGTCGGGAATGATCGGCTCAAGCAGCACGCCCTCCGCCACCCTCCGAATCCGCACCTCGTCTCCCTCGAATCGGAACTGCCGCGGAAGCCTCACCGCCTGGCTCCGCCCGTTGCGAAACAGCTTCGCCGTTCCGGTCTTTGCCATCTGACCTTCCCTTTTCTTCGGTCTATACCGATAGTATATATCAGTATCGGAGAAATCGCAGAACTTCGCCCAATAGCGTTCTTGCCCCGCAACCATCCTCCAAAAACATCACCCGAACTACACGCCTCGCACTCGCGGGCGGATGCTGATCCGCAATCGTCGCGCGGCGGGTCGGCGAATGCCTTGAATTGGCAAGCTACTCCGCGTACGATGCCGTTGCATTCGGGGCGGAACTGTCGCTCGGCTGGCGTCGCGACAGGCAGAGGGAGTTCCTGATGTTTTTGCGAAGAGCTTTTCCGTTTCTGGCAATCGCCGCCATCGTCGTGGCCAACCCCTGCATCGGCTCCGCGCGGCAAGCTGCACCCGCGCGCGCCTTCAGCTTCACGCAAGTCAATAGGGGGCGTGTTTTGTATCAGCAGAAATGCGCCTCCTGCCATCTCCCCGACATGGGAGGTGGCGTGGAAGCCCCACCGCTCGCGGGCAGCACTTTCCTGAACGCCTGGCGAAAGCGCACCACCAGCGATCTTTTCAAAGTCATCCGCGAGACGATGCCCGCCAGCAGTCCCGGGTCGCTGAGCAACCAGGATTCTCTTAGCCTCATTGCGTTTATTCTCACATCGAACGGCGCCGCGGCCGTCGCGGATGACCTCACCGCCGACGCAGGCGTCACGATCGGCGACGTCGCCACGGGCGGCGCACCCGCCGCACAGTCCGGAGCGCCCGGCGGCGCAGCTGGCCCGGTAGGAGGCGCGCCCCTCGGCCTCACCGTAAAAGGCGAAGTGAAAAATTACATGCCGGTGACCGACGACATGCTGCTGCATCCCGACCCGGCCGACTGGCTGGTGGTTCGCGGAAACTATCAATCCTGGAACCACAGCACCCTTTCGCAAGTCACTCCCAAAAACGTCGGCGACCTGCGCCTCGCGTGGGTCTGGTCGATGAACGAAGGCTACGCCAACCAGCCGCAGCCGCTCGTGCACAAAGGGATCATGTACCTCTTCAACACCGACAACATCGTGCAGGCTCTCGATGCGCGCACCGGCGACCTGATCTGGGAAAATCACATCCGCCCCACCGGCCTGCAGGGCGGCGGAACAGGCGCCATCCGCAATCTCGCAATCTACAACGATAAGGTGTTCGTGCCCACCACCGACGCGCACCTCGCCGCGCTCGACGCGCGCACCGGCAAAACCGTGTGGGACGTGGAAATGGCCGACTACACCAAGGGCTTCGGCAACTCCAGCGGACCCATCGTGATTCACGGGAAAGTGCTGCAAGGGATCACCGGCTGCGACCGCTATAAGGAAAATCCCGCGGAGCAGGGCTGCTTCATCAGCGCCTACGATCCGGATACCGGCAAGCTCCTCTGGCGCTTCAACACCATCGCCAAATCCGGCGAGCCCGGCGGCGACACCTGGGGCAAGCTCTCGAACATGCTGCGCGCGGGCGGGGAAACCTGGATCACCGGAAGTTACGATCCCGAGCTGAATCTCACCTACTGGGGCGTGGCGCAGCCCAAGCCCTGGATGCAAGTGGCGCGCGGATCGAGCGTGGCCGATCAGGACCTTTACACGAGCTGCACGGTGGCGCTTCGTCCCGACGATGGATCGCTCGCGTGGTATTTCCAGCACGTGGCGGGCGAGACGCTCGATCTCGACGAGGTGTACGAACGCGTTTTGATCGACATCGGCACTCTCAAGGCCGCGTTCACCATCGGCAAGGCCGGCATTCTGTGGAAGCTCGACCGCGAAACCGGAAAGTTTCTCGCCGAACACGAAACGGTGTATCAGAATGTGTTCAGCGGCGTCGATCCCAAGACCGGGAAGCTAACCTACCGGCCCGACATCGTCGAGCAGAAACTCGGCGAGGGCGTAAAGGTGTGCCCCGGGATGCAGGGCGGCCACGGCTGGCAGTCGATGAGCTATTACCCGCAGGGAGGGCTGCTGCTCATTCCTCTCGCGCAAAGCTGCATGGAAATGACCAGCCGGAAGGTTGCGTTTGAAGATGGCTCGGGCGGCGGCGCAGCCACCGAAAAACATTTCCAGATGCCCGGGACCAACGGCAACGTCGGCAAGCTGGCGGCTTACGACGTGAAGACGCTAAAGGAAGTATGGAACGTCCAGCAGCACGCCACTTTTCAAACTTCCGTGCTCACCACCGACACGGGCCTCGCGTTCATCGGCGACCTGGACCGCTACTTCCGCGCTCTCGATGCGAAAACGGGCGCGACGATCTGGCAAACGCGCCTGGGAAATTCCGTGCAGGGATTCCCGGTGACCTACAGCGTCGACGGAAAGGAATATATCGCCGTCGGCACCGGCGTGCACCACGTGCCCGTCCTGCCGGATGTTCACCAGCCGCCGCACGGTAACACGCTCTACGTGTTCACGCTGCCGGATAAGAAGTAGCGTTCATTTTTCGGTTTTGGGGAAATCGACAGAGAAGTTTCTAGCGGTAGCGATACAGGGTCGCGCGTTGGATGGGCGTCGCGCTCTTGCGTTGCCGCGACGAAGGCGCCCAGCTCCCCGGCGGCCAGCGCAGCATGAGGCCGTCTCCTTCGGCAGTGTCGTCGCCCGCCAGCCGTCGCCCCGGCACCCAGCTCCCTTTCACAAAAACGCCTTCTTCCACGCTGGCCAGCCCGGCAAGCGGCGGCCCGGGAGTATTCGGCGAAAATGTAATCTGCAAACCGCTGCCAGCCGCGACAAATTCATCGGGCCCGGTCGCAATTACAATCGCTGCGCCGTAAGTGAACGGCGGAATTTCCGTGGGCAACGCCATCGGCACGGGGGGCGGCTTCAGAAACGCGGCTTCCACCGTGTAGTTCCCCACTTTTATCTTCTGCGGCGGATCGTCGGGACCGAGAAGAAACGCCGACATCGTCCCATCGCCCTGATGTTTCGAGATAAGCGGAGCCAGTTCGTCGATCAGCTCGTAGCTCTCGATCAAATCGGTGTCGGCGTGGGGATCGCGCTCGACCGCTCCCATGGCTGAAAAGCCGACCGCATCGTGGCGGCCGAACGCGTATAGCACGCTGGTTGCGCCGATCGGTCCACCCACGGTTTCCGGTATGAACAGGGGATTCCCGGAACGGTCGTAGTTGGCGGCCCACTCCGCGAAATCGCTGTACGCGTCGGGCGAGACCATATCGACTTTCGGCGCGCCGGCTCGCCAGACGTCCATCAGGTCGTCCATCGGCCCGCCGACCGCGAAATACCTTCCCCGCAATTGCTTTCTCTCTTGCGTCAGCGTTTTAGCTGGGTCGTGTTTTTTCACCGCTCTGCCGACTGCCACGTTCAGGAACATGGGAATCGGGTACTCCGCCTTGCCGGCATCGACTACCCGGCCGATGTAGCGCGCAAAGTTCCAGGCCATGAAGATTTCATCGGCTGCTTCGCCGCGTCCGAATACTTCTTGCCAGGTCCCCGACGCTCTTGAGCCCGCCGCTTCCCACACCTGGCGAAACTCCGGAATCAGCGTGCCCTTGTGCTGCTGGAGGAAATCCACCAGCTCCTTCGGCACCGGCCGTTCGAAAGCCTCGTTGGCCGCAGGCGAACGGTCGCGGGAATCGCCCTGGAATCCGATTTCGTTCTCCACCTGGATCATGATGACGGTGTGCTGCCGGCCATCGACTTCCTTCACGTGCCGCATCAGCGCGGCGAATGCGCGGGCGTCGGCGTCCCGGTTCGCATCGCTCAGCGGTGTGAGCAGCTCGATCGACCTTCCGTTTTGGATCTGCGCGCGGGGGAAGCGTTCGAAATCCTTCTTGACCCAATCGGGAGGATAGCTGGACAGGCCGTTCTTCCAGCTCGCGAACCATAAAAGCGCGAGATGCAAATTGCGCTCGCGTGCCTCGCGGATGATGGCATCGAGTACGGTGAAATCGAACTTGCCTTCCTGCGGCTCGACCTGTGCCCAGGAAACGGGCGTGAGGACGGTGTTGAGTCTTGCCCGCACGAGCTTCGGCCACACCGCCTTCATATATTCGAGGCTGCTGGAACTATCGTTGTTGAGTTCCCCGGCCAGAACGAGGAAGGGTTTGCCGTCGACGATGAGTTGGCTCGCGGTTCCCTGCTTGCGCAAGTGAGGAATTCCCGAAGACGCGGAACTTGCCGGCCCGCTACCTGATGGCGCACTCGAAGAGGACTGGCCCAGAAGTCGAGGCGGCAACAACACAGCAGAAAAAAACAAACCGAGGCAGCTCGAAATAAAAATGCTGCCGCGCCATTTTTTGAAGCAATACATCAATCTGACGGTTCTCAAAGGCACGGGGAGCGCTCGCGAGTCGCCCGAGCGCCCCCGCTCTGTTTCACTTGGCAAGCGGATCAGGCCGCAGCTGGAAATGGACGGCATAGGGCCGCGTGCCCCAGCCTCCTTCGGTGTGCCACACCACGCGGCTCTCGACCGCCGACCACAACCCTCGCCCCTTCCAGCCGCCTTTGGGATCGTCGATGCGGCCGTCCAGGCTGCGCGTGAAGAAGCCCATCGGATAAGGCACTCGCAAGGTGACCCACTTTTTTGTGGAAGGCAGGTAGGCAATCAACGAATCGGAACCCGTACCGGTCACAACCGGTACGTCATTGCCCAAACCGAGCGTGTTGGCGCGATCGACCCAGTCGTTGTAGAAATAATCCGCGGCCACGTTACTTCCCTTG
This sequence comes from uncultured Acidobacteriaceae bacterium, assembly GCA_964600355.1. Lineage (GTDB taxonomy): Bacteria > Acidobacteriota > Terriglobia > Acidiferrales > UBA7541 > Palsa-295. The sequence goes on from CAZRKW010000035.1 coordinate 17,432, forward strand.
AATTGCGGGCCAGGAACGGGATAGAGCGTCCAGCCTTCGGGACAGTGCTGGCCGGTAGCCGTCGGGCCGTTCTTCACTTTGCACTTGCGCCGGTCGAAGCTGGCCAGCTGACCGCTGCCGGTGAGGCCGACCCACACAACGCCGTTGGAATCCACGTCGATCCCTTGCGGGCCATAGCCGTCCTGATCCTTTACGCTGAACGGCGGCTCATACTCCTCCGCGATGCATGTTTCCGGCGGGTGCGTTCCCACATCCATACGAACGATTCGTCCGGGGATCAGATCGGTGGTGTGAAACCAAACGCTTCCATCGGTGGGGCTTACAGCGATGATGTAGCCCGTAGGGCCGGGAATCATGCGGTCAAGCTTCGGGTCGGGCGGCTGGTCCGCCGTGGTCCAGGGCTTGGTGATCTTGCCGTCACCGTTGTAATCGAGAATCGCGGGGCACCAGCCTTGCGATTTCTCCGGATCGTGCGACTCGTCCCAGACGCGCGCTTTTACCCAGCTGAGCCCGTAAACGCCCCGCGCGCTCATGTAAAACGTCTCGTCCTTGTCGTAGCCGAATGCCGTGTGCGAGCCGCCGGTGCAAGTATCGATTACCGTGAACTGGCTCGTCTTGGGATCGTAATACGCGACGCCTTCGTTGCGCTGGCGGCGCTGCTTCAACGGATAGTATTTGGCGAACGGATTATCGGAGCCCGCCTGGCAATAGGCCGGAACGTCCAGCCGGGACTGCACGTTGAACCAGGTGCGGCCCTTGCTGTCCATCATGCCCGGCCCGGCATTCACGGGATCGAGACGAACCTGCTTCAGCTCCTTGCCCCAATAGGGAGACGGGTACTCCGGCATCACGTCCGGCTCCCCGCTCTTGAACTGTTTGCGCCACTCTTCGTTGCGCAGCGGAACTCTCGCGATCTGGTCGGTGTTCTCCACCGGATCGATGATGCTGACCGCGCCCTCGGCCCAGTCGACGATGTAGACGTGACCATTGCCATTCACGGTCGGCTTCCGCTTATCGGTGCTGATCAGATCGTGAGGGAAGGCAGTGCGAGTCGCAAAGTCCCACATGGTAAGGACCAGGTTGCGCTCCACACCCTGCGGCCGTGGTGGGACCGGCGGCAATGCGCCTTTGGAGATTTGCTCCATCCAGGTGACCCATAGATTCATCGCCGTGGGATCGCTGAGGCCCAAGGCCGGGGTCGTGTGCAACTCGCGGCCGCCCTGGCCGACTTCCAGCTTTCTCTCCCATCCTTCCCGGATCGTCGGGAAACTGCCGATCTCCGGCTCACTTCGCGCGTGGCTTTGGTCCCCATCTGGTGGCAGACTTCGCAGCCTCTTCGAAGGCCCCAGATGTAATCGGCCTGCGTCTGTATGGTGCGGCCGGTGTGCAATTCGAGGAAGGAACCCTGCCCGGGAACCGTCATCGGAAACGCGTCTTTGGGCGGGATCTGCAGCATGGAATACCAATAATTCGGAGGATAGTACTGCGCCGCCGCGGCGGGTGACGGAGCTGCCACCGCAGTGAGGGCCAATGTTTGCCCCGGCTTGGCATCGACCGGCTGCGAATCCACCAGTCCGTAGCCACGCACCCAAATCTTATAATTGGCTTTGGGCAGATCGGGAATCAGGTAGCGACCGCGATCGTCGGTGACGACGATCTTGCGGAACTTGGTCTGAAAGTCGTTGGTCTCGGCGATCACCCACACGCCCGCTTCCGGTCCGTTCGCGCTGGCGACCACTCCACCCACGTTATCCGCGCCCACGGACACACCGCTTGCCTGGGTCTGTGCAATGGCCCCGTTTGGGCGCGGACCAGCCTGCAAGCGAACGACTGCGACGCCCGCTATCATTCCCCACGCGGCCAAAAACAATCCGACCGACTTCCGCCTAGCTACATTCATGATGAGCCCTCCAAATTGGGCACATCGTACTCCTGAACTCGCGCTGGAAACAACCGGGTCACGCTCTGGTCATTACTGATCTCTACATAATTACCGCGAGCCGCCGCGCGCCGCATGTCGCGCCACTCAGAATCCGCAGATTCGGCCAGGTGCTATACTCCGCCAATCGTGGAGATGGACCTCAGGCGCACTTTTCGACGGCTCGCAACCCGCGGCAAAGAGTTATCCCGCAAAACCACCACCGCACTTTTTATCCTGCTGCTGCTCGTGAACGGTGTGGGATTGGGCGCCTCCCCTCGAGGAAAGAGTTATTTCGTCTACATTGGCACGTACACGCATCATGCGAGCAAAGGCATCTACCTGTATCGCTTTTGGCCTTCTACCGGAGAAACCCTGCCGCTTGGGCTGGCCGCTGCGACCGCCAGCCCTGCGTGGCTAATCGTGCATCCGACCCGCCGCTTTCTCTATGCCGCGAATGAGTACGGAGGAGGAGCCGAACCGGGAAACACCATCAGCGCGTATGCCATGGATACGAAAACCGGCAAACTCATATTTCTAAACAGGGTGTCGTCAAAGGGCGTTGGCCCATGCCATTTGGCGATCGATAAGACGGGGAAAATTCTCCTCGCGGCGAACTTTGGCAGCGGCAGCGTGGCCGCCTTTCCCATCCGCATCGACGGGAGCCTGGGCGAGGCTTCGGGATTCGATCAACATCACGGATCGAGTATCGACCCCGTGCGGCAAGCCGGTCCGCATGCGCACTCCGCGATCGTCTCGCCGGACAATCGCTTCGTCATCGTCGCCGACCGCGGCCTCGACAAGGTCTTCGTCTACCGCCTCAACCTCTCCACCGGTTCGCTCGAGCCGAACGATCCGCCTTTTATCGCTTTGCATCCCGGCTGGGGACCGCGCCACCTGGCGTTTCATCCCAACGGCCGGTATCTCTATCTGATCAGCGAAATGGGATCGATGATCACCACTTTCGCTTACGATGCCGCTCGCGGGGCAGTGAAGGAGCTCCAAACGGTTTCCACCTTGCCGGAAGGCTTTGCCGGAAAAAGTACGGCGGCGGAGATTCAGTTGGATCGCGAGGGTAAGTTCGTCTACGCCTCCAATCGCGGCGACGACAGCATCGGAGTATTTGCCATCGATGCGAATACCGGCACGCTCTCGCCGACCCAGCACATTTCAACCGAAGGCAAAACTCCGCGCGCCTTCGCGCTGGATCCCACAGGGCAGTTCCTTTTTGCGGCCAATCAAAATTCCGCAAACATCGCCATACTGCGAGTGAACCCGACCACGGGCGGCCTAGCTCCCACCGGCAAAGTCCTCACCGACTCTCCCGAGCCGAGCTGCGTGATCTTCGTCGAAGCGAAGCGTTAGAAAGAGCGTGTCAGGCCGCCCCAACAGCGCGTCAACATCGATTTCTTCAACCTCTTCAACGGTTTAGTGTCCAACGGCAATCTTCCGCGTAACGTACCTTCTCAAGATAGCTTGGGACATTCCGGTATGGTCTGAAAACGCCCGCGCGCATATGTTGAGACAACGGAGGCGATCATGAACACAATTGCCGGAGCTGTTGCCGACCAATCTGCGGGCACTGAGAATTATGTGAATTCTCCCGCGAGCGCTTCCAGCGTTGAAAAAAGGAAACAGCGCCGGCTTGTGGCGCGAACGAAGCCCATGTTTGTCGCCACATCTCAAGAAGAAACTGAATTTTGGGCAGACGTCACTTAAAAGCTCATTCCAAAGAATTCATGGCCAGGATTAAGAACCGAGCCATCAGGAGACAAAAATGAAAAAGTTCTTGCTGTTTGCAGCGTTGTCGGTGGTGTTGGGGTCGATCTCGCTTCCTTGCCGCGCGCAAGGGGCGCCACGAGGTTCAGGCAATCAAGCCTGGCTGATGAACGAGGTGCGGCATCAACTGGTGCTGCTTCCCTACTATTCCGTCTTCGACAACCTGGCGTACCGCGTGGACGGCGAAAAGGTAACTCTGACGGGCCAGGTCACGCGGCCGGACATTAAAGACGACGCGGGCAAAGCGGTGAAGGGCATCGAAGGCGTCGAGTCGGTGGACAATCAGATCCAGGTGCTTCCTCCCTCTCCCATGGACGACCAGATTCGGCGCGCCGAGTTTCAGTCAATTTATTCGTTCCCGTCGCTGCAGCGCTACGGGGACATGGCCGTGGCGGCGATCCATATCATCGTGGACAACGGCCATGTAACCCTCGAAGGCGTGGTCAATAGCGATGCAGACAAGGACGTGGCAGGAATCCGCGCGAACACCGTGCCGAACGTGTTCGCCGTCACCAACAATCTGCGGGTCCAAAAGGGCAGCTGACCTTCGAGAGGATTGCCCCCGAACCGCGTGGCCCAAGCGCGGTTCGGGTTATGCCAGCCAGTAACCGGTGAGTTCAGCGCGAGGAGCGGCACCGCCGGTTCCTTAAACGGCATTCGCTTCTCGATTGCCGTTTCCGGCTTCGTGCCCGCGTTCCTGATCCCGAACCTCCTCCACAGTACTCCCCTTGTCCGGCTGGTGCGTTTTGTCAGACACTAGATAGTTGGAAGCTTGGCGGAGATGACTTCCGGCCAAGCCTCACACTGTTCTGGTTACCGAAACCATAATGCCTAGCCCGGCGTCCTTTTTAACTATGCAATTGGCTTGGACGATTCACGGCCATCTTGGGCGGATTCAGGGATGAACGTCTCTACACCTTTCATCCACCGGCCGGTGGCCACTACGCTGCTGACGATAGCGGTGGCGCTCGCCGGGATCATCGGGTTTCTGGTGCTGCCGATCGCGGCGCTGCCTCAAGTCGATTATCCGACGATCAGCGTGCAGGCAAGCCTGCCCGGCGCGAGCCCGGAAATCATGGCCTCCTCGGTGGCCACGCCCCTCGAACGCCAATTCGGGCGCATCGCGGGCGTCACGGAGATGAGTTCGTCGAGCTACCTCGGCAGCACCTCCATTGCCCTGCAGTTCGACCTGAACCGCAACATTGATGGCGCCGCCCGAGACGTCCAGGCCGCCATCAACGCCGCTCGCAGCTACCTGCCGGCGAACCTTCCGAACAATCCCACGTATCAGAAGGTGAATCCGGCTGACGATCCGATCCTGGTGATCGCTCTCACGTCCAGGATCTACGATACAGGGCGCCTCTATGACGCTGCGTCGACGATCATGCAGCAGAAACTGTCGCAGGTTTCCGGCGTGGGGCAGGTATACGTGGGCGGCAGCTCGCTCCCCGCGGTTCGCGTGGAAATCAATCCCACCCAGTTAAACAGCTATGGGCTCGGTCTGCAGGATGTAAAGAACATGCTGAGCCAGCAGAACGCGAATGTGCCGAAAGGTCAGATCTGGGACGACGGCACGACGGCGGACATCCTTGCGAACGACCAACTCCTGAAGGCCGATTATTACAAGCCGCTGATCGTCGGCTACCACAATGGCGCCGCCATCAAGTTGTCGGATGTCGCGGAGGTCCGGGATTCCACCGAGAACATCCGCACCGCCGGCTATTTCAACGGCCGCCCGTGCGTGACGATGCAGGTCTACCGGCAGCCCAACGCCAATATCATCGACACGATCGACCACGTGCGGCAGGCGCTTCCCGCGCTGCAGGCTTCGATTCCGGCGGGAATCGAAGTAACAGTCACGTCGGACCGGTCCGCGAGAATCCGTCCCTCGATCCGCGAAGCCGAGCGGTCTCTTCTGGTTTCGATCGTTCTGGTGGTTCTGGTGGTTTTCGTCTTTTTACGCAGCGTGCGCGCCACGCTGATTCCCAGCGTTGCGGTTCCGGTTTCGCTGCTCGGCACATTCGGCGTGATGTACCTGTTCGGCTACAGCATCGACAACGTCTCGCTGATGGCCCTCACGATTTGCACGGGATTTGTGGTCGATGATGCCATCGTCGTGATCGAAAACATCACCCGGTACTTCGAGCAGGGGATGCGCCCCTTCGAAGCCGCTTTGCGCGGAGCGCAGGAAATCGGCTTCACGGTTCTTTCCATGACGTTGTCTCTGGTTGCCGTGTTCATTCCGATCCTGCTGATGGCCGGCATTGTGGGGCGGGTGTTCCGCGAGTTTGCCGTCACACTTTCCGTGTCGATTCTGGTTTCGCTGCTGGTTTCCCTGACGATGACCCCGATGATGTGCGCCCATCTGCTGAAGCGGAAAGAAGGGCAGACGCATGGGCGAATTTACCGCACCACCGAAAAGTGCTTCGATTTCATGCTGCGCGCGTACGATCACGGCCTGAAGTGGGTGCTGGGGCATGAGCGGTTCACGCTGGGAATCCTGCTGATCACAATTGCCGTGAACATCTATCTTCTGGTGATCGTGCCCAAGGG